>CAZFWM010000040.1:0-21727 GCA_964522545.1 uncultured Thermodesulfobacteriota bacterium
GCAATCTTCGACTTCGTCCCTTTGGTCCTCGCAACGACCCTCAATTGGGTCCGCGACGAAGATGCGGTTTTGTTCTGAGGTAAATTAATTATCTTCAAGTTGACACCAATACTAATTCAATCCTTTTCCCAATTTTCCCCTTTCCCATTTTTCCCTTGCTTACACATTCCCTTCACAAGCCGTGCCTCGACCCGCCGTATGAACGAGGGATCCAGATATTTTCGTTCGAGCCAGTCATGGTAGGCCTGGACCGTCTCGGGCCGGTGCCCCTGTCGCTTGAGACGGATGTAGTCCATTACGGAGCTCCAGGTGGGCGAGAAGAGGTTCCTGAAGATCCTCCCGTAGACCCGCCAGTAGTAGAACCACTGCTCCTTGCCCATCCGGAAGGCCTGCAGCAGGCGCCTTGGGGAGAGGAAGTAGCGGGCCTGGAAGAGAAAGAGATCCCGGAAGAGGGCCGGATCGGTGCGGATGGCCGAGGTTCGGGCGTCGTGGAAGAACATCTCCTTGAGCAGGAGCCCCTGCTCCTTGATCCGGCGGTAGCCGACCGTGCCGGCCATGGGCCTGAAGATCTGGATCATGGGGTGGTGGCAGACCTCGCTCAGATGGGAGAACATCCGGAGGCGCTCGTCCCGGTCCTCGCCCGGGTGGCCGATAATGAAGAATCCCCCCACCAGGACGCCCCGGCTCTCGAAGAACCGGAAGACGCGGCGGTAGTCGGCCAGGGTCAGGGGGGTCTCGTACTCCTTGTTCATCCGCTGCTGCATGTCGTCCGAGAAGCTCTCGTAGCCGAGCAGCACGAACTTGAGGCCGGAGCGGGCCGCCAGGTCGAAGGTCTCGGGGTCGGCGAGCACGTTGTCGGCCCGGAAGAAGGCGAACCAGTCGAACCCCATCTCCTCCGAGAGGATCCCCTCCATGATGCGGCGGTCCCGGTCGCGCTTCTCGCAGAGGTTGTCGTCCGTGAAGCAGAGGTTCGCGATTCCCATGCCCCGCAGGGTGCGGAGCTCCTCCAGGGTTCGGTCTGCGCTTTTGTGCCTCTGTGTGTGGTTCCACTGGTTGCTCGCCGAGCAGAAGGTGCAGTGGTGGGGGCATCCGCGGGAGCTCTCGATGGAGCCGGTGTATCCCCGCTTCGATGTGAAGAAGCGGTACTGAGTGAGGTCCCACAGATGGAAGTTCGGCATGGGGAGCTCGTCGAGGTCGTCCATGAAGGGCCGCTTCGGGTTCACCTTGACCTTGCCGTTCTCCCTGTAGGTGAGGCCCTGGATTCCCTCCAGGGGCCGGCCCTCCTCCCAGGCGGCCAGCAGCTCCGGAAAGGTTTGCTCCCCCTCGTGCCGCACCACGGCGTCGGCGCCCCGCCGGCACCACTCTTCGTGATTGAAGGTCGCGTGGTGGCCGCCCAGCACGATGCGCGCACGCGGGTTGATGCGGCGGATGAGCCGGATGTTGGCCTGGGCGTTGAGGGCCCCGCACTTGGCCACCACGTTTACGCAGACCACGTCGGCCCAGGCGGTCTTCATGGCCAGTGTCGGGTCGGCCTCCAGATAGGTCCCGTCCAGGAAGACGGCCGGGTTGGGCACGCATGCGGCGAGCTGGGGGAAGGTGACGGCCGGGAACTTGAGCGTGGCCTCCACGGTCTGCGGGTCGAGCCAGCGGCGATAGAGGTTCGGGGGATGGAGGTAGAATACTTTCAATCGGGTCATACTGCCCTGCATTGATAAGCTCTATCGTGTGGGAAATCCAATTATTTCCGTCATAGAATTTAACGCAGAGACGCAGAGGCGCAGAGGGAAGAGAATCAATGGAGAATACGGAAAAAGTCATGGATGTTGCGAGCGAAGCGAAGCAATCCCCTGAGTTCCGTATGCCAATGGGCTCGGGGGATTGCTTCGGGGCTTTGCCCCTCGCAACGACCCTCAATTGAGTCTTATTGAATCAAATGGAAAAAATCCTCTGCGTCTCTGCGTTAAAAAAATCTGGGTGTAAAAGTCCGCCCCAAGAGAGATAAGTTCTTCCTGCCCGGAAGAATCATTCTTTCCATTCTATATGCTCCGGGGGCAAAAGCCAATGCAGGGGCGGCAGCGCGCTCCGGGCGCTTGACACGGCGTCGCGTTCTTTGAAATAAAGTGGCACAGAGCACTACGATCTGCAAAAGGAGGAGCCCATGACCAGTTACAAGGATCGCATCATCCGCGCCGCCAAGCTGGATGTGAATCTCTATGAAGAGGTGGAGGCCGACAAGGACGCTCTCGGCCAGGCCATGGGAGTCGTCGTCCTCTCCAGCGTGGCCGGTGGAATAGGCGCAATCGGAGAAATGGGGATTGGCGGCCTCCTGCTGGGGACGATCGCGGCCCTCATCGGGTGGTATGTGTGGGCCTATCTCACCTACTTCATCGGCACGAGGATCCTTCCCGAGCCCCAGACCCGGGCGGACCACGGGGAGCTTCTGCGAACCATCGGCTTTTCAAGCTCACCCGGTCTTATTCGGGTCCTGGGGATCATCCCCGGGCTGGCCGGGATCGTCACCATCGTCGCCGCGATCTGGATGCTGGCGGCCATGGTGATCGCCGTCCGACAGGCCCTCGACTATGAGAGCACGCTTCGGGCCGTGGGAGTCTGCGTGATCGGCTGGATCGCTCAGGCCATCATCCTGGTCCTCTTTGCCGTCCTGTTCGGCAGCTGCGCCTCCTTCGGCTAAAGCAATCCAACCGGATGATCTCTTCATCGGCCGCGGCGGAAAGGGAGCGACATAGACAATACCTGTACATCCTCGCCGGCCTGACCGCCGCGGGTCTCCTCCTGCGGCTCTATCACCTCGGGGCCCAGAGCTACTGGCTCGATGAGGTCCGATGCATCTACTCGGGCCGCCTCCCGCTCGGTCCAACCTTTTATCACCACTCTTGGTCTCCCCCCCTCTACAACGTCCTCATTCACTTCCTCATCAAGCTGGGCGAAGGGGAGTTCTTCCTCCGGCTCCACTCGGCCCTGCTCGGGGCGGCCACGATCCCCATGCTCTACGCCATGGGGCGCAGGCTGGTCGGGGACGGGGCGGCCTTCGCCGCCGCCGCCTTTCTTGCCCTCTCCCCCTTCCACATCAATTACAGCCAGGAGGTGGGGTACTACAGCATCATTCTCTTCCTCTACACGCTCTCCTTCTTCTGCCTCTTTCGGTTCCGCGAGCGCGGCGGTATGGGCGACCTGGTCGGGTGCGTGCTGGCCACCGGGGCCGCCCTGTGGATTCAGTACACCACGGTCTACATCATCGCCGTGCAGAACCTCATCCTCCTCATCGATCTCCGGCATGAGCGCAGGCGGCTGGGAGCCTGGATCGCCTCTCAGGCCGCTCTGGCGCTGATCATCGCGCTCCCCCTGTTCCTCACCCACTATGTGGCCAACGTGGAGCCTCTCAGCCGGATGAATCCATTCTACATTCGGGTGCGCCCGACGAGCTACTTTTTCCTGGCTGTGCCGTACTCCCTGTACACCTTCTGTGTGGGATTTTCCTTCGGCCCGCCGCTTCAGATGCTCAGGAGCGGGGCCGTCGCCGAGGCGCTCCGGTCCTACGGGCCGGCGATGGGTATTGCGACGTTCCTCTTCGGCGGGCTCTTCTTCAACGGCCTGGCCGCCGGGTGGCGACGGAGAGAAGTGGAGCTTCGCAATCTCCTCCTGTTCCTCGTCCTGCCCACTCTCTCGTCCCTCATCCTGGCCCTCATGCACGGATTCCCCCTGAGCCCGCGATTCCTGATCGGTGCATTCCCTCCCTTCGCTCTCCTCATCGGGCTGGGCTGGGAGGCCCTCCCGTCCAGATGGATGGCCCGAAGGATCTTCGGGGCCGCGCTGCTGGCCGTGCTGGCCCTCTCGATCAAGGGATACTTCGTCGATCCCCTATACTCGAGAGAGGACGCCCGGAGCGCCGCGCGTTTTCTGGAGGAGAGGGTCGGGCCCGAGGACGAGGTGATCGCCGTCTCCTCCTACTTCGCCACCTACCCCATGGCCTTCTACTACAAGAGCCCGGGCAGGATCCATTATTTCCCCCCCGACGAGGAGATACGAAGAGAGGATGCGGCGGAGATGCTGGAGGATATCGGGCCCGCCCCAAGGATCTGGTTGGTGTTGAGCAGGGCCTGGGAGAACGATCCCGGGGGCGTCGTGGAGAGCTACTTGAGCACGGTCAGGGAACCTTGCGGCTCACACGCCTTCGCCGGCGTGCGTATCATAGCCTTCTGTATAAACCCAAACGTTGTATAAAATCGCAGGCGGAAAACGCGTCAGCGGTTTCCGCCTGCGATTTTATGCAACGTTTGGATATAAAAGAGCTCTCTCCCTGATCCCGGCTATTTTGACCTGAAGCTTAAAAATCAGAACGAATAAAGATACTATAAGAGCCGTAATTACCATCACCACAGATAGTAAAATTTCCATTTGTATGGGCTGTTGTCGTATCGGCACAAGTAGCGTGCCCGATGTTACCTGGATAAAGCTTATTCGCTCCTCCCCCGCCATTTGAACATCCAAAGCCCCACCCACAGGAAACAGTGTCAAACTCAGAGGCCGTTCCGCAGGCTTGTGAAGAACCGTTTACATTCCACGTCCCCCCGATTTTTTGCTTCACAGACCATGACCAATTGAGCGACAGGTTTGGCGATATGATGTATGAAGAGCTCGCATCTGAACATTTAAGCATCTCCTTGCCGGAGGTGCCATTGATCAAGTCGATATGCGTCGCGCTGATGGAGTTCACCTTGGTCCATCCACCACCAGCCGTTGTCATATCACAATAGACCTGAAAGGCATCGCCTGTATCGCCGCCGTTCGGATCGATCCAATACATATCGCTGCCGATTGAGTATCCATCGTCAAGTATAGTTTTACAAGTAAGGCCAGCGTTTTCTTTGCTCGACCCGTCAGGAGTGGAGACACCGGCAATACGTTTCCATTCATCACCGGTACATACATCAAGGTCTTCGCCCGTCCAGCGAATTGTCCCGGCCTTGCCGGGAACGCAAGGTTCGGTATCATTTCCAACTTTTATGCTTCCGATGACATCGAGGGCCGGCAGGGTCCCCACGTTCAGGGCATACGGGGCCGAGGTGAGCTGCTTTCGGGGAGTGAGCACAACCGGTGGAATATCGTTAATCGTTACTTGTAGCCAAAGTGTTGCATAGCTGGTCGGGATCGGATTCGACAGGGACCCGAGCATCACTGTGTATATTCCGTTAGCGTCCGGGGTCACGGACTGTGTGTTGGTCCAGAGAGAGCCCCCTCCGCTTTGACTCGCGAAGAGCTCGAAAGTAACGCTCTTCGCCGTGGTCACCGGGATACCCCCTTCGAGCAACCGCCCCTGGTAGGTGATCTCGTAGGGCGCCCCGGCCAAGGCGGTTGTTCCCATCAGAAAAAGAACGCTCACGGTCAGTATGAAAGCTTTTACTTTCATGAATCTGTCCCCCCCTTTATTGGATTTTCAATGTCGGCTGTTCGCTAATAACCATACCCATCGAGTAGCCCCGCTAAACAATCCTCGAATAACGGAAGTATCTGTTCAAGATATCGTATTGTATATCTACCATTGAATTTAACAAAAAACATACAATGTTGCAATTAAAATTTTATCTAGGTAGTCAATCCAAATGTTAGGGTTGATTCTCTTGTTCTTCCGAGGGTCTCTTGATAAAATAGATGATATTTCCATGACTTCCGTTTCCGAAACCCATACATAGACTGTGCGGATCGCCCGACGATCATGAAGCCCCTCGAGATCCTCCTGATCAAGGCCTACGCCCGGGTGCACCCGGCCATCGTGGGCCCCCCGCTCGGGCTTCTCTACATCGCCTCCCACCTCGCCGCACGGGGGCGGTTTCCCTATCGCCTGCGGATTCTCGACCTCTCTCTCAACGGCCGCAACATGGACGGTCTCTCCGCCGAGGCGATCCGTGAGAGGCTCCAATCAATGCCCCCCCCGGACATCGTCGGGGTGAGCGCCCTGAGCGTGGAGGCGGGCGAGATCGATCCGGCCCTGCGCATTGTGAAGGAGAGGAATCCCCGGGCAAAGCTGATCGTGGGCGGCCCTGTGGCCACCTCGAAGCGCGCCGAGGTCTTCAACATGATCGAGGGGCTCGATTTCGCGGTGGTGAACGAGGGCGAGGAGGTCTTCACGCGGCTGTGCGAGCGGATCGCCCGGGACGAGGACGGCTTCGACGGCCTGCCGGGCCTCATCCACAGGGCCCGGTCCGGCGAGATCGTGGAGAACCCGCCGGGGCCGCCCATCGAGGACCTCGACGGCCTCCCCTTTCCGGCGTGGAAGGAGATCCGTCTGGCCGACTACTCGGCCCACTATGTCCGGAACATGATCGGCGTCAAAGCGCGCAAGATCTACGCGCCGCTCTTCACCTCCCGGGGTTGTCCATTCAACTGCGTCTACTGCCACGCCATCTTCGGCCGCCGGTTTCGGGCCCGATCACCGGAGAACGTCATCCAGGAGATGGAGCAGCTCTGCGCCATGGGCGTCGGGGAGTTTCAGATCTACGACGACATATTCAACTTCGATCGGGATCGGGTCCTCGAAATCTGCGCCCGGATCCGCCGTGAAAAGCTGGACATCCGGCTCTCCTTTCCCAACGGGCTCAGGACCGATCTGCTCGACCGGGAGGTGATCGACGCCCTCGTCGACGCCGGGGCCTACTACATGATCTTTGCCGTGGAGACCGCCTCCCCCAGGCTCCAGCGCTTCACGCGCAAGCGCATCGACCTCGAGAAGGCGAAGGAGATGATCGAGCATGCATCGAGGCGCAACATCATCACCAAGTCCTTCTTCATGATCGGCTTCCCCACGGAGACGATCGAGGAGATCGAGGAGACAATCCGGTTCGCGGCCCGCTCCCCCCTGACCCTGGCCGTCTTTTTCACCGTGACGCCCCAGGAGAACACCGAGCTCTTCGAGATGATCAAAAAGGACTTCGACCCCGGCCTGGCCCACTCCAAGGCCGACCCGAACTATTATTATTCGACCCACTCCTTCTACCAGAGGGCCTACGGGATCGACCTCGAGGTGTACAAGCGAAAGGCCCTGAGGACCTTCTATCTGAACCCGAAGCGGATGTGGCGCATCTTCCGCCTCTTCCCGAACAAGCGGGACCTGTTCAAGGGACTCTACGTGGTACACAAATTCCTCCGGTCCCTGGTTAGGTGAAGGCGTTTTCATTGAGGCGCTTTCGCGACTTGCGTCGGAGCGATAAAGGAGTGAGACAAATAGAATTTCCTCTGAGGAACCCAGGAACCCATGAAAAGAGGTCGGTCAATTTTGATGCGCTCGAAAAAAATCACAACTACTTGTCATTTCGAGCAAAGCGAGAAATCTTTCCAATTGTACAACTTGAAAAGATTAGATTTCTCCCTACGGTCGAAATGACATGTCCGACTTATTCTTTTTCTCTTCCTGGGTTCCTGGGTTCCTCAGAGGTTCTCTTTTCCAGGAGTGACTAAACTTGGGTTCTCCACTGTTTGGCTATGGCTTTGCAACATTAGAAGGATTATGAATAGATCTCCCGAAAAACAACCGACAGGGACCGCAGCCTCAGTGGACAGGCTGCTTCTGCTGGTGCCTAAACCCTTGTACCGTACCTGGCCGTTCGAGAACGACTTCACCCGGCACCTCTTCCGCGTCCCGGCCGTGACCTTTCCGCAGATCGCCGCGGCCTTGGACGGCGACGGGGACGTCCAGGTTGACGTATTCGACGGCCTGGTGGAGCGGATCGACCTGCCGCGCTATCGGACGCTCCTGGGCTCCTATCCCCTGGTCGGCATCAATGTGGTCGACTCGGGCACCTCCCTGAACACCGAGATCACCCTGCGCCTCATCAAGGCGATCCGGCCCGGGACGACCGTGGTCATGGGGGGGCATCACGCCTCTATATTCGACCGCGAGTGGATCGAGAAGGGTGCGGATTTCGTGGTTCGGAGGGAGGGGGAGACCGCCATGCCGGCCCTGGTGCGCGCCCTCCGGGGGGAGGCCGGCCTCGAGGAGGTCCCCGGGATCACCTTCCGGGCGCCTGACGGCGGGATCGTCCGGACCCCGGAGGCCCCCCTGATCGATGACCTGGACACCCTCCCGGTGCCCGACTGGGACTCGCTGAACCTCGACCTCTACGACCTCGGGTTCGGCCGGGGCGGCCGGACCGGGTGCGTGGAGAGCTCGCGGGGCTGCCCGCACCAGTGCACCTTCTGCCTGGTGAACACCTTCTGGAGCAAGCGCCAGCGCTACAAGTCGCCGGACCGGGTGATCGCCGAGATGGAGGGCCTCCACTCCAGGGGCGTCAGGCAGCTCGCCTTTGCCGATGATAACTGGGGGGAGAGGCAGGACCGGGAGGAGGAGATCCTCGAGAGGATGATCCGGAAGGGCTTCGGCTTCGACTGGGTCTCCTTTGTGCGGGCCGACCGCATCATCCGGAACCCCACGCTCGTAGATCTGGCCGCCCGCTCGGGGCTCTGCCACGCGCTCGTCGGGTTCGAGGGCTCCACCACGGAGTCGCTCAAGAGGATCAAAAAGGGGTATGACCTCGGCCTCGACGACTTCGCGGCGACCTACCGCCGGCTGCGCCGCCTGAACATCATGGTGACCGGCTTCTTCGTCACCGGGTACCCGGGAGCAGAGCATACCGACCGGAGGATCCTGATGACCTCCCACCGGTTTTGCGACATCAGCGCCCCAAAGAAGTTCATCCCCTTCCCCCGGACCGAGGGGTATGAGACCCTGAAGCGGCTCGGCCTGAAGATGATAGACGTCTTTTACAACGACCGGCATCTGCCTGCATACACCACGGCCGGGAGGCGCCAGGCGGACCCGGCTTTTCTGATCAGCCTGAAGGAGTTCCTCCTGCTGGGCCGATGGAGGCACGCCTTCAGCCGACACCGCGTCAAGCGCCTCTACTACCGGCGGCTCCTGTCGGCTCTGGTGCGCAACGTCATGGGGGTGACCCCGAGGCGAGTCAAGGATCTGCTCATCATGACCTTCTCCCGAGACGGGGTCCGGGAGCGCCAGAGGCGCATCGTCGGGTATTATACGTCGGAGGCCTATATCGAGAGGCTGCGCGATTCGATTGCGTAGGGAGTCCGATTTTCTCCGTCAGAAGAAATTTAACGCAGAGACGCAGAGGCGCAGAGATACAGAGAAGGGGACCCGAGGAGCTTATGAAAATGATTTTTTTCACCACAGAGGACACAGAGGTCACAGAGAGAGAATGAATGAAATCAACCTCTTCCTCTCTCTGTGACCTCTGTGTCCTCTGTGGTGAATGTATATAACGTAACGTTTGAAATATCAGAGAGAAAAAGTTCGTCCCAAGGGCGATGAGCACTGCCAATAACTGGAGGTAGTTTTGTGAGGCTCCTTTTTCTGAATCCCATTGACATCTATGTGAACTGGCCCTTCCGGCTGGACTTCTCGAGGTATCTGTACAAGATCCCGGCCGTCTCCTACCCCCAGCTCGCGGCGAGCCTGGCCGACCGGCCGATCGACATCGCGGTCTGCGACGGCCTGGTCGAGAAGCTGCCCATGCACCGGTACAAGGACATCCTGGCCGGGGCCCGGATCATCGGGATCAATGTGACCGACTCCTGCCTCGCCCTGAACAGCGAGATCACGATCCGCCTCATCAAGCGGGTGAATCCGGAGGCCACGGTGGTCATCGGGGGGCACCACGCCTCCCTCTACGACGACATGTGGGTCCGCAAGGGGGCCGACGTGGTGGTCCGAGGCGAGGGGGACCGCTCCTTTCCTCTCGTGATCGACGCTCTGACCGACGGCGGAGGTTTGGGCGACGTCCGGGGGATCACCTTTCGAGGCGACGATGGGGAGCCGGTGCGCACGGCCGATCAGGACCTCATAGAGGACCTGGACGAGATCGAAATGCCACGCTGGGAGATAATAGACCTGGACCACTATGATCTCGGCATCGCGCAGGAGGGGAGGACCGCCTCCCTGGAGATGTCCCGGGGGTGCACGCACCGGTGCACCTTCTGCTGCACCCATGTGTTCTGGGGGGGAGGCCAGAGACTCAAATCGCCGGACCGGGTCGTCGAGGAATTTCGGCGGCTCCGCGCGATGGGCGTACGCCAGATCGACATCACTGACGACAGCTGGGGCGAGTCGAGCGAGCGCTACCAGGAGATCAGCGAGGCGATCATCCGTAACGACCTCGGCCTCAGCTGGGTCGCTTTCTGCCGCGCCGACCTGGCGGTGGACCACCCCGAGGTCCTGGAGGTGGCGGCCCGGGCCGGTCTCAAGCAGGTCCTCGTCGGTTTCGAGACCCTGGGCGACCGGGGCGAGTCCATGCTGAACAAGGAGTACCCGGCCACGTCGGTCGACTACTACCGCAAGGCCTACGAGAACTTCCACCGGTACGGCATATTCGTCCACGGCCTCTTCGTCTTCGGCTATCCCGGCCTCGAGCAGTCGGACAACCGTTTCTTCATGCAGAGCCCGGCCATCTCGGACGCGGCGGGCACCCGCAACTTCACCCCCATCCGCCACACACCCGGCTTCCAGATGCTCAGGAACCGTGGGATCGACATCGTGGAGGATGCCTTCTACACGGACCGGTACCTCCCCCCGTACACGGACAAAGGGAAGCCCCAGGTGAACCGGACCCTGCTCTACAACATGATCTACTTCTTCTCCCCTTGGAAGTTCATCAAGCTGCTGAGCGGCAGTAAGGCGGAGTCGAACTTCTACCGGAGGTTCTTCGGGCACCTCATATGGGACGTACTCAAGGTCAACCGGAACAAGGTCTCCGACTTCCTGGTGATCATCAACCCGCGCCTCACCCCCCAGGAAAAGCGTGCGAGGATCAGCCGGCGCTACCTGAACGACCGGTTCGTCGAGTCATTATAGTGTGCCCGCCCCACCCACTTCGAAAAAAGAAAATGATTGTGGTACAATTGAGGGTAATACACTTTTGAGAATGCAAGAGCCTGACAGAGGATATCAGCAAAATCGATTGCAATAGTCCATGAGCAAAACGCAGAGCAAAGAAAAAATCATCATCCTCGGGGGCGGGGTGGCGGGCCTGAGCGCGGCCTGGAAGCTCGCGGAACGGGGCAAGCGGGTACAGGTCATCGACCAGGACAGCCAGGTGGGGGGGCTGAGCCGTACGATCCGGAGGGGCGATTTCTCCTTCGACCTCGGGGGGCACCGTTTCTTCACTCTCGACAGGGAGCTCGAAAACGAGATCGTTACCCTCATGGACGGCTCCCTCGGCTCCTGCTCCCGGGTGAGCACAATCCTCCTGGGCGGGAAGTTCTATAAGTATCCCCTGGACTTGGCGGACCTCATCCTCAAGGCCGGGCCCGGTTTTATGTTCAGCGCCTTCAGCACCTATCTCCTGTCGAATATCAAGAGGGTGGTCAAACCCGGTCCCGAGGTGACCTTCGAGGATTGGGTCAAGTCCCGCTTCGGCAAAACCCTCTACGACATCTACTTCGCCGTCTACACCCGGAAGCTCTGGGGCATCGATCCCTCACTCATCTCCGCGGACTGGGCGGCCCAGCGGATCACACTCATCAACCTCTTGGATGTCTTCTACCGGCTCGTCAGGAGGAAGACCAACCTCCCCCGCACCTATGTGGTGGAGTTCCTCTTTCCGCCCGGAGGAATCGGCGAGATCCCGGAGCGGATGGCCGAGAGGGTGCGTTCGGCAGGGGGTCGGATCACCCTTGACTCGCGGGTGGTCCGGGTGGAGCGCACAGGTCCCAAAGCGATCGCCGTGCAGTACGAACAGGGCGGGAGCATCCACACGGTCAATGGCACCCACCTGATCGTGACCATTCCGCTGCCCGACTTCATCCGTATGATCCACCCGCAGATTCCCTCGGCGCTCATGGCGAGGACCGGGGGGCTGCGCTTCCGAGCGCTGCGTTTCCTCAATGTCTGCATCGACCGGGAGCAGATTTCGAAGAACACCTGGATCTACATCCCGGAGGAGGAGTACCTATTCTTCCGCATCCAGGAGCCGAGGAACTGGAGCCCGGCCCTGGCGCCGCCCGGCAAGACCTCCCTCATCCTCGAGATCGCGTGCGACGAAGGGGACGAACTCTGGAACGCCACGGACCGCGAGCTGCTCGACCGGGCCCTTCCGGACCTAGCGCGCCTGGGCTTCGGCGTGGAGGAGCACGAAGTGATCGACTTCTTCTCGGTCAAAGAGAAGCACTCCTACCCGATCTACCACCTCGGCTACAAAGAGGACGTGGAGGTGATCCGGAGCCACTTCGATCCCATGGAGGACGTGGTGCTCTGCGGCCGGCAGGGGATCTATCGGTACAACAACATGGACCACTCGATTCAGATGGGCTTCTATGCCGCCAAGTATCTCCTGGGGGATCTTCAGAAGCAGGAGATCTACGGCATAGCCGAAGGGGAGACTAGCTTCGAGAGCCGCGCCTGACGGACGCCACGGCGGCCGTCCCTCCGAATGCCGAAGAGAATAAAGACCGCCCAAAGGTAGTCTCAATATGTATGAACAAAGCAAAGCTGCAAAGCGCCGCTTTTACGACGGCGCTTTTCAAACACGTTATTTTGTCGGAGACGGGATCGATATTGGAGGAAAGCCGGACCCCCTCGTTCAATATGTCGACATCTTTCCGGCTATGCGTTCGGTGAGTACCTGGGACAGGGAAGATGGAGATGCTCAATTTCTATCCGGGATTCCGGATGACAGCTATGACTTCCTGTTGTCAAGTCATTCTCTCGAGCATATGGTCGATGTGAGGGAGGCCCTGAAAAACTGGATACGCGTGGTCAAGCCCGAAGGGTATCTGATAATCACCATTCCGGATGAAGATCTGTATGAACTGGGACACTGGCCGAGCAAATTCAATGCGGATCACAAGTGGACATTCACCATCTACAAGCGCGACAGCTGGTCGCCGAAATCGATAAATATTCTGGATCTTCTGATCGAGTTCTCTCCCCAGGTAGAAATAGAGAGGATCGTACTTCTCAATGACTTCTTCAGGGAGGCTTTCCGTACCATGGGCGTGGATCAAACAATCATGCCTGTTGCCGAGTGTGGCATCGAAGTGATCGTCAAGAAAAAGAAGATAACAAGCTCTGCAAAAGGGAGTTGATTTCGACCCAAAGCGTCCCGGCCGACCACATGTCACATCTTCATGATCTCGCCGATCTGCTCGTGGATCTCCTCCACAGTCCAGATCCTGTCCCTTGAGAGCCCTTCGTTCTTGACCGTTTCGTAGACGAAGATGTTGCCCCCCTCGACGCCGAAGATCTTTCCGGTGATCCCGGCGGCCAGGTCCGAGGCGAGGTAGAGTACCACCGGGGAGACGAAGGCGGGGTCGAGCTGATCGCCTTGGTCTGCGACCTCGGCGATCTTCTCGGTCATGCGGGTCATGGCGATCGGCGCCACCGCGTTCACCGTGATCCCGTATCGCTCGAACTCGAGGGCGGCGATCCGGGTGAATCCGGCGATGCCCGCCTTGGCCGAGCCGTAGTTGGCCTGGCCGAAGTTGCCTAGGAGGCCCGAGATGGAGGTGGTGTTGATGATCCGCCCCCCATCGCCCTGGGCGCGCATGGCGCGGGCGGCCGGCCGGGTGCAGGCAAAGGTGCCCTTGAGGTGGACGGCGATCACGTCGTCCCAGGACGACTCGGGCATCTTGAGGATGATCATGTCGCGCAGAATGCCGGCGTTGTTCACGAGGATGTCGATGCGGCCGAAGCGGTCCAGGGCGGCCCGGGTGATCGCCTTTCCGCCTTCCATGGTGGCTGCGCTGTCGTAGCTGGCCACCGCCTCTGCTCCCATCGCCTCGATCTCCCGGACCACGGCGTCCGCGGCCATGGTGCCGACGCCCGAGCCCGAGAGATCGGTGCCCAGGTCGTTCACGACCACTCCGGCGCCCTCCCGGGCAAAGGCGAGCGCGTGGGAGCGGCCGATCCCGCTGCCGGCGCCTGTGATTGCCACGACTTTTCCGTCGAATCTGCCCATGGATGCCTCCTGATTTATCCTCGTCTCTTCGATGCTAGATGATGGTGCTTTGAAAATCAAATTGATTGTTTTGTCTTTGGGACCCTTTCGATGTGCTCTGCAATCGCACCGAGGATACTGCGGGAGTGGAGGTGGATGTCTCCGTGTCCGCCGGGATACCAGCAGATCGGGGGACGGCCCCAGGCCTCCTGCAGCCGCTCAGCATGGACTGGAGGCACGGTGAGATCGTAGTGGCCGTGAACGATGAGCACGCGGTCGCTCGGGATCGCCGGGGTGAAGTGTTCCGGCGTGACCGCGCGCAGGACCGCGCACAGCCGTTCGTGGCTGATGCCCTGGTCCCTGGCATCACGTCTGACATAGTAGAGCCGGAGTGATGAATATATCAGATCGGCAAGGTTGCAGGGCGCTTCGGCTACAACGGCCAGATCGAGGTCCGGCTCTGCGGCCGCGGCCAGGGCCGCGATGAGCCCGCCCAGAGAAAAGCCCATCACCCCCACGCGCCTTGCACCTCGGTCGCGAAGCCAGGCGGCCAGGGCCAGCGCCTCCTGGACGGACTGGACCAGGGCCTCGATGGTGCGCGGCAGATCGGCGCTTATGAAGTGCTCCCCGTGGAACCGCTCCCCTTGGGTGATGCGGTCCATGTGGTATGGAAGCATGAGGAGGGCGCTCGGAACGGCCAGGCCGCGGGCCATCGGGCCGGCCCAGCGGCGCTCCAGCAGGTCGAGCCGGTTCTGGACCCATCCATGGATCAGAACCAGCGCAGTCTCGGCCCACGGCTCTCCTCCCGCCTCCGCCGACCCGGGCTCCGGCATCCCTGTACCGGCTCGATCCGCCGCCGGTGAAGGCTGCACCAGCCGGGCCCGGACCTCGCCGCATGGCAGGCGATCTCCAAGGCGGGCCGTATATCCGGGATTGAGGGGGCGGTAAGGGCTGGGAAATGTGAGTTTGAGCCGCTCGATCCCCTCTCCGGACCTGAGAGGGGTGGTCTGAACAGAAGAGATCTGTTCAGGAGGACCATAGAGGGGAGGTCCTTCGGGGTCCTCCCGGGCATAGAAGTCGAGGAACTCCGGGTCCGAGCGGTAGCGCTCCCCCGGCCGGAGCAGGGTGAGGGAGGCCATGATGCCGATGGCATTGAGACCGTATTCAAAACCCGCCCTGCACGCCGCCGCAAGAGACCCTCCTCGGGCTCGGGCTTCTGAGTTTACGGCGTCAGGAAGGGGTGCGACCGGGGTTGGTGCTTTGTCCCTAAAGGCCATAATCTCTTTCTTTATTCCTCCGAATATGCTAGGACTCTGTCCCCATATAGGGTGTACAGCTCGATTGCAAAGGAAATCCAATTTTTTCCGTTCAAAGATTTTAACGCAGAGGCGCAGAGAGAAGATAATCAATGGTGAATGCGGAAAAAGTCATGGATGTTGCGAGCGAAGCGAAGCAATCCCCCGGGTTCCGCATGCTAATAAGCACAGGGGGTTGCTTCGGCACTTCATGCCTCGCAATCTTCGACTTCGGGGCTTTGCCCCTCGCAACAACCCTCAATAGTGTCAGTTTGGTTCCTATAGATTAATAGTCCTCTGCGACTCTGCGTTAAAAAATCTGAGAGAAAAAGTCCGCCCGAAGAGCTCTACCTCGGCAGCGCTACCGATTTACAGCGGGAAGGGCCAGGCATCGAAACCTTTTTTCAGGGACGTTCGAAAAGGTCCGATAGGAATGTGAAAACAACACCGAGGTCCGGTGCGATCGGTCCGTGCGGTCTCTCCCTTTTGGCACTCGTGGCAGCGGCTTTTGTCGTCTCCGCGGGCTGCGCGGCCGGCCTGGGGGAGGTCAACCTCGGGCCGATCTACTATTCCAAGCACCACCAGGCGGCCGGAGTGACGGAGCGGGAGATCTTCTGGCCGCTCCTGCACTTCGAGGATCGCCCGGCAGAGCGCCACACGGCGCTGCGCCCGCTCTTCTATTCCGTTGCCGGCCGCGAGGGCGAGTTCCGGGAGGTCCGGTTCCTCTGGCCCATCGGCCTCTACCGGCGCACAAAAGATCGCTTCACATTCAGGATCTATCCCATCTTCTACTATGTGTCGCGAATCAACGTCAACGGAGAGCGCGACGTCGACTACTCCCTGTTTCCACTTGTTTTCGGCGGGACCGACCCGAGTGAAGGTTCCTATTTCGCCCTGTTTCCTCTGTTCGGCCGCCTCAAGGGCCTTCTCGGCAAGGACGAGATGCGCTTCTTCCTGTTTCCCCTCTACCTCGACTCCCGGGACGGCGATCACAGAGCACACAACGTGCTCTGGCCGATGTTTCACTACTCACGCGGCGGAGGCAGGAGAGGAGCGCGGGTCTGGCCCTTCTGGGGTGAGAAGGAGCGCACGGGGAGGGAGCGGAGGTCCTTTGCCCTCTGGCCCCTCTTCATCTGGGGGGAGAAGTACAGGACCGACAAGGAGCCGCTGCAGAGCCTTTTTGCGCTCCCCTTTTACGGTTTTCAGGAGACCCCCACCGGCCGGATCGACTATGTCCTGTTTCCCTTCTTCAGCTACCAGGCCGAAGAGCGCCGGGGCGAGCCCTACACGGAGCTGAGTGCGCCCTGGCCGCTTTTCACCCTCGGCCGGGGTAAGGATTATCTCAAGTGGTACAGCTGGCCCCTGTTCGGCTATAAGCGGCGCCCGGGTGTGCGCAAGGGGTTTGCCCTCTATCCCCTGCTCTGGTTCCGGGAGGACCTGCGCCAGGGATACCGGACCGTACGCAGGTGGGCGCTTCCCCTCTACTGGTCCACGGCCGAGATAGAGGCGGACGGAGAGCGCAGGGCATCCAAGAACAAGGTCTGGCCGCTTTTCGACTATCGCAGAAACGGCGAGGGGAGGAGGCGATTCTCCTTGCTTTCGCCCATGTGGTTCAACGACCCCAGAGGAGTCGAGCGCAGCTACGGGGCCTTCTGGACCCTCTATGAACAGGGGAGCGGCGGAGCGTCGCCTGCCTGGAGGCGCGTTCTCTGGCAGTACTTCGGGGAGCGGGCGGAAGAGGATTTCGTCTGCGGTCGGGCCGGCGGTCCCTCTCCTCTCGAGGCGATCAGAAACGGAGTGGCCGGGGCCGGCTCACTGCTTCCCGGCGACGGGACAAGCGGGGAAGAGGCGGCAGAGACTGGCGAGTGACAAACTTGGGCCCCATAGGTTATATATAGCGTCTATATAAAAAGGAGAATGCCTCTGAGGAACCCAGGAACCCAGGAAGGGAAAAAATAGAAAAATAGAAGAAGGAAATCATGGGTTCCTCAGAGGAATTTTTTAGGAAGTGAGTATGTTTCTACCGGAGGCACGATGAGGCTATTCAAGTGGCTCGGGCACGCCCTTGTCGCCCCGATGGAGGAGGCGGGCCGCCACGTGATCATGATCGGCAAGGTACTTGTCTGGGTGTTCCGCCCTCCCTTCCGAGGGCGGATCATCGTGGAGCAGATGAAGTTCATCGGCGTGGAGTCTCTCTTCGTGGTGATCCTCACCGGGGCGTTCACCGGTATGGTCCTTGCTCTGCAGAGCAATTATGCCTTCTCGAGATTCAACGCCGAGAGCCTCATCGGCGTCACCGTGGCCCTGAGCCTCACCCGGGAGCTCGGACCGGTTCTCACCGGCATCCTCGTCACCGGCCGCGCCGGGAGCGCCATGGCCGCTCAGATCGGCACCATGCGGGTGACCGAGCAGATCGACGCCCTCAGCAGCATGGCGGTCGATCCGATCAACTACCTGGTCGTGCCCCGCGTGATCGCGGCCCTCGTCATGATCCCGGCCCTCACCGTGGTTTTCGATTTCGTGGGTATTCTGGGGGGGCTGTTCGTTGGGGTCAAGGTCGTCGGCACGACCTTTGGGAGTCAGGTAGGTTCGATCGTGAAGTACACGGACATCTACGACCTCTCGCACGGGCTTTACAAAGCGGTTTGCTTCGGCCTGATTCTTTCGCTCATAGGGTGCTGCAAGGGCTATCACACGACGCAGGGGGCCGAAGGGGTCGGCCGGTCGACCACCGGGGCCGTGGTCCTCTCGTCGGTCTGTATTTTGATAAGCGATTACTTTTTAACGGACTTTTTGTTTTGATAGGCACACCATGATACGACTGGTCAATCTGCACAAATCGTTCGGAGATCACCACGTGCTCAAGGGGGTCGATCTCACGGTCGAGAAGGGCAAGATCACCGTGATCATGGGCGGGAGCGGGGCGGGCAAGAGCGTGCTCCTCAAGCACATGATCGGCCTGATGCGCCCCGACAGCGGTCGGGTCTTCGTCGACGATCGCGACATCACGTTCCTCAGTGATTTTTTTCTGAAGGAGACCCGGAAGAAGTTCGGCATGCTCTTCCAGGGTGCGGCCCTATTCGATTCCATGACCGTGGAGGAGAACATCGCCTTTCCGCTGCGCGAGCACACCCGCCTCAGCCTGAAAGAGATCGAAGAGAAGGTCCGAGACCTCCTGGACCGGGTGGGCCTGGTGGGAACCGAGGAGACGATGCCTGCCGATCTGAGCGGCGGGATGAGAAAGCGGGTCGGACTGGCCAGGGCCATGGCCCTCGACCCGCGGATCGTCCTCTTCGACGAGCCCACATCGGGCCTGGACCCTCTCATGTCGGACAAGATCATCGAGCTCATCCGGACCACCCAGCGCCGATTCGGCATCACGTGCGTGATCATCAGCCACGATGTGCCCTCGAGCTTCAAGCTGGCCGACACGATCGCCATGCTCCACGAGGGCCTGATCATCGCCGTGGGCCCTCCGGAGACGATCCGGGCTTCGGAGGATCCGGTCATCCAGGAATTCCTGGCCGGGGGCCTTGGGCCGAGCGGGGCCGAGAAGTGGTGGCGCTCATAGTGGCCCGGTTCATAAATACGGTGGCATTCAGCCGCCGATGCATCCCGCCCCGCTACGTTGCTCGTCGGTTAAATACGACAACGGTATTCGCCCTCCTCGCGCCTTGCGGGCCGGGTGCCTCGACGGCTTCGGTGCGTCACCGTATTTATGAACCGGACCACTTACGAAGAGAGGCAAGGATCAGGACCGTCACAATGAGTGAGAGCAGACACAAACGGAAGGAGCGATCAAGGTGAAAACCGGGTTCGACAATGAGGCCAAGGTCGGCCTCATGGCAACCATCGTGCTGGTCGTGACGATCTTCATGGCCTACAAGACCGGGGACTTTACCTTCCAGAAGAAAGGGAAGTATCCGGTCGTGGTGGACTTCGAGAATGTGTCGGCCCTCGACGTGGGCGACATGGTCCAGGTGGCGGGCGTGATCATCGGCGAGGTCATATCGATCGAGCTCATCGACGGGAAGGGACGCGTGGTCCTGGAGGTGGACGAGAACGTGTCGCTGAGCGACGACGCGGGCGCGTGGATCAAGACCTACGGGATGCTCGGGGAGCGGTACATCGAGATCGACCCGGGCACGCCGGGTGGGTCGCCCCTGAGCCACGGCCAAAAGATCGAGCCGAGGATCTCCTCCGACGACTTCAACGTGATAATCGGCAAGCTCGGCTCCATAGCCGATGACGTGAAGGCCGTCACCTCGTCGCTCAGCGAGGTCTTCGGGAGCGACGAGGGCGAGAGCTCGCTGCGCGATATCCTCGCGAACCTGCGCACCCTGAGCGCGGACCTGAGAAGGGTGGTGGCCGAGAACAACGAGGCCTTCTCGCGGATCACCGGGAACCTGGACCGGCTCTCGGGCGACCTGAGCACCCTTGTGGCCGAGAACCGCGAGGCGGTGAGCGAGACCCTCGCCTCCCTTCCGGAGACGTCGGAGAACGTGCGCGCCGCAAGCCGCGATCTGGCGGGCATCCTGGCCGAGAACCGCGAGCAGCTGCGCGTCGCCCTGGCCAACTTCGAGAGCGCCTCGGGGCGCCTGGACACGGCCCTGGCCGACATCGAGGAGATCTCGGCCAAGGTCAACTCCGGCGAGGGCCTCGTGGGCACCCTGATCAAAGATGATGAGCTCGTGGAAGAGGTGAGGTGGCTGCTGGGCGAGCTGAAGGCGTCGGTGGAGGACGCCCGAGAGCAGGCACCGATCTCGGCCCTGATAAACGCGCTGGGAGTCGCGTTCTAAGAGTTGACCTCTGAGGAACCCAGGAAACCAGGAAAAGAGATCGATTTGAAAAGAAAAGATTTCTCCCTTCGGTCGAAATGACAGAGAGAGGAAATCGAAATGACAGCAGAGAAGAAGTCGGAAACACAAGTTCGATGTACTCATTTATTCTCTTCCTGGGTTCCTGGGTTCCTCAGAGGGATATTTCATTTGTCTTGAGCAGAGCAAAAAAGGAGAGCAACCATGAAAGTGCTGATCGTGGGAGGAGGGGGGCGCGAGCACGCCCTGGCTTGGAAGATCGCTCAGAGCCCGCGGGTCGAGGAGGTCCTGTGCGCGCCCGGCAACGCCGGCATCGCCTCCGCGGCCAGGTGCATCGATATCCGGGCCGAACAGGTCGAGGCCCTCGTCGACTTCGCCGTGCAGGAAGGGATAGGCCTCACGGTCGTGGGCCCTGAGGTCCCGCTCACCATGGGGATCGTCGACGCATTCGAGGCCCGGGGCCTCCGCGTGTTTGGGCCGGGCAGGGAGGCGGCCCGGATCGAGGGCAGCAAGGTCTTTGCCAAGGACCTGATGATTAAATACGGGGTGCCCACAGCATCCTACGCCACCTTTGATGACGCCGGGGCTGCGAGGCGCCACATCGAAGAGAGTGGTGCGCCGGTGGTGGTCAAAGCAGACGGGCTGGCCGCCGGGAAGGGCGTGTATGTCTGCCGCTTCGGGGACGAGGCCCTGGATGCGGTGGAGGAGATCATGGTCCGGAAGGCCTTCGGCGACGCGGGCAGCCGTGTCGTAGTCGAGGAGCTCCTCGAAGGCGAAGAGGCCTCCTTCATCGCCTTCACCGACGGCGAGCGCGTGGTGCCCATGCCGTCGTCCCAGGACCACAAGCAGGTCTTCGACGGGGTCCGGGGGCCGAACACCGGGGGCATGGGTGCGTACTCCCCGGCGCCGGTCGTCACCGATGCCCTCCGGAGCCAGGTCATGGAGACGATCATGATCCCCACGGTGCGGGCCATGGCCGCCGAGGGGGCGACCCTGCGCGGGGTCTTGTACGCGGGGCTGATGATCGACGATGCCGGGCCCCGGGTGCTGGAGTTCAATTGCCGGTTCGGCGATCCCGAGACCCAGCCGATCCTCGTCCGTATGAAGAGCGACCTGGTGCCTGTGCTCGAGGCCGCGGCCGAGGGGGACCTCTCCGGCGTCGAGATCGAGTGGGATCCCCGGCCGGCCGTCTGTGTCGTGATGGCCTCCGGGGGCTACCCCGGGAAGTACGGCAAAGGCCGGCCCATCTCCGGCCTCGATGAGGCGGGCGCCATGGAGGACGTGGTCGTCTTCCACGCAGGCACGGCCCGGGCCGGCGAGGACGTGGTGACCGCAGGCGGCCGGGTCCTCGGCGTGACCGCCCTGGGAGATACGGTCGGCGCGGCTATCGAGAAGGCCTACCAGGCAGTGGATGCGATCTCCTGGGAGGATGTCCACTATCGCACTGATATCGGGAAGAAGGCTCTGAAGAGGGAGGCGGAGTAACGTTTTCTTCCTCGTTCTTCCTCGTTCCGAGGCTCAGCCTCGGAACGGGAATTCTCAGGGGCTCTGCCCCTTTCAGCCTGCAGGAGGCGGAGCCTCCCGCTTGTTCGTTCCCAGGCGGAGCCTGGGAACGAGGGTTAAAGCGGAGCCTGGGAACGAGGGTTAAAGCGGA
>CAZFWM010000040.1:21827-33764 GCA_964522545.1 uncultured Thermodesulfobacteriota bacterium
TGGGAACGAGGGTTAAAGCGGAGCCTGGGAACGAGGGTTAAAGCGGAGCCTGGGAACGAGGGTTAAAGCGGAGCCTGGGAGCGAGGGACATTGCCAACACAAAACAGGAGCAGATCATGACCGGACCCTTGGTAGGTATCGTCATGGGGAGCGACTCGGATCTCGAGTACCTGAAAGAGACGCAGTCGATGCTGGAGAAGTTCGAAATCCCCTACGAGATGACCATTTCATCCGCCCACCGATCGCCCCGGCGGACCGGCGAGTACTCGAGGACCGCCTCCGAGCGGGGCCTGGAGATCCTCATCGCCGCGGCCGGCGCCGCGGCCCACCTGGCCGGCGTGATCGCGTCCGAGACGACCCTGCCGGTCATCGGGATTCCGATCCCCTCCTCTCCGCTCGGAGGGGTGGACTCCCTCTACGCCACCGTCCAGATGCCGGGCGGGGTGCCGGTCGCCACCATGGCGGTGGGACGCGCAGGCGCCCGGAACGCGGCCGTGCTGGCCGCCCAGATCCTGGCGCTCAAGGACCCGGCCCTGCGGGAGAAAGTCGCCGCCTACAAGGAGGAGCTCGCCGAGGGGGTGAGGAAAAAGGCTGAGGCGCTGGAGGTGAGCTCACGAAAAAGGGGGTAGCTGTTTCACCATCAGGAGAAATGGCTAAACTTTATTGGAAATTGGAAATTTTAACTTGATCGCACACGAAATCCAATTGACCCCTCGCATCGTCATCCCCGCGGAAGCGGGGATCCAGGAAATGAGCACAGCCATGGGTTCCCGCTTTTGCGGGAACGACGAAGAGTGGCAAAGAAAAAGGGCCCGGCGAAGCCGGGATAAGTCCAAAAATACAAATTTCGTTGAATCGGATCTCCTCAATTTCCAATTTGCAATCTCCAATCTGCAATTTTCAATTCTGACCGGCTGCTGCTTGCAGCAGCTGGCCAGATATTGGAAGGCAAGGGGGGAGGGTCGGTGACCGCCTCGCCCGTGCGCCGGATCGATCCGGTGCGCCCTGCGCCGGGGGCGATCATGGAGGCGGCGGAGGTCATGAAGAGCGGGGGCGTGGTGGCCTATCCCACCGAGACGCTCTACGGGCTCGGGGCCGACGCCCTGAGCGCCGCGGCCGTGGAGAGTGTCTTTGCTCTCAAGGGCCGCCCCGAGGGGATGCCGATACCGGTCCTGATCCGGGATGCAGAGATGCTCGAGGCCGTGGTCGTCAGGGTCCCGGAAGAGGCCCGCGCCCTTGCGAGCGCCTTCTGGCCCGGGCCGCTCACTCTGGTCCTGGAGGCCGCGCCCGCCGTGCCCGCCTGGGTGACCGGGGGCGGCCGAAGCGTGGGTGTTCGAATTTCAGCACACCCCGTGGCCGCATCACTCGTTGCCGCAATGGGGAGCCCCATCACGACGACCAGCGCGAACCGGTCCGGCCGGGCCGGCGCCCGCAGCGCCGGGCAGGTCGAGGCGGACTTTCCAGCGGGCCTGGGTCTCATACTCGACGCGGGGGCGCTCGCAGAGGGCCCGGCTTCGACGGTCCTCGACCTCACCTCCGGGGCACCGAGAGTCATCCGGGCCGGCGTGATAAGCCCGGCCGAGATCAGGGCCGCCCTCGAAGGCCGGCACCCGGCGGCGGAAGGGTGAGCATGGACTGCGCCATCGAGACCGTCGACCTGAGGAAGGACTTCCCCAAGATCAAGAGCTACTCGGAGATCATCCTTCACCCCACGCGCATACAGAGGATCAAGGTACTTAAGGGCATCGACCTCCGGGTGGATCACGGAGAGATCTTCGGGCTCCTCGGCCCCAACGGGGCGGGAAAGACCACCCTGATCAAGATCCTCTGCACACTGGTGCTCCCCAGCCTCGGCAGCGCTCGTGTGAACGGCCTCGACATCGCACAGGATCCCGAAAAGATCCGCACCATGATCGGCCTGGTCTCGAGCGATGAGCGGAGCTTCTACTGGCGCCTCACGCCAAGGCAGAACCTCTGTTTCTTCGGCGCCCTCTATGGATTTCAGCCTTCCGAGGCGAACCGGCGCGTCGAAGATCTCATCGACTTGCTGGACCTGTCGGATTTCATAGACAAGCCCTTCAGGGACTGCTCGTCCGGGATGAAACAGAGGATCGCCATCGCCCGGGCCCTCATGACCGATCCGGACATCCTGTTCATGGACGAGCCGACCCGGACCCTCGACCCGGTGGGCGCCGGGGTGCTGCGCCGGTTCATCCGGAACCGGATCGCCGGCGAAGAGGGGAAGACCATATTCCTGGCCACACACATCATGAGCGAGGCCGAAGAGCTCTGCGACCGGGTGGGCATCATCGACCAGGGCCTGCTCGTGGCCTGCGGAGATGTGGAGGCGCTGCGGGCCCATGTGACCGTGACCTCCGTTATCCGGCTGCGGCTGTCCGGCATTTCCGCCTCGGACCTCGACGACCTCGCCACCGTCGACGGGGTCGCGGGCGTGCGGCGTCTGGCCGTGGAGGAGGATTCGGCCGAGGTCGAGATCGAGACGTCGGAGCGACGGACCGCCCTGGGCCGCCTCCTCGAGAGGCTGGTCCGCATCGGGGCGAGGGTCGAGGACATCCAGATCCGGGAGCCCTCACTCGAAGAGATCTTCTGCACTCTTACCGGCGGCGACATGGCGCCCCGGGAGCCCGGCAAGTGAACCTTTCAAAGCCGCTCGCGTTTATGAAGAAGGACTTCCTGGAGGATGTCAGCTACCGCTTCGCCTTTGTCTTCAAGCTGCTGAGCATATTCTTCAGGGTCATCATCTTCTTCTTCATCGCGCGCCTCTTCGGCGGGGCGATCGCCCCCCACCTGGCGCCCTTCGGAGGCGACTACTTCTCGTTCGTGATCATCGGTATAGCCTTCTCCGACTACCTCCACGTGAGCCTCACCGGATTCTCCGCGAACATCCGGAACCAGCAGCTCATGGGAACCCTCGAGGCGGTGCTGGTGACTCCCACGAAGATCTCCACCATCGTGCTTTCATCCTCGCTCTACAGCTTCGTCTTTTCATCCGTTCGGGTCCTCATCTTCATAGCACTGGGCACCCTTCTCGCGGCTTCCATATCGGGGGGGAGCTTTGTCTCGGGCGGGAATTTTGCCGGGGCCCTGGTCATACTGGCCCTCACGATCGTATCCTTTTGCAGCCTCGGGATCCTCTCGGCATCCTTTCTCATGGTCTTCAAACGGGGCGATCCCCTCTCCACATTCTTCTCCATGGGCTCCTACCTGCTTGGTGGGGTCTATTATCCGCCCGAGGTGCTCCCGCCCTGGATCGCCAGCCTCTCCTTTCTCTTCCCGATCACCTACTCCCTGCACGGCATCCGCCTCTGCCTGCTCCAGGGGGCCTCGCTCTGGGATGTGAAAGGGGACGTCTACCCGCTGATCATCTTCTCCGCCATCCTGCTTCCCATCAGCGTGTGGGTCTTCAAGAAGGCCCTTCAAAAGGCGAAGATGGACGGCAGCCTGACCCAGTACTGATCGGAATCAACGACGACGGTAGGAATTCGGGCCACTAAGGAAGTCGGTCCAGCAGGTCTCGGGCCCTGGATGCCTGGCATGAGGCCGGGGCGACAGCGAAGATCTCATTCAGGGCCTTCCGGGCCCGGGCCGTCTCTCCGGCCATCATGTGGAGCTCTCCCCGTTTCAGGTAAAGCTCGGCGGTCTCCTGGGGTGGAAACAGTCCGGGGTGCTTCCGGGCCACAGACAGGACGAAATCCAGATCGGCCTTTGCGATCGCACTCTGGCCGAAGACCGTTTCAGGCACTGTGGCGCAGGCCATGCCCCGGTGGCGCCGGATGCGGGCCAGCAGGACCTCGTCGGCCGAGGGTACGGAGTCGATGGCGCTCGTCATCTCCTCGATCCCCAGATTGACCCAGGCGAGCCTGACCACCGGGTACCAGGCGAACTTCGTCCAGAAGGCCATCATAGCCCCGTGGACGCCGCGGACAAAGGGATCATCCGGCGCCAGGCCCTTGGCCTTCTCCATCAGCCGGAGCGCCGCCTCTGCATCGGCCGGCGTGCCGAGCCCCCCGCAGATGTGCGTGGCGGCCAGATCGGTCAGGATCGCGGGATTCTCCGGCTCTGCGCCCAGGCCCTTTTCCAGGGGCGAGAAGAGTGCCGCCCGATCCACCGCGCAGTTCCAGACCGACTGCGGAAAGCGGCGCGGGGTGTCGGGCCGCTCGAGCTCCCAGTCGACGAGAAGATGCGAGGCCACTTTCCCCTCCGGCGAGTCCGGGGCGACCAGGAGGACTTGATGGAGCAGATCCGCGGCCCGGGCCCGGTCGTCCTCTTCGAAGCAGATATCGGCCAGGGCCAGGTAGGACTGGCAGATGGACTGTTCGTCGAGATAGGCCTTGCCCGATTCGGCCGAGCGGAGGATGAATTCGAGATCCTCGCGGGCCACCTCCGGCTTTCCGATGAGAGAGGGGATCTCCCGGAGGACCATGGCTCGCATCTGACGTATCTCGAGGAAGTCCGGCGCGATCTCCACGGCCCTGTCGAGCTCCTTCATGGACGTCCGGACGAATTTGACCTTTGTGATGGGCGACCAGGAGTGATCCGCCTTCAGGCCGCAGGATATACCGTAGCAGGCATGGAGCCACGGGTCGCCGGCGTCGAGGGCCAGGCCCCGTTCGAAGAGGTCGATGGCGGCTTCGATGTGACGGTCGAAATCGATTCCCGCCCGGGCCCGGAACATATAGATCATCCCCACGTTTCTCAGGACGCGCAGATTGTCGGGCCGCTTTGCCAGGATGGACTCGAGGGCCCGGACATCCGCTTCCGAGAGCTTCTCCACGCCCGTCTTGAGGAAGACCGCCTCCAGTTCCTTTCCGTGCGCCGCGACCGGGGTCGGGGCGAGGATAAATTGAAGGGTGATGCCAACCAGTATGGCGCTTCTCAGCAATGTCCGGAACATAGGCCCTCCCTTTGTTTGATTGCGATCGTGTGATCTTGGGATTCAGACGAATATATAAATTTCATTAGACAGGGGCAAGGGAGGGCGCGGCGCGGGGCGGCCTAATAGATAAAGGTCCCACCGTAAGCCTGGGTCCCGGCCGCTCCGCCGATGAATAGGACCTGATGGCCTCGTTTCAGGCGGTCATCCTCTCTTGCCAGCGCCAGGCTCACGGGTAGGCTTGCCGAGGCGATGTTGCCGTATTCAGGGAAGATGAATCGGTAGTCCGGGATGTCAAAGCCGGCATCTTTGAAAAAGGGGATCTGGATGTCCGGGATCAGGCGTCCGATCTCGTGGGCCACGAGGACATCGAAGTGGATGTCCTTCCACTCGGTCTCCTGCACCAGGATGGCGAGCTGCTTGAGGGCGGAGCTGAAGAGCTTTCTCGAGTGGGACTGCAGCCTGTACCGGTCTCCGATCCGGAAATTCAGACCGATATTGCAGTGGACGTACCCCCCGCCGTCCCCCTTGAAGGCGAAGAGCATGTGATGGGGCGTCTCGCAGTATGGAGGCTCCTTCGTGGCCTGGAGGATCATGGCCCCGGCGGCATCCCCGATGGTCATAGAGCCGAATTTCCAGTCCAGCTCACTCACCGACTTGCATTGAAAGTCGGCCCAGTCGTAGGTGCGCTCCCCGCAGGCGATCAGAATGGTCCTGTACGTGCCTGTCCGAATCAGGCTGTCGGCGATGTGGACCGATTTGAGGAAGCTGGAGCATGCGTCCTGGGTGTCGATCACATTGGCGTTGTTCGCTCCGAGCTCGTACTGGAGGATGTGGGCCGTGGCCGGCTCCACCAGTGCTTTTGACATGCCGGTAAAGATGATGAGATCGATATCGTCGGCGGTCAGGCCGGCGTGCTCCAGGGCCTCCTGGGAGGCTATTTTTGCGATGTCCGTGCAGTACTGGTCTTCGCGGCACCAGTGGCGAATGCGGTTGCCCGTCCTCTTCAGATTCCTCGTCCCCTTTCGCATGAGCTCTTCAAGTTCGTCCGGGGTCAGGTAAGGAGCGCTACTGTTTCGAAGCAGGTCAAGGACATATTCGTTGTCGATCTCTCGCTCCGGTATATATTTTCCGATGCCGACTATCTTGGATGCGTATGCCATGGTACCTCTCTTCAATCACGTGTAAGTATCATCGAATAGTTCAGTGCAAGACTTTACATTGTATCGTAAAAGTCATAATTATTCAATAATGGTGCCAACAAGGCTTGTGTTATTATGACTGCATTCCAGAGGAAAAAGTTACAAAAGCACGTATTTATTTCACATTTGCATGGTCGGAAATTGTCCCTCTCCTTCGACTGGATGACGTTTTTTTAACTCGATCGTATGGGAAATCCAACTTTTTCCGTCAAAGAGTTTTAACGCAGAGACGCAGAGGCGCAGAGAGAAGGAAATCTATGGTTTAGGAATTTTTTTTGTCATTTCGAGCGAAGCGAGAAATCTTTGCGAGGGACCAATCTGAAAAGATAAGATTTCTCCCTGCAGTCGAAATGACAGGTTCGACTTGTTTAAAAACAACAATCGTTTAGCTTATAGGCTTGAATCGATTTATAAACAGTTCCCTGCGTCTCTGCGACTCTGCGTTAAAAATCTGGGAGTAAAAGTCCGCCCGAGGGCGATAAGTTCATCGTATAGGAAATCCAATTGACCCCGAAGGGGTCAGGTCATGTAGCCTGGGGTGTCAACCCCAGGAACAATTAAGCTCATTAGCTCGCCCGAAGGGCGATAATTCAACTTGGCTCCGGTCAAGGGATAAGAAAAAATGACAAAATTAGACTCCTCCAGGGTGGAAGAGCGAATCCAGGAAGCCGTGGATCTCGCCGATCCTCCGGGTGCGGTCCTGGCGGTGAGCCGGGGCGATCGAACCGTATACCTCAAGGCCTTCGGGTATGCGGAACTCGGCCCGGCACCCAGAATGATGAAGGCCGAGACGATCTTAGACATCGCTTCCCTGACAAAGCCGGTGGCCACCGCCACGGCCCTCATGATCCTTGAGGACCGGCAGCGTCTCACCCTTGACCGGCCCGTAGGAGACATTCTGCCCGAATACGGCCGGGGCGAAAAAAAGGCCGTCACCCTGCGCCATCTCCTGGCCAACTGTTCGGGGCTCCCGGCCTGGAAGCCCTACTTTCTCAGTGTCTACGGAGAGAGCGGGATCCTGGCGGACGGTTTCACACCTTCGCCGAGATGGCGGCAATATTGCCTGGCCCGGGCGAGCGAGGAGCCGCTGGAGTGCGATCCGGGGCAGGCTGAGACCTACTCGGACATCGGATACATGGTGCTCGGCAGATGCATAGAACAGATCTCGGGTGAGCCCCTCGACCGGTTCTGCCGCCAAGAGATATTCGATCCTCTTCAGATGGAGAACACTTTCTTCATCGACCTCGTCCGGCAAGGCCGCCCTCCGACTGGCCTCCCGCCCGAACGGTTCGCAGCCACGGAGGACTGCCCGAGACGCAAGCGCATCCTTGTGGGCGAAGTGCACGATGAGAACGCATTCGTCATGGGCGGAGTTGCGGGACACGCCGGCCTCTTTTCCACCGCCGAGGACCTCTGCGTCCTGGCCAGGACCCTTCTCCTCTGCTCTCGCGACGGGCACCCCTTCGTCCCGGGGCGGATCGTGCGGGAGTTCTGGACCCGGGCCGAAATCGTCCCGGATGGGACATGGGCGCTCGGATGGGACACACCCACCCCGGGCCGGAGCAGCTCGGGGCGAACCTTTTCACCTAAGGCCGTAGGTCACACCGGATATACCGGGACCTCCCTCTGGATCGACCCGGAGAGAGACCTCGCTGTGGTGCTGCTGACCAACCGGGTTCATCCCTCCCGGGCGAAGGAGGAGGGGATTCGACGCCTGCGGCCCGATGTCCACGATCGGGTGGCCGAGGCCCTTGAAAGAGGAACATGATGATCCGCAAGAAGATCCAGAAGAAAACTGGGCTGCGAAAGGTCCACCTGGTAGCGATCTGCGGGACCGGAATGGGATCTCTGGCCGGGCTCCTCCGGGCCGACGGAATTGAGGTGACCGGCTCCGATCTCAACGCCTATCCCCCGATGAGCGATCAGCTCGAAGCCCTGGGCATCCGGATTCGCAAAGGCTATCGGCCGGAGCACCTCGATGCAGACACGGATCTCGTTGTGATCGGGAATGCGGTGCGCAAGGACAACCCCGAAGCTCTGGAGGCTGAACAGAGGGGACTCACCAGGGCCTCCCTCCCGCAGGCCCTAGCAGAGCTCTACCTGGTCGGGAGGCACTCCGTGGTCGCAGCCGGCACTCACGGCAAGACCACCACATCGGCCATGCTCGCCTCGATCCTGGAGAGCGCGGGCCGCGAACCCGGCTTTCTCGTAGGGGGCGTTCCCATCGACTTCGGCGCGACCAGCCGCCCCGGGAGCGGCGAGATCTTCGTGGTGGAAGGGGACGAGTACGACTCGGCCTTTTTCGACAAGAGGCCCAAGTTCCTCCACTACCGGCCCCGGTCGGCACTGCTCACGAGCATCGAGTTCGACCACGCCGACATTTACGACTCCATGGAGGACCTGCGGACCGCTTTCGTCGATTTCTGCGCCCTGATCCCGACTGACGGCGTACTGGCGGCCTGCATCGACGATCCCGAAGTGCGCCGCCTCCTGGCGCGGCCGGAAGGGGAGGGTGGCGGCGCCGAAGTCAGGCGGCCCGGCTGTCGCGTAGAGACCTACGGCGCGTCGGAGGATGCCGCGTGGCAGCTCGTCTCCTTCGAAGGCCGCACAGGATTCGATAAGGGAGTCGGGGGGGGAATGGTCACGGTCGACCACGGTGGCGAAGAGATCCGGCTGGAGACGCCGCTTCCCGGGCGGCACAATGCACTGAACGCCGTGGGCGCCCTCGCCCTCCTGACATCCATCGGTCTGAGCATCGACGAGGTCCGTGAGGGCCTGGTTCGATTCCAGGGGGTAAAGCGCCGGCAGGAGCTAGTGGGAAGGGCAGGGGGGATCGCGGTGATCGACGACTTCGCCCACCACCCATCAGCGGTTCGAGAGACCATCGGGGCGATCCGGGCCGCCATGTCCGCAGGAAAGCTCTATGCCGTCTTCGAGCCCAGGACCAACACGAGCAGGCGGAACTTATTCCAGGAACAGTATGCACAGGCATTCGACGAATGTAATGTCGCCGTCATCTCCGATGTCTACGCCAGGCAAGGGATCGCAGACAGCGACCGCCTCTGCCCGCATCGCTTGGTCGAAGAGATCAAGGAACGGGGCCGGGAGGCATGCTTCCTCGAGTCGGCGGGGAAAATCATCGATTTTCTCGCGGCCGAGCTCGTCGAGGGGGATGCGGCCCTGGTCATGTCGAGCGGATCCTTTGACGGCTTACCCGGCAGGCTCATCGAGGCGCTGGGGAGAAAAAGTCCGCACGGCGTGCGATAAGCTAATCGCATAAGAAGTGGAATAAATATCAGAATTCGCACAGTCGGCGGGAATAAAATCGAGACACCTGCCATCCCACTCTCGCTCCTGCTCACCCGGTCTTTTCGAATTTCTCGTCGAGCCACGCTACAAGCAACAGAGGCTTTTTAGAGACCCCATGTGAATCCCAAAGAGATGTCATCGAAGGAAGGCACAAAAGCGGAAGTAAATTAAAATAGTAACTGGCGCTTCAGAAAGGATTCAATCCTCCGACCCATGGATTCAGAATCGGATTGTTGTGGAATGGATGACATTTTTGCGTATATTCCTTAAGGCGAGTGATCGCTGACATCATCGACCTAAAGGATCTCCTCTGCCATGCCGATCTTTCCATGACTGTGCGATTTGTCTATGTTATTCCAAGGCATACTCGAAAAGTAATGGACAACTTCGAGTCATTCATCGAGGGAGGGGAAAGGATTTTTTCAGTGCCTTCTGCATGTAAGAAACCGTGCGCATGACCACTTCACCTATTTTTCTTTGCCTTCCTTTTCATTCTCTCCTTCTCTTTCCTCTTCTTTTTCTTCTTCCTACTACCCGTTTTTGCCTTTGATTTCTTTTTTGTTTTTTCCTGTTTTTTTAATTGCTTCTTCTTAAAACGCTCTAGTTCTATTAGTTCCTTTTTTGTTTCTAAGTGCTCTTTTTTTATATCATTCATTTCTTTTTTTATATTTCTCAGCAGAATTTCCTGTTTTTCAGTCATTTCATATAATAATTGTATTCTTGCAATTGGCTTATCCGAAGGCTCAATTCTAGATAAGACTGATTCCAAAGGCTCACCATATTTCTCGGCAATAGTCTTATCATATAATTCTATTTGTTCCTCAGTACAAATTGTAGCTTGATCAATTATTCCACCAAATACATTTTCAACAATATCCGTCTCTATCACGTTTACTCCTGATTTCGCCAAATCCCAGAGTAGTAATTCGAAAGCACAATTAGTTGCCTCCTCATCAGAATTAATCGAGTACATTGATTCTGTAAAATTAAAAAAAGACTCCGGTTTCCATGTTACTGGGTCCTCTTTACTGACAGTGTTCAATATTGATGTATGGCTTAAAAACCATGAAGGAGACTTTTCTTCAGGTTTGGAAATAATGTGGTATTCACCTTTTCTTTCTTTTATTACAATAACAAGTGTTTCAGCCTCGGGTTTTGCTTTCCGAAATAAATTGCTCATGAAATCGATATGATTATTTTGTTCACCTTTAAATATATTTTTTACAGTATTTATTATTTTTTCTGTTAATTCTTTACGTTCATTATAATTTTCATCGTTAAATCCTGGCCAGTCAGAAAATGGGACTGTTTCAATACCAAATGTTGTAAGTGCCTGCTCAACGTTCTTTTTTGTGGGCTCATGTTTCTTAAAAATTTGATAGAGATAACTATTCCAATCGCAGGGGTTATCAGCCCCTTGCCAGCAAATGAATCCCTGAAGGAATGTATTTGTTTTTGAATATGGTGCATCTCCTTGAGCACCTGCAATCACCATTGGGGAATCCGCCCCGTGTCTCTTTATTAAATCCAATGCAAATTTTAAATGTTGCCATGTTTCCTCTACAATACTCTCGGTAGAAAAAAATCGTATCCTTAATTTCTTTAAATGAGCAAAACAGCTTGATAGTGAAGCATTTGTAGGCGACGCCAGTGCAAGAATAGTAATTTGAGAATCTGAATCAACAAGCCAGACAGTTTCTTTTAATCGTTGAATTCTATTTATAGCTTCGTCTCCAAATAAACCTAATGCGTGCAGAGCAAAAAATCCTTGAGAAATTCTTCCTAAATATTCTCTTTCAGCTGAGCCTGGCCTTATAAATATATCAATCGAACTTTTCGAAAAAGCTTGTCTTAAATTAATCTTATTATATTTTGAAGACATTTCATTTACGAACTTCAGAATAGAACTTGGAAGCACTGTAGTTTTCCCTACTTGCTTTTTTGAAAATAATGCTGTAGAAAGTGTAAGTCCACATTCACGAAAATAACCCGTTAAAGATGCATCAATGTCTTCCACAAGTGTGTCTATATTATCTCTATCTATTTCTTTGTAATTTCTCTTGATTCTTAATTTTAGACTATTTCGAAATCGTTCATGAATATAATCGAACTTGCTTTTATCCTTATCGACTTTATCCATTGAATTCTTATTAACTTTAAATTTCCCATCATCTATTTTTTCAATTAGCTTATTTTCCGTTGCAATATTTTCTATTAGTTCAATGAACATAGGATTTTTATATGCTTCTTGAGGTAAATTAATTACCCTTAATATATCATCTATTTTAAACTTGCCTATTTCCCATAACTTGGTTAAAGAAGCCTCTATCGCACCAAGAAGAGCTTCATCTCTTTTCTTATCTATTTCTACATTCTTCAAAAGTTTATTGAAAACAAAAAAACCAGGTGCAGCAGCATTACTACCAAGAGGAGAATCAATTACTTTTTCTATATTCTTTTTTATTTTAACGGAAACTCTAGGAGGAATGAAATCATTTATACTATCTATGAGGTTAAGAAGATTAGTATGTT
>CAZFWM010000041.1:0-33743 GCA_964522545.1 uncultured Thermodesulfobacteriota bacterium
CTGAAATTGCCCTTGTCCTTTGAAAACGTGGGTTTTTGGACAAGAACTAACTAGAATCAGTGTCTTAGCCTTTTTCCTAATCCTCGCATTGAGCGCACATCCAACTCTTGTCCATTCCGATCTAACGGATGGTCTCGTTGCTTACTGGAATTTCGACGAGGGAAGCGGTGCGACGGCCCACGACTCGGTCAGTGTAAATGATGGAACGATCTATGGAGCCCAATGGTCAACCGGGATGGTGAGTGGTGCTTTGAGCTTTGACGGAGAGGATGATTACGTTGAAATGGTAAGTCCTGGACCCTTGGGGAACTCTCCACGGACGGTCACTGCCTGGGCGAAGACAACATCGACAATGAGCCAATATCTATTGTCCTATGGAGGAAGAGTATCTGATGGTAACGGGAAAACTTTTAAGACAGGCCTTTCTGCCTATGGCGAATGCGAAGGCGTAACTTTGGGTATTTCAGGAGGCGCCGTGACCTATAGTGCTACAGTTGCTGATGGAAATTGGCACCATTATGCTTTTGTGGTTCCGGATATTGTTGGTGTCGAATTGGAGGATGTTGAAATTTATCAGGATGGTATATTGCTCAGCACCATCTGCGGTTCGATTGCACTCTCTGTTCCTTTGGATACTAGGTCTACTTATCCTATCCATGTTGGGCGGTTTCATGAATGGAGTGAGCGCCATTTCATTGGCACGATCGACGAAGTGATGGTTTATGACAGAGCCCTATCTGTCGAGGAAATCCAACAGATCGCTGACACATGTTTGGATCATGACGGCGATGGGTTTATCATCGATGACCCGTCTTGCGGAGGGGACGACTGCGACGACTGGGATTCGTTGGTTTATCCGGACGCGGAAGAGGTCTGCGATGGAAAGGATAGTGATTGCGACGGCATCCTACCTGCTGATGAAGTGGACGGAGACGGGGACGGATCGCCTCTCTGCGCCGATTGCGACGACGCCGACCCGGTCGCCTACCCCGGTGCTCCTGAGATCTGCGACGGCAAGGACAACGATTGTGACGGCATCATGGAAATGGAAGCGGATGCAGACGTGGATGGATGGAGGGAATGCGAGGGAGATTGTGACGATACAGACCCAGAAATCAATCCTGGTGCTGTTGAGATATGCGATGACGGCGTAGACAATGACTGTGACGGGCTTGTCGATGATGATGATATGGACTGCGCGCCATTTATTCTAGAGATGGATGCCTCCTACTCAACCAGTGCACCCGGCATGCTGGACCTGGACTTTAGAATAGCTGCGGCGGAACAGTGTCTCTGGATGAATGTAGCTATTACACCGTTCCCATCCATCCAGATTTTCCCGCTCTGGATGGAGTTCCTTCCGGTAACGCACCCCGCCGTAGATATGGAGGTTTCTATCCCTTTCCCGGACATAGGGTGGGTAATAATTTATTCCGGCCTCTATTATGAAGGGAGCAAACGGGTCAGTGACATGGAATGGGTCCATACGGGCAAATAGAAACTAACCTACCTGATCGACACAGACGGCCCCACTGGTTTTCCGGTGGGGCCTTTTTCTGGTTAGTCCAAGCGCGGATTTATAAGCTCATCAGATGCATATAGTTGCAATGAAGGTGCACTCTGACGATTCTCTAAATTGTGCAAGATTTCAACTGGAAATCATTAACATTCTGGAGGGCTGAAAAATACGCTTCCTATTATCTATACGCACCTCTGATCCTTCCCAAATAGTCAAGATTTGATTTTGATATCATTTAACTAGGCTCAGGGGCAAGCCGGGACGATCTCCACATAGCCCGCGGCCGCCTGTAGGAGCACCGACAGGTCGGACGCATCGAGTCTTCCATCCGGCTCCGGAGCGATCCGGATCGACGCGGCCGGCCCCGGGCAGACCTGGACGGGGGCCACGTCGAGAAGTTCGGCGTCGCCGCCGGTGATCGCAAGTACAGAGCGTATGGAGTCGACCGACAGGTTGATATCGGCCGCATTCCTTTGCCCGTCACCCCTGCCGAAGGGTGCCAAGTCCCCGAAGCGGTACCTAGACGCCAGCTTGCCCCACCAGGTGCCCCATGTATTCTCGGGAAGCGCCGCGTACTCCTGGATCGTCCACAGGGCGGAATCATCGACGGGGTCGACGCAGGTGGCGCTGTAATCGCCCCACCGGTTCCTCCCCTGCCCGAAGTCCTTGAAGTAGGGCGCCTCCCCCGCCTTCATGAGGGATACGGATTCCATCGTGCCTGTGGGTGTCGCGGGATCGCGGTAGGTGTAGTAGCCTCCGGCATAAGTCGCGGGAGAGGATCCACTGAATCCGAGGAGCACCTCGTCATGCTGGTTCACGGCGATGCTGGGAAAGTAGTAGTACATACCCGAGACCGTGTCTTCGATAACGCCGGACTGAATCGTGGAGCCGTCGGTCGGATCGATCTGCCACCACTTCACCGCGGTCCGGTTCGGATTGTCCACCGGGAGAGCGACCGCGTGAGTGCACCAGATGCTGCCGTTGCGGAGCACGGCGTTCATCATGCGTGAGTCGTTGGTCTCAATATCTTCGGAAGAACCGAGCTGTGGCGCGGGGTCGAAGCGATAGTCCCAGTCCGATGCGCTCGGGTAAAGAGCGGTCGACGTCCATGTCGGCCCATCGGCGGGGCCCGTGATCGTGAACAGGCGAAGTAGGCCGCTACCCTCCCAGGAGGGGTTCCAAGTATTGATCAGGTACTGGGTGGGCTCGTCCGGAGAATAGGTGAGGCACGGCGCCAGGGTCCCGCCCACGTCGGTCTGGAAAAACAGCGTGCCCGTGATGTCCCCCCCGTCCAGGGCGCTCGCCTTGTCGATGGCCCAGATGTTTTCGCCGGCAAACAAATCACCCACGATGGTGTACATGTTGGCCGTGAAGGTGATCCACTTGTTGTTCACCCCGATGTTCGGGTAGTCGACCCAGTTCGTGTCGGTCGCGTCCCCGTCCAGCTGCCACATGTACCACAGGCCCGTGGGGTCGCTGTCGAGGCTGACTGCAAGGAGCATGCTCGAGGAGGCCGAGCTCCTCTCGGCGCACGTAACAAAGAGAAACCGCTCACTGACGGGATCGTAGATAACCTTCGGGTCAAAGGTGTCGCTCACGCCCAGGGGCGACCAGAAGGAGTGAAGACCGACCGTGCTGAGCACCGTTCCCGTCTTTGTCTGGATGCGCACCTCGCTGTTCAGCGGGACCATCAGGTGTTCCGGCCCTACGGCGCCGTTTGTGTCCGGGGGGATGGTCATCCCGTTATCGCCCAGCGCTTCGAAGCTCGCGGCCAGGTCGGGGGCCCTTTGTTTCTTGAAGCTTTTCGTTGGCCCTGACGGCCCGGTTTCTCCATCCGACGCGACCGGTGTGATAGCTCCGGACGGTACGGGATGTTCGTGAGGAACCGGAAGCCGTGGAGGCGACGGAAACACCGGCGGCCTTTGCCCGAGCCTCGTCATCTCTTCATCATGCTTTTTCATTTGCTCCAGAGTGAAACAGGCTTGCGTTACAGGTACAATCCGTATTCCCGCAGTCTGTTCACGGCGATCTATTGTCGATGATTCATCGGCGGCAATCGCGCTCTCGGACTCTCCTGACAAAGACGGAAGTCCAAGCAGCAGTATCAAGGCGACAAGGGCCGGCAATAATCTAGGACATTTCATGAAGCGCTCCATCTTCTATCGATTTATTTCGCAGTATTTTTTTTTACTTCCCGATGCAGAAGTCGGAGAAGATCCTGTCTAGTATCTCCTCCGGGGCGGTCCTTCCCGTGATCTCGCCCAGGGCATCAAGGGCCTCGCGCAGGTCCACGGAGACGAACTCGGGCGCGAGCCCTTCCCGGGCGGCCTTCATTGCCCTCTCCAGGGCCTCGCCGGCCCGGACCAGGGCATCCCTGTGCCTGGCCCGGGTCACGACGGCGCCTTCGGTCCCGTCCAGCCGTTTGCCCTGCACCGCCTGCACGATGGCCCCCTCGAGCCGCTCTATTCCCGTGCCCTCCGTAGCGGAGACATCCACGAAAGGCGCACCGGGCGCAAGGAAGGACGCATCGTCCGCGGTGAGGCGGGCGTGGAGGTCGGACTTGTTCAGTGCAACCACGACCGCCCGCTCTGCCGAAAGAGACGCGATCGCGCGGTCCTCGCCGTCCAGGGGCTCGGAGCGGTCGAGAACGAGCAGAACCAGGTCGGCCTCTTCGAGGTGCCGGCGGCTGAGCCTCACTCCCTGCTCCTCGACCTCGTCCCTGGGGTCCCGGATCCCTGCCGTATCGTAGAGGACGACCGGGATGCCCTGGATGTTCACCGTCTCGCTCACCGCGTCCCGGGTTGTCCCGGGCACGGGGGTGACGATGACCCGGTCCCGCCGCAGCAGGCCGTTCATGAGGCTCGACTTTCCCACGTTGGGACGCCCCACGATCACGGCCTTGATCCCATCGCGAAGCATCATTCCCCGGCGGCTCGTTGAGAGGAGCCGGTCGATGCCGGCCCGGACGGCCGTGGCCCGCGCTTCCAGCTCTACTGCCGGGAGCGCGTCCAGGTCTTCCTCGGGAAAGTCGATGTCCGCCTCGACCCGCACGAGGAGATCGAAGAGGTCCTCGTGGATCCGCTCCACCTCGGCCGAGAGCTCTCCGCCGAGCTGACGGAGTGCGGCCCGGGCCGCCTCCTCGGTCCGGCCGCGCACGAGGTCAACCACCGCCTCGGCCTGGGCCAGGTCGATGCGACCGCTCAGGAAGGCCCGTCGCGTGAACTCGCCCGGCTCGGCGAGCCGGGCCCCGCAGCGGAGCACGAGCTCGAGGACGGCCTGCAGGGCCACCGCGCCCCCGTGGCCGCTTATCTCGACCACATCCTCGCGTGTGTACGTGGCAGGGGCCCGCATAACGGTGAGAAGGACCTCATCCAGCACCTCGTCTCCATCCACGATGTGCCCCAGCCTTGCCCTGCGCGAAGGGAGGGACGAGGCCGACTCCCCGCTCCGGGCCCGGAATACGGCGCCCGCGATCTCCACGGCCCGCGGTCCACTCAGCCGCACAATCCCGATACCCCCCTCGCCCAGAGGGGTGGAGACAGCGGCGATGGTGTCATTGGCTGCTGCATCGTTCATCATAGGCTCTGTATATCACAGAGGGCCTCTTCGATCCACGATCAGCTTTACTTTCAACATGATTTACAGCAATATAGAGCGGTTTAGATGGATGATCCGTCAATCATCACGGAGAGGGACCATGAAAAAAGTATCCATACTCGATCTGGGACGCATGAAGGCCGAGGAAGAGAAGATCACCATGCTCACGGCCTACGATTACCCGCTGGCCCGTCTCATCGACGCGGCCGGATGCGACGTGATCCTCGTGGGCGACTCGGCCGGCAACGTGATCCACGGCCACGCCAACACTCTGCCCATCACCATGGACGAAATGATCGCCCACACCCGGGCGGTGGCCCGCGCCGTGGACCGGGCCCTCGTCGTGGGGGACATGCCCTTCATGTCCTACCAGGCGAGCCACGAAGATGCGCGTAGGAACGCGGGCCGATTCCTCAAGGAGGGGGGCGCGGCCGCGGTGAAGATCGAGGGGGGGGCGAACATGGCCGAGACGATCCGAGCGATCGCGGACATCGACATACCGGTCATGGCCCACATCGGGCTCACGCCGCAGTCGATCCACCGGATGGGGGGGTACAAGGTCCAGGGCCGGGGTGAGGCCCAGCGGGAAAAGCTCCTGGCCGACGCCCGGGCGATTCAGGATGCGGGGGCCTTCGCCGTGGTCCTCGAGGTGGTGCCGGCCGCAGCCGCGGCCGAGATCACCAAGGAGCTCTCCATCCCCACCATCGGAATCGGTGCGGGCCCGGACTGCGACGGCCAGGTCCTCGTCGTCAACGACCTGCTCGGCCTGATGGGCGATTTCCGGCCCAAGTTCGTGAAGCGGTATACCGACCTCGGCTCAGAGATCTCACGCGCGGTAGGCGAGTTCCTGAAGGAGGTTCGGGAGGGAGAGTTTCCGGCGGAAGAGCACTGTTTTGATTAAGAAGGGGTAAAGGGGCATAGGCACAAAGTGACTGTAACAAAGAGGCGGGATGTACTAAGGGGAGCGCAGAATTTCTGCATGTCATTCCGAACGACCGGCATGTCATTCCGAACGCAGTGAGGAATCTTGTGATTGCTATCGCTTGGCAACTTTAGATTCCTCGGCTATCGCCTCGGAATGACATTTCCGGACAGGCACTGGCGAAAAAACAAATCTAAAAACTTTACCCCTTTGTGCCTATGCCCCTTTGCCCCTCAATGAGCTCAAGCAGCTATGAATAACGGAAATAAGGGAGCCTCCTATGTCCACACCAGCCACTCAACTCTACATCGTCCGCCACGGCCAGACCGACTGGAACCGGGACGAGATCTTCCGAGGCCGGGCGGACCGGCCGCTCACCGAGCTGGGCCACCGACAGGCCGAGGCGGCGGGCGAAGCACTCGAGAGCGTGCAGATCGAGGCGATCTACTCGAGCCCACTCGTACGGGCCGTCGATACGGCCGCCCCGACCGCAAGAATCCACGGCCTGGAGATTCAGAATGAAGAGGGTCTCATCGACATCGACTACGGCGAGTGGCAGGGAGTGTCCCGGCCGGACGTGATGGAGCGATTTCCCGAGCTTTACCGGACCTGGATCGAGGCGCCCCACCGCGTGACCTTCCCCGGCGGCGAGGGCCTGGCCGAGGTACGCGCCCGAGTGCTCCCGGCCGTGAAGCGCCTTGCAGCTTCACATGCAGAATCCACGATTGCCCTCTTTTCCCACCGAGTGGTAATCAAGGTCCTGCTGTGCGCCCTCCTCGGCCTGGACGACTCCCATTTCTGGGAGATCCGCCAGGATCCCGGCGCCGTGAATCGGATCGAGCTGAGCGGCGACGAGGTGGCCCTGGTCTGCATGAACGACACCTGCCACCTGCGCTCGGTCCAGCCCGACGCCCCGATCCGGGATTTTTAGCCTTGGCGTGGCGGGCATGGCCCGCTCATAAAAAAAAGGGCGGGTATCATACCCGCCCCCACTTTGTGCCTTTGTGCCTCTGCCCCTTTGTGCCTTCTTCAGGCCCCCCGGAACAGCTTTTGCCCCAGCTTCTTCTGGTCCTCGTCCCACCTCTTGATCAGGTAGTACTTCTCCTCCTCGAAAACCCGGTTGATATTCTCGAGGTATTCCTCGGCCTCCTTGGTCTCCATGTGGATCGTGCGATTGACAAAGGAGAGGATGCGAGAGTGGTAGAAGGGGATCATGGATTCGATGACCTGTTCCTGACTGAACTCGCCGTTTCGGTAGGCGATGGCGAAATTGAACAGGATCCGGGCCCACAGGTCGCTGGGGTAGTAGAACTGATCTTTGGACATCTGTTCGAGCTTCTTGATCTCGCTCAGCTCGGGAATCGGCATGATCTTTTCCCAGACCGCCCCGTAGGTCTGGAAGCCGCCGGTGAAGCTCTCGTAGAGACTGTCCGTGTTCACCTCCACAGCCGGCGGCTTTTCGGCCTCCCCGAGCCCGAACCCGAAGATGCTGCTCGGGATGCTCTCGTAGGTGTCCTTCCAGAGGTACTCGAACTCGCTCATCAGATCGAAGATGGTGGAGACGACCTGGACGAACATGGGCCCCAGGTCCTTGGAGGGGTCCTTGGCCCGGTGGGACTTGGGCGAGCCGAGGAAGGTTTGGCACACGCTGAAGCGGCGGGCGATGGCGGTGGTGGTCATCCAGATGTCGATGCCGAAGTTGGCGATCTTATCATTCCACAACCTCTCGGAGAGATAGGCCCGAGCCAGGCGCCCGGAGAAGCCGAAGTCCCCGGCGATGGGCTGCCTCACGCGCAGCCCGAACAGGGTGCGCAGCATGGGGTAGGCGATGTTATTGGTGATGGAGCCGTCGTACTTGTGGCGCACGTAGATGGGAACCACATAGTCGTAGCCGGCGTAGAGCGGCTCCGCCAGATATTGAATCCAGTTGGGGGTGATGCTTTTGAGATCGGCGTCCACGACCACGATCGCCTTGGCTTTGAGTTCCACGGCGGCCTCGAAGAGGTTATGGAAGTTGTTTCCCTTCCCCTTCACCCCCTCGGGCGTCGAGAGGTATATCTTGGGCACCTTGGTGGGCGTGTTCATGAAGGCCTCGCGCGTCCCGTCCGGAGAGTGGTTGTCCACGTTGATGATCACCGAGGACTTTCCGCTGAAGTTCTGGCATAGCCCCTTGGCCGCCATGTCCGTGGGGATCGCAATCGAATCGGCCTCTTTGTACGAAGGGATTCCTACGACGATTTCCGCGCTGGTCACATTTTCCGGATTCTCGACAATGACATCCATGGTAGTACCTCGCTGAGTCGGGACCGTATTACTGTGGGCAGTAACGGGTCTTGAGGAGAGAAACGCGATGAGCTCTTCGGGGCCTTCGGCCCGCTGGTCGCCCGCCGACGAAAAATTGATTGCTCCCCATAAAAGCACATCCCATGCCAAAAGGAAAGAAGCGTTTTTAAAGTCGTGTTGGGACTAGGGCCTGTCATGCCCGGGCGCGATGAATCGCGCCCCTACAATGCCTGTAGGGGTTTGATTCATCAAACCCAAAGAGAGCGCCTAACCGACACTGAGACGCGTCCGCTTGATGATCTCCTCCTTGGCGGAGTCCGGGAGATCGTCGAAGTAGGCACAATATCCTGCAACCCGAACCACCAGCCCGGGGTGTTTGCCTGGATGGGCCCTGGCGTCCTCGAGCATCTCGGGATCGAGCACATTGAGCTGGACCTCCATGCCCCCCTGGACGAAGAAGCCCCGAACCAGCCCCGAGAGGATCTCCAGGCCCCGCTCTCCCCCGACCGTGGCCGGATCGAAGCGGAGGTTCAGTGCGTTGCCGTTGGGCATGAGAGTCGAGTCGAGAGAAGAGACTGAATTGAGCAGCGCGGTGGGCCCGCAGCGGTCGGCGCCGCTGGCGGGGCCGAGGCTGGAGGCGAAGGGCTCTCCGGCTCTTCGCCCTGACGGGAGGGCTCCGGTGAGGCCCCCGAAGGCCACGTGGGACGTGACGGAGTAAAACCCGGGCACGTAGCGCCCGCCCCGGGTGCTGCGATGTCGGGCCAGGGACTCGTGGAACAGGCGGACCACCCGGCGGGCGCAGGAGTCCGGAAGCTCCTGGTCGTTGCCGAACTTGGGGGCTCGCTCCAGCTCGGCCCGGACGGCCTCGCGGCCATCGAAGTCGCGCCGCAGCGCCTCGAGCAGATCCGCCAGCGCCACGCGCCCCGAGCCGAAGACGACCTGATCGAGGGCGGCCAGAGAGTCCGCCACGTCGGCCAGCCCCACCCCCTGGATCCCGCTGGAGTTGTAGATCGCGCCGCCTTCGGTGAGATCCCGACCCGACTCCAGGCACCCGTCCACCAGCATGGACGACAGGGGGGTCGGGTGAAAATCGCGATTCCCCTTTTCCACCATGTGGAAATCGTCGATCATCCGGTCGACCATGAAATCGACCTGTGCCCGGAAGGCCTCGATGACGTCGCTCATGCTCCGAAAACCGCCGGGGTCAGGGGTCTTTGCGCCCACTCTTCGCCGGCCGTTCCACTGCCGACCCTGGTTGAGTGAGAGCTCCAGGCAGATGGGGAGGTTGACGAGCCCGGCGTCGGTGGAGAGGAAGCTCTTGCCCGGGATCGAAGGCTCCACGCACCCGACGATCCCGTAGGCGCGCGCGTCCTCCCGGGAAAAGCCGTGGGAGGCCAGGGCGGCCACGATCGCTTCGTCGTTAAACAGGGCCGGATTCCCGTGCCCCTGCCGAGCCACGTCCAGGGCCCGGGCAAGATAGGCCGGCGAAGAGCCCCTGTGAAGGCGCACCTGGTAGTTGGGGTCCCGCAAGCGGTGCTTTTCCATGACCTCCAGCAAGAGGTCAGTGAGTGGATTGGCGGCGTCGTTGCCCTCCTCGTCGGTGCCGCCCACGATGGCGGCCTGCACGACCAGATATCCTCCGTGGTACTCGGATATCCTCTGGGAGAGAAGGAAGACGTGCTCTGTGGCCTTGGCGCTGAAGCAGAGCAGGAGCTCCAGGGCTTGATCCCTCGTGAGGCGCCCCTCGTCCAGGTCTCTCCGGTAATAGGGGTAGAGGACCTGGTCGAGGCGCCCGAAGGAGACGGCCGAGTTCAGGCTCTCGAGGTTCACGGCCATGTGGGTGAGCCAGAGGGACTGGAGCGCCTCGTGGAAGGTCCCTGCCGGCTCTCTGGGGACCTTGCGGCAGATGCGGGCGATCTCCCGAAGCTCTTCGCGCCGGCCTCCACCACCGTTCGTTGCCAGCGCTTCGACGTGAACGGCAATGCGCCCGGCCCACTTCTCCAGGGCGTCGCAGGCGATGAGAGCCGCGCGATGGAGCTCTCCGCTGCGGCCTTTGAAGCTCTCCATGTAACCCCGGGTTCCGAGACTGAGCATCTTTTCATAGTGGGGGAGAAAATGCCCGATGCCGCCCGCCTCGTTGATGAGGTAAAATGTCGGATTGAGCTGGTGCCGGGTGTAGCGTGCCGCCTTCATGAGCCCTGGAAACATGCGCGAAGGCATACTGCGCCGCAGCCAGTATGGGATCACCCGTGTGGCGAGCCGGAGCCGATCGCTCCAGGAGCTCTCGAAGGGATTGGTCTTGCGTCTGTCGATCCAGAGCAGCTCCTCGCTCATAAAAGCGCTGGCCAGCTCCGGCTGAAGGATACAGGAGATGCGGCGGGTTCCCGCGTTTCCAACGATCAGCTCGCCGGGATCTGTACGTAACAAGCGCCATTTTTGAGAGTTCGATGACTTTGTGGCGTACAGGCAACTGATATCATGAATCAAATCTCTACTGAAAATACAGCTTATTTGGAAGCTTGTTACGTACAGAAATTCGCTGTACGTCGCTGCGCTAACCAAGAGATTTGGTTCGTACAGCGCCTATAGATCTTTACCTTTTTCCGGGTCAGGAGATGATGAAGGGCCCTCGCCTTTCGGACGACCATGGGCTCTGAGGGGTCATCATGCTTTTTGAAGAATTCCGTGATGAGTGTGGCCCTCTCAGGGCAGAGGTGCACAGGCGAGCTGGCCAGCTCCTCGCGGATTTGCCGGATGCGGTCCATTCATCGCTCCTGGCAGGGATTGAAGGGCATACAGAAAAAACTTCTTCCCTCTCCTCTATAGTAATAGCCTACCATTTGATCCGTCAAAGAAATAGATGTATAAATGATCTTTCGGTCTCATGCCTTTGTGTCTCACCCGACCGAGCCGAAGTCAATCAGGCGAGAACGCAAACTCGGGAACGCTTTGAGAAGATAATCTCTGAAGAACCCAGGAATCCAGGAAAAGAATCAGCCCTTTTTTCCTTTCCTGGGTTCATGGGTTCCTCAGAGGAGCATTTCAAACAGTCAAATGAAAGGACTCGTCCATGTACTATGAAAAGAACGTCTGCTGGATCGAGGAGATCGTCGCTGAGCAGAACGAGTGGAGATCCAGGACCATCAACCTCATTGCGAGCGAAAACATCGTCAGCCTCAGGGCACGGAGCGTCATGGGATCCGATTTCGCCCACCGCTATGCCGAGGGACACCCCGGAGAGCGCTACTACCAGGGCACGGACAAGATCGACGAGATCGAGACGCGTGTCAAAAAGCACCTGAAGACCCTCTTGAGCTGCCGGCGTATCGACGTCAGGCCGATCAGCGGGACCGTTGCAAACGATGCGGTCTTCAGCCAGTTCATCCGTCCCGGGGACATCGTGATGGTCAACTCCACTGCGGGCGGTGGACACATCAGCCACCACCGGGTCGGGTCCGTGGGGAAGTACACACAAAACATCATCGACTTCCCCTTCACGCCGGACGGCTATCACATAGACGTGGACAGGACCGTGGATCTCATCCGGACCATGCGTCCGAAAGTGCTCATCTTCGGAAAGAGCCTTTTTCTCTTCCCCGAGCCGGTCGCGCAGATAGCAGAGGAGTGCAAGAAATACCCGACAAAGATCATCTACGACGCCGCACACGTACTGGGGCTGATCGCGGGCAAGCGATTCCAGGACCCGCTGGCGGAGGGGGCGGATGTGGTTACCGGCAGCACGCACAAGACATTCTTCGGCTCCCAGCGCGGCATCGCCTTCAGCAACATGAAAGAACAGGAGTGGCGGAAGATCGACCGGGGCGCCTTTCCCGGCTCCTCGTCGAACCACCACCTGGACACGCTGGTCCCGCTCGCAATATCCACATACGAGATGCTCGATTTCGGCGAGGCCTATGCGGATCAGACCATCCGCAATGCAAAAGCCCTGGCCCACGATCTTCACGAATTCGGATTCGACGTGCAGGCCAAGGAGTTCGATTTCACGGAGTCGCATCAGGTGGCGGTTGATGTGAAACAGTTCGGGCGGGGAGATGAAGTGGCCCGAATGCTCAAGGACAACAACATCATCCTGAACATGAACCTTCTACCTTTCGAGCCGCTCGAGAATGTGACGAATCCGGTTGGAATCCGGATCGGCGTCCAGGAGATGACGCGGATGGGCATGAAGGAGCCGGAGATGAAGCAGATCGCGATCTTCTTCAAGCAGGTACTACAGGATGGTACACACGTGGGCGATGAAGTCATGGAATTCCGGAATAGCTATAACAAGGTACACTACTCATTCGATGATGTTCAGCACTAAGGATAGCTAGTACATGCTGTTTCCCTTTTGCTTGACAACTGTGCAGGAGTTCGTGTATTAGATACTGTATTATAATTTCGTAATCGTATGGAAAGGAGAACTTCCAAAATGGCAAAGGCCGTCTACCCGGAACTCAAAGATCTGTTTTCAATTCCACAAACCCTGAAAAAAATCGAAAAACGCCAGGAAGAGATCGAAAAGATGCTCGCCCTTCTGATCGATAGGACCTCTTCCTCGGAATTGAAGCCCAGGAAAAAAGGACCCGGCGCACCGAAGAAAAAGGGTATCCCCAGAAAGCGAAAAAAGGGGATCACGCGGGCAAAGGGGATCACGCGGGCGAAGAGGAAGGCCGCGCGCTCGGGCAAAACAACCGTGATCGATCTGATCGCATCCGTACTGAAAGGAAAAAAGAAGCCCCTCTCCATAGCCGAGATCCACGATACGATCGTCAACCAGAAGATTTACACCGGAAAGAGCCGGGATCTCAAAAAGCTAATCTCTGTTTCCCTCTACCGGGATCCCAAGAATATGTTCGAGAGGAAGGGGCCGGGCAAGTTCAAGCTCGCCAAAAAGTAGGCGGCTGATCCCCAACGCATTACACCCTCACGGAAACACCTCGAACTGTATCTGGTCCGGCATGAATTCGAGGATGTAGTCTCGAAAGCCCGGCCGCTCGCTTCGATTCACTACGTCGTAATACTCTTCTATCCGAGGGTCCAGAGGGCCGGACTGCCCGGCGAGGTGTTTGTAGCGCTCCGCCTCAGGCGACCACCAGGCCGAACCGTGTGCGTAAATCCAGATGTAGCGGGAGCAGAGGGACTCGAAGGTACGTATCTGTTCCTCGAATTCATCCGGCGGGTAGTAAGAAGACTTATCGGATTTCGACCGAGCCGGCTTCCCTTCCTTGTTCACGGTTCCAACCACCCTGCCCTCTTCATTCCGAACCTCGCGGTAGTATCCCAGCGGCCAGCCGCCCAGGGCGATTCCACAGCGGCGCTGCCAGTAGATCGGGTCCTCCACGTGCTGGAGCATGATGCCGTTGAAGGCGCAGTAGTACCAGGTGATCAGCTCCCGCGAGCGGGCGTGGTAGCTGCTCTCTGTGCCGACGATCACCCCCCCCGGGCTCAAAGGCGCGGCCAGCCCGTTGAAGAAGTTGGTCCAGAGCCGGTAGACCGGATCGCTCTTTCTGAACCAGCGGTAGGCCCCGTCCGGTATGACCATGACCTCGATCTCGGGATAGGCTGAAACCATGGCCTCCATGAGGCCCTCCGCCACCCGGCGCACCGCCATTTGGAGCTCCTCGGCCGTCCGGCCTTCGAAGCGCTCGGCCAAGGGATCCCATAAGGGCTGCGTGTACGGCTCGGTATCGATCACGATGCCCCTGCAGCCGGTCTTGAAGGCGAGGGAGGCTGCCGCGCCGAACCTGTCGAAGATCGCCTGCCAGGAGGTCTCGTCATCCCACAGGGGCAGAGCCTTGTAACCCAGGGCTACTTTGATGAAGTTTGCATCGATCCCGTAGATGGCGCACTCGCGGTTTGCCTCCTGGAGAAGGTTGTACTTCGCCCAGACCTTATCTGGGCTATCGTACCAGTTGAAGATACCGGGGAGGATGAAGCCGTCTATCCCCACGCGCTCGCGCCAGAACCGAGCCGTATCTCGAAGGTAGAGGAGGTCCATGTCGCCGAAGAGGAGGGTCCGCGGCGGGTAGGATGTCTGATCATAGCGTGGATAGTAGGGAGCGTACTGCTCTCCGTAGACATCCTTCCAGGCCGGAGTCTCGGGTTTCTCGGGCATAGTGGAGCGGGACCCGAAGGAACATGCCTCCAGGGCGAGAGCAGCGATGAGGAGAAGAGACAACGAGAGCGCATTGCGTCTATTCATAACGACACTACCCTTTCACACGTATTTCCGGATCGTCTGGACCGCCCGGGCAAGAGAATAGCGCGGCTCAAAAAACTCGAGGCCTGTGATCTCCCGGGTGAGTCCCGTGTACATGGATTCAATGGCCTCCAGGAACTCCGCCTCCATCGGGCCGGGTCGGTAGTCCAGATCCTCGTCCATGACCTCGCGGATCTCCCGCTGGGTCTGGTGGGCCAGGATCTTGGCGCGCTTGATCGCCCTGTAGAACTTCCGCTCGTTCCGGCGGTAGTACTGACGGATGGGCTCCTTGCTGATCTGTATCTTGCGCCGCGTGAGCCGCAGCTCGTCGGGCGTAATGGCATCGGCCAGCATGGGGGAGCCTTCGGAGTGGGTGAACTCGAACTTCCCGTCCCAGAGCCGCAGCCCCGTCTTCAAAAAGAGGTCGAGAAGAAAGATCCCGCACAGATAAGTCCACTCCATCAATTTCATGAAAGCCTCGGTCTTCAGGCCGGAAAAATTCAGGGCCGTCTCCAGCGTGAGGTGGCGGTCCCCCCCTTCCAGCTTGGAGAAGAATTCGAGGATCGGGCGCCCCAGCCAGGTCCCCTCTTTCGGCTGGCGCCTCAGCCCTAGCGACCGGTGGTAGTCGGGGTCCAGGGCGATCCTGTCCAGCAGAGAGCTCCCCGTCGGCACACCGAACCGGAAGACGCACTCCAGCGGAATGAGAAAGCTCTCCAGGCCTGTATGGAAATCGTTGTAGTTCCAGGCCGTGGTGCCGCCCACGGTTGCGCACTCCGGGCGCACGATGGGGACGGCCACGACCTCCATCAAATTGGACGGCTCGCTGAGCTCTCCGGTCCGGACCAGGGTTCCGTCCTTGTCCCTCAGCCCCTTGTAATGGGTCCGCATCCCTTCACGCATGAGCTCCTTCATGGTCTCGGAAGAGATGAGGGCCTTGCGAAAATCCGCGTGAACGATCTTATCCCAGACATCGGAGTCGGCAAGGGCCTTCCAGCTCTCCGGCGATTCGAGCTGCTCGAAGATGTAGGCGGACATCACGGCCATGGTGGCGCCCTTTCCGGCTATCGAATCCGGCATCTTTCCATAGTCGAATATGGAATAGTCATCGGTATATTCGAATAGATAGAGGCCCGGCTTCGCCCCTGACGGCTCCTTGACGCGCCTCAGGTTCTTGACCGATCCCGCATAGACAACCGGAAATTTCTCTAAGTCGAACATCCGATCCTCCTCTTCCAGTAGGTTTACATTCGTGATTCGCTTGGATAAACTTTCGAAAATCTGCGGACGGCCTGGAAGCCGCCCCTCCAGGATACTCTAATGGAGCACCCGTGAAATGATGGACGTCCTGTATCCTTCCGCACTGCCCCGACTTGCTGTGCGCCTTGCGGCCGCCTTGATCGCAGCCCTTTGCGCGTTTCTGGTCGCCCGGCGGAAGAACCGACTGCCCGCCCCCTGGGCCGCGTCCTGCGCGATAGCGGGCTTCGCCTTCTACCCTGCCGGCGCCCTTCTCCTGCTGGTCCTGCTCCTTCGCCCGCGCCTCAGCGGGCGGGTAAAATACCTCTCCCTCGCCATGGAGGAGCGTCTTTGCAATTCCATGGGGCTCCCCTCGCCCCTGAAGAACAAGCTGGAGGAGCAGATCCTCGTCGTCCTGGTGCAAAATCCCAAAGGGCTCCGCATCGGCGCCATCGGCCAGGGGATCGGCGTCGACTGGCGCGGCCTTGTCGAGCCTATGGAGAACCTCGTCCGGTCCGGCAACGTGCGACAGAGGGAGGACAATTACTACTTCAACATCGAGTGACCGCTTTCCTTCTCTCCTGTCTATTAAGAGCCCGCTCCAATGCCCGCGCCCCCGTCCAGAACGATCGTCTCTCCCGTGACGAAGCTCGACGCGTCCGAGGCCAGGTAGACGGCTGCGCCGGCGATCTCTTCGGGCTGGCTGATCCGCCCCATGGGCGTATGCTTTTTCACCTCTTCGAGAATCTCCGGCGTCTCCCAGATCGCTTTGCTGAACTTCGTTTCGACCATGCCCGGAGCGATCGTGTTCACCCGGATATTGAAGGCGGCCCACTCCCAGGCCAGCACCTTGGTCAACATCATGACCCCGGCCTTGCTCACGCTGTAGATTCCCAGCCCGGGCATGGGGCTCCGGCCTGCAGTGGACGCCACGTTGATGATGATCCCGCCCTCACGCTCCATCATACGCTTGCCCGCGGCCATGGACATGAGGTAGTAGCCCCTGACATTGACATCCATGATCTTGTCGAAGGCCTCGACAGTCGAATAGAGGATCGGTCCGAAGATCGGATTGGTGGCCGCATTGTTCACGAGGATGTCGATCGGCCCGAGCTCGGCCTCGGTGCGCTGCACGGCGCTCTCGATTTCATCCGGCCGGCCCATGTGAGCCGCCACCGCCAGGGCCCGCCGCCCGGTCTCTCTCACCTCGCCGGCCACCTCTTCGAGTCCCTCGATCTTCCGGCTGCAGAGGGCCACGTCCGCGCCTCGACCCGCATAGGCAAGGGCAATGGAGCGGCCGATCCCCCGGCTCCCCCCTGTTATCAAAGCGATCTTCCCTTCAAGCGAAAATGACGGCTCTCCCATTTTTACAGCTCCTTTGAAATTGGTGTTCATTGGGCTGACTTTTAATCTCTGACATTTCAAACGTTACGTTATATAAATTCACCACAGAGGACACAGAGAGCACAGAGAAAGGAAGAGCTTGATTCCATTCATTCTCTCTCTGTGACCTCTGTGTCCTCTGTGGTTGAAAAAATCATTTTCATGAGCTTCGCGGATTTCCCGCTCCGCGTCTTTACGTTATAACTCTTCGACCAGGGCCTCCAGTACCCGACTCAGCGGCCCCCTCGCCCTCCAGGCCCCGAAGAGCAGCCCCGCAAGGCGGGCCATCGAGGCCGGATCGCTCACGGCCATCCTGACGCCCCGAGCGAAGGAGCCTCTCTTTCGCCACTCTCTCAGAAACGCTTCCGCCGGCAGGTCCTTCACCGCGTCGTCCGAGATGGTCCTTACCGCCCCCCAGGGAAGTCCGAGGTCCCGGGCCGCTCTCCCGACGGAGGCGCTCTCCATCTCGACGGCGACGGCCCCGAAAGCCTCGTGGATCTTCTTTTTCTCCGCGGCCAGGCTGATGAGACGATCCACCGTGGCAAAGGGACCCACCCGACGTTCGAGGCCGAGCCGCCCGGCCGCCGAGTCGATGCGCCGGACGATCCCGGGATCGCACGGAAGCCACTCGCTCTCTTCCCTGCTCATGCCGTTCGAATGCCACGCCCCATCGGCGATGACCAGCATGCCGGTGCGCAGCGACGGGTGGGCGGCGCCCGCATACCCCACGGAGACAAGGGCCTGGACCCGCTCGTCGCTGGCCAGGGCGCGGGCGGTCTCGGCGGCGCGCACCGATCCGACGCCTCCCCAGGCGACGCGCACTTCTCCGCCCGCGATCCATCCCTCAATGATGTGGGTATTCCCGACGCGCTTCTCCGTTGGATCGTCCATCAGGCGCGTCAGGCCGGCGACTTCCTCGCGCATGGCCGCGATGAGCCCGATCACATCCGCCGCCTTCCGCCCGCCCCTTTCTCATCTTTACCCGGCGAGAGCCTCAACGTCACGATTTCGTGACCGCGGCACCTCAGCTTTATTGCATCGCGGCGCACGTCGACCTCTTCCCCCCCCTCACCCATGAGATCGGTCCTCCTGGCTCTGCCCACAGGGAAGCCTGCCTTCACCTTCAGCTCGGTCTCTTTCCCGGCCACCTCGAATAGCCGTACTATCAGATCTCCATCCGGGCACTTCATGAACACGGTACCCATCACGTTGGCCGGCGATATCTCGATGGCGCTGAACCCGGGGGGCGGTCCGGAAACGCCCCGCCCCAGCCGAGCAAGGCGCGGCGCGCAGTTGAACGAATAGGCCTGCAAGTGACTTCCAGCCTCGGCCCATCCTCTTTCGTGCGGGTAGAGGGAATAGTGGAACCGGTGTCTCCCGAGGGACAGCCCCCCCTGCCCGGCGTCGATGGAGAAGATCAGGGTCGAGCTGCGCAGCAGCGTCATCGCGATCTCGCCCTTTCGAAGCTCGTGCCCTGGAAGGCCGCGGTTGATCAGCGTGAGCCCCGCCCCCTTGGAGAGACCGTCATCAGGGGCGCCGTAGTCGACGAAGTTCTGGGCGGGCATCTCATGCTCGGCACGCTCCATGGTCCCGTAGGGGATCTCTTGGACCCACCGGCCCTGTCGCATCCCGGTCGGAAAGCGCACGCGCAGCCTCCACAGGGGGTCCCGGAAATCGACGTCGGTGAAGAAATCAATACGGGGGATGTCGCGATAGATCACGATACGCTGCTCATAGTCGGAGCGACGAATCCGTCCGCGTACCCTCACCACAGCGCGCAGCGGGCCGTCCTCCTCGATGGCGATCTCGGCTCCGCGGCCCGAGCACGCCCGGCGCAGCCCGGGCACGAATGGCTCGTAGAGGTTTCCGTAGTCACGCTCCAGCACGAGCTGGTTCCCCCGGACAAGGGAAAAACGGACCTTCGAGCCGGCCAGCTCGATCTCTCGGATGTGGCCGGAGGAGGGATCGAGCCGGACCGTGAAATAGCGGTTTCTCAGCTCGTCGGGGGCTGCCTCTAGCTCTCCGCGGCCCGACGGCTCCTGCCCGGGGTGCAGCGGCCGGGCTTCGATGATGCGATAGCCCAGAGGCGGCAGGTCGAGGGCGGCCCCCAGGCGTACAGCCTTCAGGCTTCCGTCGTGATACCGATGCGCTTCGATCGCCTGTGATGGAACGGGCGCACCCGCCTCATCGAAGAGCCCGATCCCGCGCCACCCGGACGGCAGCTCCTCGAAGGTTACCTCGGTCCACTCCGTGCGCTCGTGGGCCAGGGTGTTGAACACAAGCACCCCGGAGACCTCGGCCTCCTTGCGCCCACGCCGGCCCCCTTTCCCTGCGGCCCGCACCGACGCCCTGCCCGCCAGATGGGCGAGCGCCTCATCCGTGATCCTCTTCGCCTCGGCAATGACACGCCGGTATCTGTCCGAAGCATCCTCTTCCACCGCATCGATACAGCATCCGCACAGGATATCGTGGAACTGGTTGAACAGGACCGGCCTCCAGAGGGCCTCGAGCTCCTTGCCGGGTGCCTCGAAACCGGTCAGCGAAGCCACGGCACTGGAGCGCTCCGCATCGAGCAGTGCGAACTCGGCGCGCCGGTTCAGGATCTTCAGGCCGATCCGGCTCCCGAAGGTCCCGCAGTGGTCCCTGTTGAACTCGCCCCGGATCGTCCTGAGCCGGCCCGCGTCGAGGGACTGAAAAAAGCGTGACGGTGTCGAAAAGAGGACCCCGGGCTTTTTGCCGGCCCGGTTCCACCTCTCCACCATCTCGGGGGCGACCTCCTGGGGCTTGCCGTGGTCGATCCCGCACGGATAGAGGAGCTCGGATGATGTGCCTTTGGACCGAAGCAGGGAGATTCCGCGCTCTATCTTCTCGAAGGCGAGCTTCTCTTCGGCCAGGACCGGGTAGCCGAGGCCGTACATCCCCGGAAACCAGTGCGCCGTGACCCGGGACCCGTCGAGCCCCTCCCAGAGGAATTCGGAGTCCATGGACTCATCGTCCTGCACGCTCCGGGAAAAGGCGACCCATTCGGTCCCGGTCCCCTTGAAGATCTGCGGGAGCTGGGCGCTCTGGCCGAAGCTGTCGATGAGCCAGCCCACACGGGAGATTTCACCGAATGTCTCCCGGGCATACTTCTGCCAGTAGATGCTCTGCCGCACCAGGGACTCCCCGGAGGGAATATTGGTATCCGGCTCGGCGTACATTCCGTTGAGCATCTCTATGCGCCCGGCCCGCACGTGCTCCTTGATCTTTGCGAAGGCTGCGGGGTGGGTGCGTGAGAAGGGCTCGAGGTGCGGCACCTGATCAAGAACGAAGGTGTAGTCCGGGTGGCGCTCCATGATCCGGAGCATCTCGAGGAGATTTCGCGCCCCCACCCTTTCGAATACATCTCTTCTTTGGAGCCACTCCACATCGTAATGAACGTGGGGGACGAAATGGACCGTGCCTTCCGCCGCCGGTGGCCGCGCAGAGACCTTCGGGCCGGCCAGGGGCCCGAATTCCTTCAGGAGCGTCCTGCAGCGGCCCTGCTCGAGCACGATCGGAAGCCCCGGCACCGGCAGGTCGGCCAGCTCCATCCGCAGGGTGAAGGTCAGGAAGTGGAATCCGTCCCGGAGCCTGAGCCCCCGGGCTATTATCTGAAACGGGCGACCGGCGTCGAACTGTACAGGCCCGGCAGGCGGGCCGTCGAACCGGGTGAACCCATTGTCGATCACCAGGTCTTCCGGCTTTATTGGGAGGCCGTCTATGGAAAGCTCGATCCCCAGTATCCGCTGATCGAACCAGGCGTTCGTCAGGGTCAGGCGAAAGGAGTCATCCCGCCCATCCCCGTCGAGATCCACGAGGCCCGTCATTTGTTCGATGAGAGACGCTTCATGCCCGATGAAAAACTCTCTAGGCACGCGGTGGGCAAAGGCTCTGACGGCGCTCTTGGTGAGCAGGGATACCGTGCGATTCAGCCCCGGTACGCGGCAGGCGAAAAGGATCGGCAGGGGGATGCTGGGCGCTTCCATCATAGGGTCCCTTCCCCTGATCGGGGTCAAGCCCGCCCTTCCTGCCCCGAGGCGAGGAGGGGAGCCAAAGGAATCACTTCCCATAACACAAACCCGCTCAGGCCTTCAAGGGACACCCTTAAGACAATTCTTGACAGACGGCTATGATAATCCCCACAATAGAGCCACCTATGAATCCGACAATAGCAAGGAGGAAATAGCTATGGCTCAGGAGAAGAAAATCGTCAAAGTGGAGTTCACCCACGAAGACGGCACCCGGCGTTATCTCGACGATGCACAGGAGATCGAGAAATGGCAGGAGATGCTGCGCCGTCAGGCCGTCCTCGCCTTCAAACAGGGTTACTCGGGTGTGACGATCAAGTGGAAATTCAAGGACATCTTCGAATCGTAAACTTGCTTTAATTAAAAATATACGGTATTATAATATTAGCAGAGGGGATATCATGGCACGTATTCTTGTGATCGATGATGAGGAGATCTTTTGTAGCCTCATCAAAATCGCGCTTAAAAAAAGTGGTCACACCGTAGAGACCTGTCTCTCGCCCCTGGAGGGGATCGAGAAGGTCAGAAACTCATCCTTCGATCTGGCCCTGGTCGACTTCGCCATGCCCAAGCTGGATGGGATAGAGACCGTAAAAGAGATCCGCTCGATCAACAAGAATGTCAAGACGATCATCATAAGCGGCTACGCAAGATCCATAATCGAAGAGCGACTCTGCCGCTTAGAAGACGAGACGCTCCGAGATTCCCTTCATAAAAACTTCCTCACGAAGCCGATCAACATTTCCAGGCTCCGCAGTCTGGTCGATCAGCTGGTCGGCAACGCCTGATACGGCACAGCCGTAACCGAATTTGCTCAACACAGCAAAGCAAATCCGAAATTGAGTCCTAAGTTGACAGTCAACAGTTCAGAGTTGAGAGTCACATGCTTCTCACTCTCGACTCTAGACTGTTGACTGTCGACTCACAGAGCACCTGACATTGAGCCCACATATACGCAAGCCGTGTAGAAGTCTCCTCTAACCTTGTAGCTCTGGTAGTATCTTTTCATAAAAATCGAGGGACTCCGGATTCTTCAAGGCATCCCTGTTCGTGACCTGCCTCCCGTTGAGGATATTGGTGACCGAGCTCTCCACCTTCTTCATGTTCAAGGTATAGGGGATCTCCGGCGCCTCCATGATGACGGCCGGGACGTGCCGGGGGGACGCCTCCTCCCTCAGAGTCTTCTTGATCTTGCCCTTCAGCTCATCGGTCAGCGTGTATCCCTGCGCCATCTGCAGAAATAGAATGATCCTCTGGTCCCCCTTCCAGGTCTGGCCGATGACCAGGCTGTCGGCGACCTCATCGAACGGCTCCACGCGATTGTAGATCTCTGCCGTGCCGATGCGCACACCCGAGGGCTTCAGCACCGCATCGGACCGGCCGTAGAAGGTGATCCCGCCCGTATCGCCATGGAACACGACATAGTCCCCGTGGCGCCACACCTTCGGGTAGACCTCGAAATAGGCGCTCCTGTATTTCTTCCCTTCGGGATCGTCCCAGAAATAGAGGGGCATGGAGGGGGCCGGAGCCTCGCAGACCAGCTCGGCCTGGTCGTCGCAGATAGGCTCGCCCTTCTCGTTGTAGGCCTTCACCTTCATCCCCAGGCCGGGGCTCTGGAGCTCTCCGGCGTACACCGGCTGGATAGGGCTACCGATGGTGAAACAGCCGTTGATGTCGGTGCCGCCCGCGATGGAGTTGAAATGAAGGTCGGTTTTGATCTCCCGGTAGACGTACTCGAACCCCTCGGCAGAGAGAGGGGAGCCGGTCTGGGAGATCTGCTTCAGGGACGAGAGATCATAGTCGGCGCCGGGCCTGAGCTCCTGGCTCTTGATGTAGTGGATGTAGCTGGCGCTCGTACCGAAGATCGTGATCTTCTCATCCTGAATGAGCTTGAACATCGCCCCTTCGTCCGGGTAGAGCGGATTGCCGTCGTACAGGACCACGGTCGCCCCGACCCCGAGAGAGCTGATCAGCCAGTTCCACATCATCCAGCTGCACGTGGTGATGTAGAAGATCTTGTCCTCCCTCTTCAGATCGGATTGGATGATGAGCTCCTTCAGGTGATTGATCAGGATGCCGCCCGCACCCTGGACCAGGCACTTGGGCTTGCCCGTGGTGCCGGAGGAGAACATGATGAACACCGGGTGGTCGAAGGGGAGCTGTTCGAATTCGAGTGGGGGATCCTCTTCCGTGGAGAGGAACGCCTCATAGTCGACCGCCTTGGGAACCGCGCCCAGATCCGGCGAGCCGCCCAGGTAGGAGACGACCACCACTTTTTCCAGCGACGGGATCCCTCGGGCAACCTCCGCCGCATTCTCCAGGGAGCTGAAGACCTTGTCCTTGTAGAAATATCCGTCCACCGTGAAGAGGACCTTGGGCTCGATCTGGCCCAGGCGATCAAGGGCCGCCTGGGCGCCGATATCGGTGGCACAGGAGGACCAGACCGCCCCCACACTGGTCGCTGCCAGCATGGCCACCGCCGTCTCGATCAGGTTCGGCATGTAGCCCGCCACACGGTCGCCCGGCTTCAACCCCAATTCGCGAAGCGAGGCGGCCAGCCGGGCCACCGTCCTGTAGAGCTCCCCATAGGTCATCCGGGTCAATTTGCGATCTTCTCCTTTGAAGACGAAGGCCGGCCGGTCGTCCCGGAAACGCAGAAGGTTCTCGGCGAAGTTGAGCCGAGCGCCGGGAAACCACTTGGCGCCGGGAAACTTGCCCAGGTCATCGACCACCTGATCGAAGGCACGGGAGGCCTTGATATCCGTAAACTCCCACACTTGGGCCCAGAAATCGGGGATGTTCTCTATGGACCACTGATAAAGCTCATCATAATTGCTTAGGGCCGTCCCATGTTTTCCGTTCACAAGCTCCATGAATCGGGTGATGTTGGCCTTCTCGATCCATTCTTTCGACGGCTTCCATAGTGGTGTCTTCATGTCATCCTCCAGGATTGCATTGCACTTATCCCGGCTTCGCCGGGGACTTCTTCTCTATAAATCCCCGTCGTTCCCGCGCAAGCGGGAACCCAGGTTGAGCGCATTATCTGGATCCCCGCTCCCCGCTTTCGCGGGGACAAGCTTCGCGGGGATGACGGGGGTACGTGGCCGCCTACTCCTCGGCCTCCCCTTCCGCTTCACTACCGGGCGGCTGTTCATCGAAATACGGGATCCAGCGGTTCTCCTGGTACCAGCGGATCGTTTCCTTGATGCCCTCGGTGAAGTCGGGGTGCTCGAGGGTCAGGCCCAGCGACTTTATCGACGTGTTGTCGTAGCTCTGGTCGCCCTGTATGTATGAGATCCAGCCTTTATCGACCTTAAAATTCAGGACGGGCTCGAGGTCGTACTCCTCTACCATCTTTTTCAGGATTTTGGCGCCATAGGCGGAGAGGAGCTTCATTTCGCTCGGGGCGAACCGGTTAGCGGACCACGTAAGGGACTTCCAGAGCCACGGAATGTAACGGATCACCTTGCGGGGCTGCAATTCAAATTGCTTTATGATCGCCTGGAACATGTCTCCGATCCGGACAGGATCCTCGTCGGCCACGTTGAAGACCTTCCCGGTCACACCGTCGGCGCCGGCGATCAGGAGGGTGGCCCTCGTCACATCCTCGACGTGCACATTGTGGGTGAGCGGCCCCCCGTCGAGGAGGAGGGGCCCCTTGCCGTCCGACTTGTACATGGCCATGACCGTGATGTAGAGAGCCAGTCCGTAGCGGCCGCCCGGGCCGTAGACGAGGGCCGGCCTGAGCACGGTGATCGGAAGCCCGCTGTCCCGGTAGTGGCGCATGGCCACCTGTTCGCCCTCCCACTTGGTGCGGCCATAGGGCTCGCACGGCCTCTTCTCGTCTTCCTCTCGGCAGGGAATGTTCTTCGGGACCCCGTAGACCGCCACCGAGCTGAACTGGATGAACCGACTCACCCCGGCCTCCAGAGCAGCGCGGCACAGCACATCCACTCCGTCCACATTGACCGCCTTCATCTTCTTGTACGGCGCGGAGAGATCGAATATGGCGGCCGTATTGACCACGACATCCACACCGGCCGTCACCTCATTGATGCGGTCAGCATCGAGGAGGTCCGCGGGTTCGACCTCGGCGCCGCACGCCTCGGCGACCTTGAAGTCGGCTCCGGGGATGTCGGAGGCGCGAACTTGGTAGCCCTCTGCCGCGAAGGCCTCCACGAGCCGGGATCCGATGAAGCCTGCTGCTCCGGTAATCAACACCTTCTTCATTGTTCACTCGATCCTGTTTCCTAAGACGGCAAAGCCTTAGCCAAATTAGCTTGACACGGCAAAGCAAATACGAAATTGAGTCCTCAGTCGACAGTCAACAGTTCAGAGTCGAGAGTTACTGGCTTCTCACTCTCGACTCTTGACTCTCGACTGTCGACTCTTAATTGACGTTCCATAGAGAACAAACCCACACAGCAGCCCGGAACAAAAAAGCCATTCTGTACCATTTGTCCTTCCTTTTCAATGACCGTCCGGATACCGGCTCGCGGCCGAGGTACTCCTTGAAAAGGGCTCGCTTTGAAGAAAGGCACTGCCACATTGCGCCTGAAGTGCCAGGAATGCCCGCTCACCCGGACGTAGGCGTTCCACTCTTTTCCGGCCTGCCATCCGGACCCGTCCGGCGGGCAGCTCTGCTCGATGGAGAGCTTCAGCATGGGGCCGTCCATCCGATTTCCGGCGACCGCGTACGTGCCGGAGGCGCGGTTCCCCTCACCGTCGGCCCACTCCATCCACCCCCGCCCGTCGAAGAGATAGCACTCGCACACGCCCTTCTCGTTCACCCGATCCCATGCCCCGGCCAGAGCGGATGGATCGAGCGGGGCCCGGCTCACCAGGGCCATACCGACCGCGACGGCCGCCAGGGCGGCGCCGGCCGCAACCGGCGGCTGTAGCCTCACTGTGCTCAAAGAGGGCCGGGCCTCCTCCCGGTCCCGGCCGGGGTCCACGATACGGAGGATCCAAAAGCCCATGACGCCGGAGACCATGTTGACCAGCACGTCGCGGTTGTCATAGTAGCGCTCGGGGATAAAGCCCTGGATGACCTCGTCGACGAAGCCTGCGGCCGCGGCCACGGCGGCACCGGCGAGCCACGCCCCCCGGCTCGATTCCCGGCCGGGCACCGAGAGCCGCTTTCCGGCCATGTACCCGAGGAGGCCGTATTCGATGAGGTGGAAACGCTCGACCGGGAAAGTGGCGAGGGTCTTCATGAAGAAGGCGTAGAGGGCTGCGATGGCCGCCAGCGACGCGACCGACCGGATGCGCCCGGGCCGGTTCGAGGAGAGAATCCGCCAGAGCAGCAGAGCGCAGGTCAGGACGCCCAGGGCAGGAATCCCTCCGGTGAAGATCCACCCGAGCCCATAACTTCTCAGCCACCGGGTCAAAGGGCGGACAAAGGGCACGGTGAGATAGATTGCACAGACATAGGCGGCGACCGGGAGCCATCCTGCGGCCCGCCGCGCCGGGTGGGCCGTGATATCAGACGTCCGATCCCCGAGTTCCGCCATGGTCGGGCCCGCGCTCAATCCTTGAGCAGGCTCCTGGCCACGCGCATGCGGTGCACTTCCGAGGTCCCCTCCACGATCCGCATCATGCGCACATCCCGATAGATGCTCTCGATGGGGAAGTCCTTCATGTATCCCATGCCGCCGTGGATCTGAAGGGCCTTGTCCGCGGCCCGGCACGCCATCTCCGCGGCAAAGACCTTGATCATGGAGACCTGGTCGGAGACTCGCTCTCCCTGGTCGAGACGCCAGGCCGCATCCCGGACCATGCATTGCGTGGCGTAAAGCTCCGTGGCCATATCCACGAGCATCCACTGGATCGCCTGGTTCTCTCCGATGGGCTTGCCGAACTGGACGCGCTGCTTGGCGTGCTCGGTCGACATGTCGAGGAGCTTCCGAGCCACGCCGGCGGCCCGGGCCCCGGTGCTGAGGCGCCCGTGATCCAGCACCTTGATGGTTGTTCTGAAGCCCCATCCGATCTCGCCGATCACGTTGGCTGCCGGAATCCGGCAGTTCTCGAAGACGAGCTCGGCCTGCCTGACCACATCGGTCCCCATGGTCTCCTGGACGCGGCCCAGGCGGAATCCGGGCACACCCTTTTCCACGATAAAGATGGTGATCCCACCGCGCGCCCGGAGCTTGCGGTCCGTGACGGCGATCACGGTGAAGAGATCGGCCACATCGCCGCGGGTGATGAAGTGCTTCATTCCGTTCAGAACGAAGTCGTCCCCGTCGCGGTCGGCGGTCATCTCGATGGCGGCGGCGTCGCTCCCGGCCCCCGGCTCGGTGAGCGCGAAGGCGGCGATCCTCTCGCCCCGCGCCAGGGGCGGGAGGTAGCGCTCGCGCTGCTCGTCCGTACCGTCGATCATGATAGCCTTTGCCCCGATCCCGTTGTTGCCGCTGATCATGAGATTGAAGCCGGCGTGAGCCTTTGCCAGCTCCTCCTGCACCACGCAATAGGCGAGGGCGCCGAGGCCCATTCCGCCGTATGGCTCCGGTATGGTGATGCCGAAGTAGCCAAGCTCCCGCATCTTGTCCAAGAGCTCCCCGGGGATCTGGCCGGCCTCTTCGATCTCTTTAGTGCGAGGCGCAAGCTCCCGCTCCACCAAGCGCCGCGTCTGATCCTGAATGAGCTGAATCTCCTCAGGTAATGTCAGGTCCATTTTTCTTCTCCTTAATGCGGCAAAGCCGCAACTGACTATTTATGGACAAAATTGTACATATCATGTGTAAGAAAAGGAAAAAGGGAAAGGGATGAATTGTATGAGATCTCCACGATGATGGTTTCGAAAATTCAGATACGTCATTTCGACCGAAGGGAGAAATCTTAAAATTAAAAAATTTTTCCCTTTTCCCCATTTCCCATTTTTCCTTTGTTTACACATCCCGCATGGCCACCATGGTCTTTGAAACGCCCTCCTGGACAACCTCTTCGTGCTGGTTGACGATCTTGCGGCCCCAGGAGACGATCCCGCGGCCCGGCTTCTTTGTGGTGCGCTTCTCCTCGACCCGCACCACCACATGAAGTGTGTCGTTGAAAAAGATCGGCTTCAAGAATCGCCACTCGATCCCGAGGAAGGCCATGATGGCGGTGCGGATGGTCTGATTGACCAGGCCGCTCGAGATGGAGAGGCCGAGCAGGCCGTGGGCGATCCGGCGGCCGAAGATCGTGCCCTTTGCGAACTCTTCGTCCATGTGGAGTGTGTTGAAATCCCCGGACAGGCCGGCGAAATTCACCACGTCCGCCTCGGTGATGGTTCGCCCCGGGGTGGTCCACTCGTCGCCTACCTGTATGTCCTCAAAGAAAAGTTTTTCCGACATGACAAGCTCCTCTCAGTAATTGACGTCCACTTCGGGAGAGAATGACGGAGGGGTCAGCACATAGAGAATTCTGGCATCCTCTTTGCCGGGGTTGTGCCAGTGGTGAGGGATGTTCGATTTCAGGTGGAGGCTGTCCCCCTCGGTGAGGCGGTAGTTGTTCTTCCCCACATTCACCTCGAGCTCGCCCTGGAGGCAGAAGATGAGCTCCTCCCCAATGTGCGCCACGGGCTCGCTCCCGGTCCCTCCCCCCTTCTTGATCGTCATGATCCCGGAGTACATTTTGCAGTCCTCGAGCCGCGCAGCGATGTTCTCGACCTTGATCTTCGAGACCTTGTTGTACGCTGTCCGTCGGCCACCGCTCGGGACGAATTCCACGTTCTTCACCTCTTCGTTCTCTTCGATGAAATAGCTCACCCGCTTGCCCAGCGCCCCGGCGATCTTCATGAGGGTCGTAATGGATGGGGTCATCTCGTTGATCTCGATCTTGTAGATACCCGCAGGTGAAACCCCGCTGAGATCGGCCAGCTTCTGGATCGAAAGCTTCCCCTCCTGGCGCAGAGCGCGGATCTTCTCTCCGATGGAGACGACCAGTTTCTTCGTCATAACAATTCTCCTCTTGTCATTTCGAGCCCCCGCTCCCCGCTTTCGCGGGGGCAGGCTCCGCGAGAAATCTTTTTTTGATCATATCCTATAAAAGCGGTATCGTATACTATATTAAAAAGCCCTTTTCAACCCTTGATCCGCGTTTCATCTGCGTCAATCTGTGGCTGAAAAAAAATGATGGATCAGTGCGCTGAAAGGAGCAGGAGGGCTGCATTCGCCGCCGCCAGTGTCAAAGCCACCGCCCAGGAAATCCGCTTACCGAAAAAGCGCTCCAGGGCTCCTGCCGTGCTGACGATCAGAATCGGGAGCAGCACCAGGCTGTAGTGCCAGTGGATCTCGGCCATCCGGTCCAGCGACAGGAAGTTGATTGCAAGCTGCGGCAGCAGCAGTACCGCTTCGGCGCAGAGAAGGGGGAGGAATGCCCCCATGGGCACGAGGAGTTGAATCAGGTACCGCAGACGGTGCAGGGCGGCACGGCCGGGCTGGGCCAGGAGGCCCTCGGGGTCGAAGAATTGAGCGAGAGGGGTCCCTCCTCCCCGAAAGGCGGGAATGACCACCACCACGGCCACGGCGGCCCAGCCGAGGCCGGCCAGTACGGGGAAGAGGACCCAGCGCCGGTCCCGCCCTCGGATCCGGGCCAGCAGGCCGAAGGCCGCCAGTGTAAGGGCTACATCCTCACGCACGGTGAGGCTCAGCAGGAAAAAGAGGGTGAACCGTCCGAAGCGCTCCTGCTCGAAGGCGAGCAGGCAGAGGGCGATGCCCAGGGGCGCGAACTTGAGCGGCGTGAATTCGAGCAGCACGATCGGGCTCGTCGAAGTGGGAGCCAGTAGAAATGCGGCGCAGAGGGCAAGGGCGGACCATTCGCCCGCCCGCGTTCGGACGATCCAGTAGAGAGGCCACGCCGTCAGGACAAGGGCGATATTCGATGCAATGATCAGAGTATACGGGCTGGGGAAACAGAAAAAGATTGGGAGCAGCAGAACGAGGATTACAGGAGTGTGGACCCGGAAAGTGCTTCCGCCCTCTCCGGCGTTCTCGAAGAATCGCCCCTCCCCCACTGAGAGGCAGCTCTCATAGTGCGCCCGGAGGTCGGGGCCGACCCGCTCGGGATGCCCGGCGTAGTGATGAATGACCCACGACGTGCTCGCAGCCACGAAGGCCGCGACAAAGACCCAGGCGGCCACACCGGCGACCCGCCGCCGTCCGGCCTGCCCGGCTCGAGGGCTCGCTGAGGACCGCTCCGTCCCGGAGACAGATCCATTCCCGCTCTGTAAGACCGCCATGATCCTGTCATGGTATCCGACCTGTTGAGTTCAGACAACCTTTTACAAGTCACTCGATGCCCTCGCTGTAGAAACAAGTAGGGGCACGGCATGCCGTGCCCCTGCTGTCTCAGGTGAGACCTGTCAGCTCGATTCGGTTTCTCCGCTCTTCATCGACTCCAGGCGCTCTTCCAGGATCGGAATGAGCTCGGGGCTGAAGAAGATCCTGGCGAAGGCCCGCTTTTTCCCCTTGTGCCTGGCAAACGGCCCGGGCATCACAGGCTTGAGCGAGGCGGCGATCTCCTCGACCTCGATCTGGAAATCCACGTCGGTCATGATCCTCACTTCCTCCAGGGCGGCCAGGAATTTCTCTCTCTCAGCGTCGATGTCCGCATCCGGGCCGAAATGCTCGAGAGTCTTCTTCTCGTGCCGCTGCATTATGCGCCCCAGCTTTTCCTGATACTCCTCTTCTGGCATCTCCCGGATGCGCTCTAAGAGCCGCACAATGGGATCCGCGCCCCCGGCCTGGCCGATCCGGGCCCCCTGTCCGTGCTTCGGCGGAACCAGGCATGGCTTGTACTCCTCGAGAAGGGCGAGCTGGTTCTCCGTCAGAACACCGTGTACGGCCCTGCCCAGCGTCTCCATGGCAATGCGGTGCTTCTCCATGAGCTCTTTCTTTGCCTCCTTGAGGTGATGGACCTCTCGAGTCACTTCATCCGGAGCATCCTGATCCTGCCTCGCGGCTTCGAGGAGAGCCTCCATGGGCCCTGCCATCTCCTCGTTGATCGCCATGAGCCCGCACCGCATCGTCTGTCTCTCGTCTTGGGCCTCCCTGAGGATCGGGAGCATGGCCACTATCTGATCTGACGAAAGATGGAGACCGTTGACCAAGTTGTTCAGCTTGATTTCCCCGGCCATCTGCCGGAAGGACTCTTCCTCCTGTACAGGGAAGAACCCGGCGAGGGGGACGACGAGCCCGAGAATGGCGAGCCCTGTGATCAATTTCCTTTTGAATTTCATCTCTCTTCTCCTTTCTCGCTTTGAGTTTTCTTTGTAAGGCGGCAAGCTTGCTTTACTGTTTCCGCCCCTTAGACGAAACGACCTGTGGCAAGGTTAAATTTAAGGTTTAGATACAGCACCAAACGCCCTTTGGGCGGATTTTTTCTCATCTGATATTTTTAACGCAGAGTCGCAGAGACGCAGAGGACTGTTAATAAATCGATTCAAACCTATAAGCATATCAATTGTTGATTTCATAGAAAGTCGGATATGTCATTTCGATCACCTCTCTCTGTCATTTCGACCGCAGGGAGAAATCTGATCTTTTCAAAATGGTCCATCAGCAAGATTTCTCGCGGAGTTTATCCTGAGCGAAGCGAAGGACCTCAATGACAAGAAAACCATTCGCCAGGGGTTTCCTTCTCTGCGTCTCTGCGTCTCTGCGTTAAAATCCATAGACGGAAAAATTTGGATTTCCTGTGCAATCGAGTTTGCATGCGGCTAACGATCGGTTGACATCGACGGCAGGAACAAGAAAAGATGATAGGAGGTTATCCAGAGAAAGGAGAGCCCCTTATGGCCAAGTCGAAATCCAGAGCGAAAACCAAGAAAGTGGACCTCGTAACCGGGGCGTGCGGATTTTCCGGGCTGCACATGGTCAAGCTCCTCCTCTCCGAAGGCCGCCCGGTTCGCGCCACCGATCTCGAGCGCGCTTTCAAGAGCGACAAGGTCCGGCGCACCATGGCGCTCCTCGACATCGACTTCGACCGGGACGGAGTGGAGTTCGTCCCGGCCGACCTCACCGACAGAGAGAGCCTGGCGCCGGCCCTGAAGAACGCGGCCTGCCTCTACCACACCGCCTCACTCTACGATTACTCGGCCCCCATGGAGGCCCTCGAAGCGGTGAACATCCACGGCACGACCAATCTGGTCGAGACGGCCCTCGCCTCCGGGGTGGAGAGGATGATCCACTGGTCCACGGCCGGCGTCTACGGGCACCCCTACATGCCCCGCTCCTATCTCAACCCCCTCCGGTCCCACTACGAGTTCCACCACGGCCTCTGGGTCCGCCCATGGAAAAAGGACAAGCGCTACCGGCGCCCCTCCAAGTACCCCACCAACCAGCCCTTCACCGAGGAGAGCTCGAACCCCCTCAACACGCCCGGCCCGGATCCGGAGGGGACGTTCCTCGTGAACGACTACTCGGTAACCAAGTGGAAGCAGGAACAGCTCCTGCAGCGCTACCATCGTGACCGCGGCCTTCCGGTCACGATCCTGCGGCCGGCTCCGCTCTACGGCCCGGGCAGCGACTACGGCATCGGGGGGATCGTCGTGGCCATGTCCGAGGGCATGATGCTCTGCCTCCCCAAGGACCTCAAGCACTACCTCATCGTCAACTGCCACGTGCGCGACGGCGTGCGGGCGGCCCGGTTCCTGGCCGAGCGGCCTGAAACGGCCGGGGAGGCCTTCAATGTGGTGGACGACACGCTGCTCTCGCAGCTCGATTTTCTCCGCACCGTGGCCCTGCTCCTGGGCCGGAAGGTCTACACCCTGCCCGGACTCCGGCTGACGGCCCTCCTGCCGGCCGCGGTGGCGTCCATGAAGCTGGTGCGGTGGTTCGACCGGACCTTCCCCCGGTTCCAGCGTGCAAGCTACCCCTCGTATCGGATCATGGAGATCTCCTCGGCCCGGTACATCTCCTCGAGCTACTGGATCAGCAACCAGAAGCTCCGCTCTCTTGGATTCGCGTGGGAGTATCCGGACTTCCGCCTGGGTCTCAGGCAGACCGTGGAGTGGTTCATCCGGGCCGGGTGGGTCCAGTAGAAGGGAGTTTACAGTCAACAGTCAACAGTCGAGAGTGAGAAGCAGGGGACTCTAAACTCTGAACTGTTGACTGTCGACTAAGGACTCAATTTCGGATTTACCATGCTACGTTTCACTAATTGGTAGCGGCTACGCCGCGCTAAGGAGACACGCCATGAAGCATCCCATGTTCACCGAAGAGCACGATATCTTCCGCGACACGGTGCGACGATTCGTCGAGAAGGAGCTCGCTCCTCACGCCGAGGAGTGGGAGGAGGCCGAGGAGTTCCCGTCGTCGGTCTTCAGCCGCATGGGGGAGCTCGGTCTCCTGGGACTCAACTACCCGGAGGCCTACGGCGGACAGGGGGCGGATTTCGTCTTCTCCATCATCCTCGCCGAGGAGCTCGCCCGCTGCGGCATGGCCGGCCTCCAGACCGCTGTGGGCGTGCACAACGGCATGGCCACGCCTCCCATATACAAGTTCGGCACGGAAGAGCAGAAACAGCGATACCTCGGGCCCGCCTGCCGGGGAGAAAAGATCTCCGCCCTGGCCATCA
>CAZFWM010000042.1:0-9065 GCA_964522545.1 uncultured Thermodesulfobacteriota bacterium
CCTCTCTCAGAGGGCTGATCTTTACCCACACTAGACACCGTGGCTCTATTCCAAAACCGTGCCCGTGCCCGAAATCAGGAGGTTGTGGCAAATCGTACGAGCATGGACACAATGCGGTCAAGATGTGTACTTATCGCCCTTCGGGCAGGCTTTCGTCCTCGTATGATATCGCCGGTTTGCTCAGTAAAGGAGGGCGGGTTTTCCAACCCGCCATTTGGCGGACTGGAAAGTCCGCCCTCCCAAAAACGAGACAATGCAATTCCATATGCAATGGACTTGGCACCCTTCAAGCGGACTTTTGCCCTTTGCTATTCGGAGGGACGCCCTCCGTGGCGTCCGTCATCGGCCCCGGCCGACACAGAGGCCTGCCTGCCGTGCTGTGCAGCGGCGCAGGCAGGTCGGCCCTCCGAATTGTCATTCCCCGAAAAAATAGGATTTCCCATGTGATCAAGCTTGTCATGGTCGGAAACTGCCTTCATGGCATCCTTCTCTTTATATCGGGCACGGGCGTGGGCACGTTTATTTTATCGTGTGGTGTGAGCAGCAACCCCCGGTGTCAAGTGTGTGCAAAGCTTAGCCCAGAGGGAGGGATTACCTGACGAGTTCAGCGCATACTATGAAGGGCCTAATCTGAAACCACCGCATACGGATCGATGATGATCCCCACCCCGCCAGCGACAATGGAGTCGAAGAAGGTCAGCGTCTGAAGCAGCCCGGCCTCGCTCCAGAGGAACACCCCGTGGGTCCCGGCGAGCTGGAACAGGCCGGCCGTGGCCGGGCCCGCCGGCGTCATGATATTGCCCTCGGCCGGTAAGGTGTGGATCGGGATGCCGTAGATCGCCTCCTGGTAGGGATCGAGCAGGGGGATGCCCGCGGCCCGAACCGTGGCGTCCGTACAGAAGTTCGAGATCGTGGTATCTCCCATGGATTCGGTCATGATCAAGCTGCAGGCCAACTCTCCGGGCCCGGGCTCCAGCAGCCGGGGCACATAGGTAAGCGGGTCGGCCGGCTCCATGAGCATCTGGGTCATGCAAAAGAGCTCGACCAGCCCGGTCATGTCGAGGCCGATCATGGCGGCCGCGACGATGGCGAGCTGGCCGTAGGCGCTGTCCATGGTGATCCGGGTGATATGGCCGGCCCCGTCGGAGTAGATCCCGGCCAGGATCTCCGGCTCTATGGCCGCGATGGCCGGGCCGATGGTCCCTCCGAGGGACGATCCGGCAAAGAGTATCCGGGTCGTGTCGAGATCGGGCCGCCCGTCGCCGTGGGGCGGCCCGGCCGGATCGAAGGGCACCACGTCGAGATAGTCGAGGGCCTCGATGAACCGGACGAGCTGGACATGGTCCACGTAGGTCTGGCGGAAGTTGTCCCGGATGTTGCTGAAGTTCTTCAGATCGAAGAAGCCGATACCCTGGACCGGAAATTCGGGTGGGAGCGGGACCGCGGTCCGCGATCCATGCTCGACGACGTCGATGCCGATCGTTGCATAGCCGCCCGCGGCGTACGCATCGGCGACCCCGTAGAGGTCCTCCTTCCGGCAGTTCATCCCGTGGCCGAATATAATCACCGGCGCCGGCGTCGCGGCCGCGCCGGCCGGGAGGGTGAGAAGGAACTCGATGTCGATCGCCTCCTGCTCCACCGGCTCGCCTGAAATCGGGTCGTGCTCGAAGTCGCCGCACACCCCCCGGAATTCATATGTGAGAAAGGTGCCGGTGAGGATCGTATCGATGTGGGCATAGCGCTGGTCCGCCCCGGGTGAGGGGGTATCGAACTGATGCGGCGGGGGCTCGGTCGATGCGTAGGCCAGGAGCCGGTCGCGGATGACGTCCATGTCACGCTCGGCCGAGCCGGCCGAGCGTGTGGTCAGGGTAAAGGCGATTGCGATCTCCTCGCGCGGGAGCGCCGGGCTCTGGCCTTCGAGGAAGTCGGCCAGGTCGTGGAGGATGGCGCGCGTCCCCTCCAGCTCCGTTGGAATCGGCCCGCCCCCCATGACCTCCATGAAGACCGGCGAGGGCTCGACCGGGAGCCCGGTCACTCCCCTGGCACCGCGCGTGATCACCACGGCATACCGCGTGCTCGGCTCCAGCGTGAACGCGGGCTCGATGAAGAGGTTGAAGGCGCGCGGGAGGAGGGGCAGAGGGGGAGTCACTCCAACCGGTTCGAATAGGGCGCGGACCGGCATCCTCTCGCCAAAGCCGGGCGAGCTCGGATCGAAGTCGAGGAGGAAGACCGTGCTCTCTGGCTCGAGGGACTCGGCAAAACCGGCCGGCAGCGAGAGGGGATCGACCTCGAATGTGAAGTGTACGGCCATGAGGGGATTCAAGGGGAATCCGTCCAGCTCGTTGAGCTCTCCGGCGGTGATCATCGGAGAGAAGGGGACGTGATAGAGCTCCAGATTCACGCGAAGCCCGGTGGGGCTGGCCGGGTCCGGCACAGTGTAGAAGTCCCAGGGGAACGGCAGGGTCGTCTTGAATCCGAGCGGATCATAGTGTGCCATCGGCGGATCGGGCGGAGGGCAGCCCGTGCACACACAGATGACCACAGCCAGGAGGAGGTTCGCCGATCGTTGTAAAAGGGACCACCGCAATATACTATGACGCATATATCATACCCTTGTTCACCGTCTGTATCCGTTGTTGATAAATACGAATGCTGGGAAAATCCCCGACAATATTGTATCGTAGGCAGACGACATTTCGCAATTCCGAACAGCGAGGTATCCACCCATGAAAAACAAAACGTCCTCCCATATCCCCGTGGTCATCATCCACGGCTACCTCGCCACGAAGGAGATGATGGTCCCTCTGAAATCTCATTTCGAGAAGGCCGGCTTCAGGACCTACACGGCCGATCTCCCCCCGTTCAATCTGGGGGATATCAGGCTCCTCACGCTCAAGCTGCACCAGAACATCAAGGAGATCCTGGCCGAGTGCGGCGCGCAACAGTGTGACCTCGTGGGTGCGAGCCTGGGGGGGCTGATCGGACTTTACTATCTAAAAAAGATGGATGGCCACAACTGGGTTCGGCGCTTCATCGCCCTGGGGTGCCCCTTCAAGGGGACCTGGGCCGCGCTGGCCGGTATCGCCGCTCTGGGGCTCATCTCCAAGGGGAGCTGGCAGACCCTGCCCCAGAGCCCCTTTCTCAAGGATCTCGAGGAGGGGGATCTCCCCGAGGGGGTGGAGTGCATTTCGATCTACGCCAAGGGGGACCCTATCTCCCCGCCGGAGCGCTCCGTGCTCGAGGGGGCCGAGAACATGGAGATCGAGGGGCTCCCCTTCCCGATCGTGCATCAAAGCCTGATTTTTTCGGACGGGGTCTTCGAGAAGATCAAAGAGGTGCTCGATAGGTAAGGAGGGTCTTTCGGCCTTCAGTCCTCGGCGATCAGCCGGTTGCCCAGCTCGTCGATGTCATCCGGCTTGATGGGAAAGTGCTCTGTGAGGATCTCGCCGCAACGTTCGATAGCCGAGCAGAAGGCGTCGCACCCTCGCCCCGACTTGATCCCGGCGAGGATCATCTTCACGATCTCCTCCCAGGTATCCTGTCCGACCTTCTCATTGATACCCCGGTCCGCAAGGACCTGGACGCGGTGCTCGGCCAGAGAAATCATGATCAGGATCCCGGTCTCATCGCGTGTACGGTGGAGGCCGTGCTCGTAAAAGGCCCGGAGCGCCCTGTCACGGACCTTGCCGTCGCGCACTCGTCCCGGCACCAGCATGCGCTTCGGCCCGTCCATGGCGAAGATGAGAAATCCTGCAACGAACGCAACCGCCTGTGAGGCCAAAAGCGCGGCCGCGTTTTCGGGGCTCGCAAAGAGCTGTACGGCCACAAAGGCCACAAGGGCCAAAAAGATCCCGGCCGCGTACCGGGCCTCGGTGTAATCGTCGCTCGCTTCTACGATCATCGGCACGATCTCGCCCGCCGTGGTCTTCTCCGCCGACTTGACCGAAGCCTCGATGCGTCCTCTTTCCCCCTCGGTAAAAAATCGCTCCACTTTCATTGAGTCCTCCGCATACTCCGGCCCTGTCACCATCCGCCCGAGGCGCCGCCCCCGCCGAACCCGCCGCCTCCTCCCCCAAAGCCCCCTCCAAACCCACCGCCGCTCCTGCCTCCCATGCCAAATCCGCCCATCCCGCCCCTGCGGCCTCTACCCATGAGAAACATGCCGGGAAGGAACAGGCCCATCCTGAGGAAAAAGGATCCCCCGAAGAAGATCAGCACCAGGAGGTAAAAAATGAGCTGGGAGAGGCCGCCTCCTGACGTACGCCGTCCACGGGCCATGTGTGCGGCGCCCCCCTCGCGGGTGAACTCCCCCTCGATCGAGCGGATGATGGAATCGATCCCGGCGGCGATGCCCGAGTAAAAATCGCCCTGACGGAACAGAGGGACCACAACATATCGTATGATCTGCGAGGATTCTGCGTCGGTGAGCGCTCCCTCGAGCCCATAGCCCACCTCGATGCGCATCTTGCGGTCGTCTCGGGCCACCACGAAGATGACGCCGTTGTCCCTGCCCTTCTGACCCACCTTCCAGGCTTCGGCCACGCGGATCGAGAACCCCTCGATGTCCTCGCCCTCGAGCGACGGGACCGTGAGCAGCACGATCTGGTTCGTCGTCTGCATCTCGTGCTTCTGGAGGGCCTGCTCGATCCGTGCTGCCTGGCCGGGTGACAAAAGGCCGGCATAGTCGTTTACCCGACCTTTCAGCCTTGGCACGTCGAGCCCGAGGGCCGGAAAACCGGTCGTCAGGAGCAGGGCCGTGACCAGGGCCGCGGCGATACGCCTGATAAAGGTCAATCCCAACGTTGCGTCCTCCATACCTAAAATTCCACCTTGGGTGCTTGGGTCGCGGCCTCGTCGGTGACCGTGAAGTTTTCGCGAACCTCCATGTGGAGTATGTGCTTTGCCGTGATGTTGGTGGGGAAGTAGCGGACCTTCTTGTTGAAGGCCTTGATCGCCTCGATGTATCGCCGGCGCGCCACGGTGATGCGATTCTCCGTCCCTTCGAGCTGGGCCTGGAGGTCGCGGAAGTTCTGGTTCGCCTTGAGATCCGGGTAGCGCTCCACGATGACCATGAGCCGGGAAAGAGCCGAGCTCAGCTCTCCCTGGGACTGCTGGAACTGGCGGAGCCGGTCCGGATTGTCGATGATGTCGGAGCCGATCTTCATCTGCGAGATCTTGGAGCGGGCCTCCACCACTTGGGTCAGGGTCTCCTTCTCGTGGGCCGCATACCCCTTGACCACTTCCACGAGGTTGGGTATCAGGTCGAAGCGCCGCTGGTACTGGTTTTCCACCTCCGACCACGCTCCCTTGACATCTTCATCCAACCCCTGAATGGCGTTGTACCCGCACCCGCCCATGGCGAATATCAAGATGAAAAGTGCGACGATCCACAATTTCCTCACGTCTTTCACGGCATCCCTCGTATAGGATTGTTTCGGATTCACGGACGATTAATTTTAAGACGATAACCACTCATCTGGCAAAAATCAAGCAAACAGTGTAAGAAAAGGCGACCGGGAGATACGTTGTCACAAACCGAGCTCTACAGAGGATGCTGTTCGAGAATAGCATCCTAGCCTATCAGGAGAGTCTGCCGCCATGCCATTGAAATCTGTACCCGAGCCGGAAAGCCGGGCGGAGCGCCTCCGTGGGCTCGTCCTGGGCTCGCTCGTTGTTATCTTTCTATTTTCGACGCTGCTGGCCTTCAACCTTCTTCAGACCGCGAGCCTGGTGATGAAGCCAATCTCGCAGACGGCCTTCCGTCGGTTCAACCGGTTGGCGGCGAACCTCTGGTGGGGCTGGTGCGCGGTGCTGGCCGAGAAACTGCACGGCTCAAAGGTCGTGATGAGCGGCGACGATGTGCCGGTGCGCGAGAATGCCATCGTGGTATCCAACCACCAGGACATGACCGACATCGTGGTGATCTTCGCCCTCGCCCGCGAGAAAGAGCGCCTGGGCGACCTGAAGTGGTTCGTCAAGGACATCATCAAGTACGTGCCCGGCGTGGGCTGGGGTATGCAGTTCCTCGACTGTCTCTTCATCAAGCGGGACTGGACCGAGGACAGGGATGCCATTCAGGGCGTCTTCGAGAAAATCCTCGCCCACCGGATCCCGGTCTGGATCATATCCTTTGCGGAGGGCACGAGGCTCACGCCTGAAAAGCTCGCCCTCAGCCGGACCTTCGCCGAGGAGCGAGGCATGGCGCCCACACGGCACGTGATGATCCCCCGCACAAAGGGTTTCGTCGCCACGGTACAGTCGCTGCGCGGCCATCTCGATGCCGTATACGACATCACGATCGGCTATGTGAACGGTGTGCCCTCACTCTGGCAGTGGATCCAGGGACATGTGCGGCAGGTCAATCTGCACGTGCGGCGCTTTCCTGTCGACGAGATGCCCGAGGAGAGCGACGCCCTTGCAGAGTGGCTCATGAAGCGATTTGAGGAAAAGGATCGACTCCTCGACTACAACTACCATCACGGCGTCTTCCCGCCCCCCCCGTCGGCATAATCCCGGATCATGCCGGCTGGAACCGCAATCCTGGCACATCGCACCTTGATAATCTTCTTCTCTCTTGCCTTCATTCACACTTTTCCCACACTCGGAGAGGAAATCGCGCCTGCCGTTGCCCGGGCGGATTCGACAAAATACGATCCGGAATCCGCTTTCTCACATGCAATGCAGCTCGAAGTCGAGGGAGAGTGGAGGGAGGCCGCCCGCTCATACGAGTCTCTAGCCCTCGACGGCGCCGATCCGGACAGGGCCCCGGAGTCGCTGTTCCGGGCCGCCCTCATCCATGACAGGCACCTCGGATCGTACCGGACCGCCATCGATCTCTACAGGCACCTGGCAGAGAAATATCCCAACAGCCGCTTCTCGAGGAGGGCCGGGCACAGGGCGGTGCGCCTCGAACAGTATGCCCTCGAGAATGAGCCGGCATTTCGATCCTACGAGCAGGCAACAGAAAAAAGGGCCCGGGGCGAGTCGAGCACGGAGGAGACCGTCCGTGCCATGCGCTCCCTGGCCGAAGCGCACCCAGGCTCCGCGGTGGCCCCGATGGCGCTGCTCGCTGCGGCCCGCGAGCTTGCAAGAGCGGGAGAGCATGCAGAGGCCGGACGCATCTTCCAAAAGCTCTTGGACCGACACCCGGAATCGGAACCTGCCGGTGAGGCCCGAATGGAGCTGGGCGATCTCGCCTTCGAGGAGGGGCGATACCGGGAAGCCATCGACCACTATACGCACTTATCATCGCTGGACACTTCACAGCGTGCTCAGCGCGCGCGTGAGCACCTCCTGCGCCGAAGGCTGTTCCGCCTCTGCATGGTCATTCTCTCTCTCTTCACCGCGGCCGGCCTTGCGGGCACACCGTGGCGGACCCTGCGCTTCCGGCGCGTGACCTGGCCCTGGGTGGAGCTTGCGGCACTGGCTGTCTTCACCTTGCCCCTGCTCATTCTGGCCCTCCGGCGGGGCCCCATTCTGGTCAAAGTGATACTCTGTCAGTCGGCGGCAACGGCTGCTCTATTGTTCGGTTCTGCTCTCTGGCTGGAAAGGCCGCCCCGCGGGCGGCCCCGGAGGCTCCTCTTTCCCGTGGCGGTCCTGGTCGTCACTGCGTCCGCCGCGTACGCGATTCTCTACCTCTTCGGCCTCGCCTTCGTCGTTGACAGGCTCTTCTGATCGTAACGCGGCGGAGCCGCAACCAAATTAGCCTGACATGGCAAAGCAAATCCGAAATTGAGTCCTAAGTCGACAGTCAACAGTTCAGAGTCGAGAGTTACCGGATTCTCACTCTCGACTGTCGACTGTTAACTGTAAACTCACTTGGCCCATTGACATTGAGCCCACATCTACGCAAGCCGCGTAGAAATCTCGATGAAAGTACCTGAAGGGAACGAGGTACTACAGTGTGGTGGGCGTCGTCTGGAAGGCGAACTCGTAGCGGTCGTCCGGCGTGGTCCCGGCCCCCTTCTTGATGAGCTGGACCCGGCTCATCCCGTCGGCATTGATCGTGACGACCAGGAAGTGGTGGAAGATACCGTGGTCGGGTGGGTTGTCCGTAAAGAAGCCGGTCTCTGCCCCTCCGCCACCCGATACCACGTAGTGGACCCCATTATGATAAGAGTGCTGGAATATGTGGTTGTGCGCAAAACCCGCGATGCGAACCCCGTAGGCCTCGACCAGGGCGATGAACTCCTCCCAGTTGGGAAACGCCGCGATCCCGCCCAGCACGCCGCCCTCGATGGGAGCATACTGATCGTCTCCGGGCACGCCCGCGGCGGCTTCGGGAAGGTCGGCGCGGCCGTCACCCGGCAGGGTCGGCGGGATGTGCATGAAGACGAACTTGTCCGGGGGCGCGGCGGGCACGATCAACGCCTCGAGCCACGAGAGCTGTTCATCGGTCAGCCCGTAGCTCCCGACCGAGTTGTTCATCCAGATGAAGCGGCAGTTTCCGTAGTCGAAGTACGCGTCCTCGGGGCCGAAGATTTCGCCGAAGCTCTCTCTCCCTCCCGGGTAATACATCTCGTGATTACCGATGACGGAGAGAAAAGGGATGGGGTAGTCCTTGATGTCGTCCACATAGGTTGAGTATTCGGTGGGCGCCCCGGTGAGGACGAGGTCCCCGATATCGATGACGAAGCGGGGGGTGTGGGTGAGATCCAGGATCTGGGAGCGAATCTCGGCAAAGATGGAGGCCCCCGGGGTACGGGTGTCTCCCATCATGATGAAAGTGAACGGATAGCTCACCGGCTGGGCCTGGATCTCGTCGATCTCGGCCTGGTTAGGATGGGATGGAATGTCGCACGCCGCGCCGATCCCGGCCAGAATCAAGGCCGCCACCGCTAAAGAGACCTCCCTCCTGCAGAGTCTGTTTTTATATTCAGAGCTTTTCATCATCGCCCCCGTATTTTTTCCCTTCAATTATTCCTCTCCACATGCTTCATTTTATCGCAAGATCGGCCCTCTTGCAACCAAATCCGGCCCAAGGCGGCAGTTGCCGCCTTGGGCTGAAACGGAAAAGGCGCGGGAGCCGATGGCTTCCGCGCCTTTTCCGTTCTGGTGTCCCCTAG
>CAZFWM010000042.1:9075-33480 GCA_964522545.1 uncultured Thermodesulfobacteriota bacterium
GAAAGAGCGAATCATACAATTTTCTATGTGATTAGAACAGAAAAGGCCTGGAATCCAACGGATTCCAGGCCTTTTCTGTTCTGGCGTCCCCTAGGGGATTTGAACCCCTGTTGCCGCCGTGAAAGGGCGGTGTCCTTGACCTGGCTAGACGAAGGGGACGAAAAGGAGATTCTTACATATCCCCGGATTTACGTGTCCCGACAAATCTTTGCTGGTGGGCCGTACTGGGCTCGAACCAGTGACTCTCTGCTTAAAAGGCAGATACTCTACCGACTGAGTTAACGGCCCGTATCTGTATCTTATGATTATAAAGAATTCAATCCCCTGAATCAACCCGGAAGATTATGTCAGGAATGGATTCTGGATCACGTTGGTCTCTTCCCTGCCTGCTCCGACCGAAATCATCGAGAATCGCGAGCCGATCTGCTTCTCGAGGCGGCGAACATAGCGCCGGGCCGCCTGTGGGAGGTCTTCGAAGTCACGCACCCAAGTGATATCCTGCCGCCAGCCCTTCACCTCCTCGTAGACCGGCTCGCATTCGCCCAGGACACCAAGGTCCGCCGGAAAATCCCGGTAGATCTTGTCTCCATGCCTGTAGGCCACGCAGATCTGCAGTCGATCGAGCCCTGTGAGCACATCGAGCTTGGTGAGGATGAGCGATGTGAAACCGTTCAGGCGCACGGCGCTGCGCACCGCCACGGCGTCGAACCAGCCGCACCGGCGCGGACGACCCGTTGTAGACCCGTACTCCCCCCCCTTTTCACGCAGGCGCTCTCCCATCTCGTCTTGCAGCTCCGTGGGACAGGGGCCGGCCCCGACGCGGGTGGTGTAGGCCTTGGCGATCCCGATGACCTGGTCGATCTGAGTCGGCCCGACCCCGCTCCCGGTACAGATCCCGCCGGCGCACGAGTTCGAAGAGGTCACAAAGGGATAGGTGCCGTGGTCGATGTCGAGGTGAGTCCCCTGGGCCCCCTCGAAGAGGAGGTTCTTCCCGCGGGTCATGGCCTTGTGGATGACGACGGAGGTGTCGGTCACGTACCGCCCGAGCCGCTCGGCGTATTCTTTGTACTTCCTCAGGATCGGCCCCGCCCTCATGGACTTTTCGCCCAGCACGTCCCTCAGGTAGGCATTCTTTTCGGCCAGGACCGACCTGAGCTTTTCACGCAGGGCCGTCTCGCTCAGCAGGTCGCAGAAGCGGATCCCCCTGCGGGCCATCTTGTCCTCGTAGGCCGGCCCGATTCCGCGGCCCGTCGTTCCGATCTTGCCCTTTCCCAGCCTGCGCTCCCGGGCCAGGTCGATCGTCTTGTGATAAGGCATGATCAGATGAGCCCGGTCGCTGATGTGGAACTTCCGATCGTCCCGCAGGTACCCCCGGGCCTTGAGCGAATCGATCTCGCCCAGGAGCACGGCCGGGTCGACGACCACCCCGTTGCCAAGCACGCAGTGGACGCCGCGGTGGAGGACTCCAGAGGGCACGAGGTGGAGGATCGTCTTTTCCCCCCTCACCACGACCGTGTGCCCTGCGTTGTTCCCTCCCTGGCAGCGGACCGTCATCTGGACGTACCGGGTCAGGTAGTCTACGATCTTTCCCTTTCCCTCATCCCCCCACTGTGCGCCCACGATCACGACATTCGACATTGTCCAACTCCAGTTCCGGCGGCGCCTGGATGCGCTCCAGGCCGGAAATCGAAAACCCTTCGAGCTCTCTTCGGGAAGGCGCAATACCTAGCAAAAACCGGCCCACGCTGTCAAGAAAAGAGTTGCGCCCTCGAAAAGCGGAGTATTACACTGGACACCCTATAGAGGCGCCGCATAAAATATGCGGCGCCTCTATCAAGCACATGAATACTTTCATGTTTCAAGGGTTTTCGGAAATTTTTCATGAGAAGACTGCGCGAATACTGGTGAACAATTTTGTAAAATTTCATACTCCAAATTTCAGTCTGCAACATGAAAGCATTCATGTGCCATATAGAACTGGCGCATGAATTTTTAATTTATGCGCCAGTTCTATACGTGAATTCGTTCGTTTTGCTGCGGAGGCATCCCGGCCGTGCGACCCTTCAGCTCGTCTATTTCATTGACGCATATCGTTTCTGTATGATAGGAAATCAGAGTGCTTATTTCATCAAATGCCGGGGGCGTCATCAATCCCGCCCCAACATGTCAAAACGGAACCGACGCCCTAGAGATGGAGCGAAAGACAGGAAGACAATGACAATAAAAAATACCCTTTTCATCATGATCGCCTTGATCGCCGCCGCAACGTGCACCGCATGCACGGCGCCTATGGGAGAGGTCCGGATCGATCATCCCGCCCCTGTCCCGGCTCCTGAGCCCGAGGAGCCCATTGACCCCGTCTCGGCCTACAACTTCCTCACCGGGTACCTGGCCGGACTCGACGGGGACATCCGGACGGCGGTTGCCTCCTATGAACGTGCCGTGGAGCGTGACCCGGACTCCGCCTTTCTCTATCTCCACCTGGCTTCCCTGTATCTCAAAGACGGCAAGGTCGAAGAGGCGATCGGGGCCTGCCAGAATGCGATCCTTCTCGACCCGAAGACACTCCGTCCTCGCCTCCTCTTGGCCGGTATCTATTCCTCTGTCCATGACTCCCCCGCAGCCATCCGGGAATACCGTGAGATCCTCGATCTTGCGCCGGATCACCACAACGCCCGGCTCTTCCTCGGGACACAGCTCGCCGAGACCGAAGAATTCGGGGACGCTATTGAGATCTTCCGATCTCTCATCGACTATTACCCGAACTCCTTCATCGGATACTACCAACTCGGCCGCTGCTATGCGGCGATCCAGCTCTTAAGAGAGGCGGAACGCCAGTTCCTCAAGGCACTCGCTCTCGCCCCCGATTCCGATATGGTCCTGGCCGACCTCGGCCTCGTCTATGAGATGCAGAAGCGCACGGAAGAAGCCGTTGAGATCTATAAGACAATACTGGCCATCTCCCCGGCAAACGTACGGATTCGCGAGAGGCTCGAGCACATATACATAAGGCAGAATCAGCTGGACGAGGCACTGGACCAGCTGCAGGAGATGGAGAAGTTCGTCATCGACAACTCCAACATACGGATCCGGACGGGGCTGATCTATCTGGAACAGGAGTACTATGACAGCGCCATCGAGGAGTTCTCCCTAGCCCTCATCGCCGATCCCATGAACGATCGCGTCAAATACTACCTCGCCCTCGCTTACTCGGAGAAAGGGAATGTGGATCTGGCCATCGAGTCGCTGAGAAAGGTTGATGCCGGATCGGATATCTACCCCGACGCCTGTTACCACCTGGCGTTCCTCTATGAAAAGCGCGGCGAGCAGGCCGAGGGCATCGCCGCTCTGGAACGGGCTGTGGAAGTCGTCCAGGACCGCCCCTCACTGTATGCCCTGCTCGCCTACCTCTACGAAGAGCAGGAGGAGCCTGCAAAGGGGATCGCCGCCATGGAAAAGGCGATCGCCCTCGAGCCGGGCAATGCGGACTACCACTTCTCTATGGGCGTTCTGTACGACAAGTCGGACCGGTTCGAGGATTGTATCGCCGCCATGGAGCGAGTCATTCAGATCGATCCCGACAATGCCAGCGCCCTCAACTACATGGGCTACTCGTACGCCGACAGAGGGATCAAGCTGGGCGAGGCCGAGGAGCTCATCAAGCGGGCCCTGAAGGTTCGCCCTGACGATGGGGCCATAATCGACAGTCTTGGATGGGTCTATTACAAACAGGGGAAGCTCGGCAAGGCGCTCCGCGAGATCGAGAGAGCCGTGGAGATCATCCCAGACGACCCTGTCATCCTGGAGCACCTGGGGGATATCTACCTCGACAAGGGATGGACCGACAAGGCGCTCGAGGCCTACCGGAGATCGCTCTCCATCGAACCGGAGAGCGAGGAGGTCCTGGAGAAGATCGAGCGCCTGGAAGAAGCCGGGCCTTCCCGGTGAGGTCGTCCTCCCGGGCCGGATCCAGTCCGGGCCTGCGGGCCGTGCTCAGGAAGTCCGCGCTCGCGGCGATTCTCCTGCTCCCGGTTAACTGCTCCCGACTCCCTCCTCCCGACCCCCTTATGCCGGCTGCCTCCTCCCGGGATCTCTGCCGGTCGGTACGCTCCAAGTGCGAAGAGATCAATACCCACGTCACGGACGCCCGCATCACTCTCAAAACCGAGGGCGGGAGCGCACGCTTCCGCCAGGTGTCGATGATGATGCGGCCCGCCTCGCTGCGCTTCGAGATTATCGATCCCTTTGGCAGGGCCCTCTTTCTCATCGTCTCGGACGGCGATCTGCTCACCGCCTTCGACATCATGGAGGGATCCTGTGCCATCGGCCCGGCCGGGCCCAATTCCCTTGCCCGGTTCCTCCCGGTCTCTGTCGCCCCTGAGGAGCTGATCGACCTCCTCGCCGGCGCGCCGGCCCCTGATTGCGAAACCTTGGAGGAGGAAGGGGGCGAACACGGACTTCGCCGACTCCGCGCCGGCCGCCGTGATGGAGCCGGGCACCAAGTCCTCTCGATCGATCCTTCGGATTGTACGTGTCGCACCTTGGAGCTCTACGATACGAGGGGCAGGCTCGAGCTTAGGGGAGAGTTCTCCGACTTCGAACGGGCCGGCGGCCTCACACTTCCCAAGCGCCTCCGCCTGTCCGGGCCGGAGGCCGGACGCGGCGGGGCCCGGGCCGGTTTCGAGATGAACATCAAGTATAGTGAGCTCACCGTAAACGGCCCGGTCGATCCCGCACTCTTTACCTTCACTCCGCCCCCCTGGGCCACGATCGTCGACATCGACGAGAGCGGCGGCGAGGGCCTCTTCCCGTGAAGAGGGCGCTTATCATAGGGGGGAGCGGCTTTATCGGGCGCTACCTCGTCGCCCGGCTTCTCTCCAAGTTGCGCTTGACCGCCACGTACTCGCGACACCCCTTTTCAGTGGAGGGAGTGGAAACCCTCCCCTGCGACATGACCGACCCGGCCGCCCTGTCGGCCCTGGTCCAAGGGTGCCGCCCCGAAGTCATCATCCACGCGGCCGCCATGAGGGACCCGGACCGGTGCGAGCGCGATCCGGACCTGGCCGCCAGGGTGAATGTTGATCCTGTCGGGACGATCGCCCGTCTCGCCGAGGAGTGCGGAGCGGCCCTGGTCTATTTCTCGACCGACCTCGTCCTGGACGGACGGGGTGCCATGTCCAGCGAGGACGATCCCCCTCGTCCTCTCAATGTCTACGGAGAGACCAAGCTTCGCGGGGAGCGGGCCGCCCTCGCCGGCTGCGCCCGCTCCCTGGTGCTGCGCCTTGCGCTGAGCTACGGCCGGGGGCATCCGCCCCACACCTCCTTCACGGACTGGATGGCCGGGGCCCTCTCAGCGGGCCGGCGGATCGATCTCTACACCGACCAGTACCGAAGCGCCATCTACGCCGGAGACGTGGCCGGCGCGGTGGATCTCCTGCTGCGCTCCGGGGCTGCGTGGTCCGGGGCGGCCGGATCGAAGCGCATCCTGAACCTGGCCGGACCCGAGCGTCTGAGTCGATACGACTTCGGCCTCCTCTTCTGCCGCGTCTTCGGGTACGACGTATCCCTGATTCGGCCGACGCCGATGCCGGCCGGCTCAGGCGAGGGCCAGGCCGCGCGCCCGCCCGACTGCTCCCTCGACATCTCCCGGCTCTTCTCGCTCCCGTACGCCCCCGCGGGCGCGGCCGAGGGGATCGCCCGCATGCGCGACGAGGGACCGCCGGCATGAGCTGCCCCGTCCTGGATGTGAGGGAGCTCCGGACCGTCTTCGAGACCCGGCGCGGTGTGGTGCACGCAGTGGACGGCGTCTCTTTCGAGCTGGCGCGGGGCGAGGTCCTCGGACTGGCCGGCGAGTCGGGGTGCGGCAAGAGCGTGACGGCCATGTCGGTGATGCGGCTCGTCCCTACGCCTCCCGGGCGCATCGTCTCCGGCGAGATTCTCTTCCAGGACCACGATCTACTCAGCCTCGATGATGAAGCAATGCGCAGAGTGCGGGGCGCCGGAATCGCCATGATATTCCAGGAACCCATGACATCCCTCAACCCTGTGTTCACCGTGGGCGATCAGATTGCAGAGGCGGTCCGTCTGCGCCTCGGACGGGGCTCCCCGGGCAGGGGCGGCCGGAGGGAGGCCCTCGATGAAGCGGCCGCGCTCCTCGACTGCGTGGGGATTCCGGCGGCACGAAAGCGTCTTGGCGACTATCCCGGCGAGCTCAGCGGGGGCATGCGCCAGAGGGCCATGATCGCCATGGCCTTGGCCGGAGAGCCGGACCTCCTCATCGCGGACGAGCCGACCACGGCCCTCGATGTCACCGTGGAGGCGCAAATACTGGCGCTTCTCGACGATCTCCGAACGGAGAGGGGCCTGTCGATGATCCTGATCTCCCACGACCTTGGCGTCATTGCCCAGCGGGCTCAACGCGCAGCGGTCATGTATGCCGGCCGGATCGTGGAGGAGGCGGGCGCCTCCGAGATCGTCGAGGCCCCCCTTCATCCCTATACCAAGGCCCTGATACGGTCGATCCCCGGCATGTCCCGATCCGGCGGGTCCGGGCGAAGGCTGCCCACGATACCGGGGACGCCTCCCGACCCGTTCAGCCTGCCTGCAGGCTGCGCCTTCCGCGACCGCTGCCCCCTCTGCCCGGAGTGCGATCGCCCGGATGAGCCCCCTCTGATACAGGTTGAACCTGGACACCGTGTTAGGTGCTGGGAATATGAGTAGAGCTCTGATCGAGTCTACTGAAAAGAAACCTCTGAGGAACCCAGGAACCCAGGTATGAAAAATGGAATTATAAAATTTGATGGTTTCGAAAAAAGTCGTATTTATCGGATATGTTATTTTGACCTCCTCTCCTTGTCATTTCGACCGCAGGGAGAAATCTTTTCTTTTCCTGGGTTCCTGGGTTCCTCAGAATTCTATCTCTTAGAATTTGGCCAAAGATGACAGATGAACGGACCGAATGAGCTTGCTGAGATCCTTTCGGTAGAAGGGATCGAAAAAACCTTCCCGCCCCGGCGGGGCCTGCTCGGAGCTGCAGCACCCGCGGTCCGGGCGGTACGGGGGGTTACCTTCTCCGTCGAGGAGGGGACGATCTTCGGCCTCGTGGGGGAGAGCGGGTGCGGAAAGACCACCCTGGCCAGGATGATCGCCGGCATCGAGCGGCCCTCCGGCGGCCGCATCCTCTTCAGCGGCGTCGACATACGGACCCATGTTCTCCGGGGCACCCGGCGCCGGGCCATCCAGATGATATTTCAGGATCCTTACTCATCCCTCAATCCGCGCATGCGAACAGGCGAGATCATCGGCGAGGCTCTGGCCATCCACCGGCTCGCCCGCGGAGAGGCCAGGCGCCGACGCATCGCCTCACTGGCCGAGCAGGTCGGGCTGAACCCTGAGGATCAGGGCCGGTATCCCCACGAATACAGCGGAGGGCAGCGTCAGCGCATCGGCATCGCCCGGGCCCTGGCATCGTCCCCGAAGCTGATCATCGCCGATGAGCCGGTATCCGCTCTCGACGTATCGATCCGCTCTCAGATCATCAACCTCCTCCTCGACCTCAATGAAGACCTGGGTCTGACCTTCCTGTTCATCTCTCACGACCTGCACCTGGTGGAACATATAAGCGACCGCGTGGCGGTAATGTATCTGGGCAAGATCGTCGAAACCGCTGACAGGCGGAGCCTCTTCGAAAGCCCAAGACACCCTTACACGGTCAGCCTGCTCGCCTGTCGCCCCGCCTTGCCCGGCGCCCGTCGCGGCGACGCCCCCCCCCTGGCGGGCGAGAGCCCCTCCCCTTTTCATCCCCCTGCCGGGTGCTCCTTCCACCCCCGCTGTTCTCGTGCGGAGGACCGGTGCCGGCAGGAAGAGCCTGAGCTCCGCCCCATTGATGACCGGCACCACTCGGCCTGTCACCTCGTTTGAACCCGAAACATGCAGTAGGCACCTACTGCATGTTTCGGGTTTGAAACCCTTTTTCGATGAACTCGTTTCTATCATTGACAATCGCAGGCCGTAGTGGATAATGAGCAGAAATTTCCTATAACCTTGTCCGGGGAGGAAGTCTGCAATGACTATAGAGATATCCTGTACGCTTGGACGGCGAGCAATCCTTATCTGTATGATCCTCGCCCTCGCCCTTTCGGGGTGTGTAAAGAAGGGAGAAAGCGAAAAAACAGCCGGGGATGCCGGGCAGACAAGCCCGCAGGAGCCGACCGCATCCGAAGCCGCCCCGGGAGAGGCGCCTCACATCGAATTCGAGTCCACCACCTTCGACTTCGGAAAGGTCGACCAGGGAGATGAAGTCACTCACGCTTTCAAATTCAGAAACACAGGCGGCAGCGAATTGACCATCGCACAGGTGCAGAGCTCTTGCGGCTGTACGGCGGCCCTCGCCTCTTCAGAGAAGATCGGGTCCGGTGAGAAGGGCACAATCGAGGCGAATTTCAAGACGAAAGGATACCAGGGAAGGACCACCAAGACGATTCGGGTCCATACGAACGACCCGGCGGTTTCCACCGTCACACTCAGAATTACAGGGGATATCCTCACCGATGTGATGGTAAGGCCCCGGAGCCTGAACTTCGGAAACATGAGGCGCCACAGTGCGACCGAAAAGGCGCTCAAAGTGACTTTCTCATCCGACGAGAAGATCGAGATCAAGAAGGTCGACTTCACGTCCGAACTCTTCACCTCTACGGTCGAGCCCTTCGAGACCAAGACCGACCGCGGGGCCAAAATAACAGTACGCACCATCGAGGACCTTCCTCTGGGGCGGATTAAAGAGAAGGTCCTGATCCACACGACCAGCACAAAGAATCCTACGCTGACCGTTCCGATCTATGCCTATGTCCAGGGGGATATCACAGTGAGCCCCATGGTCCTCTCCTTCAGCAAGGCCCCCATCGGAGGCGTACAAGAGCGGACCCTGAAAGTGTCCACCGCGGCCGAGGCGTTTGCGATACTGGACGTCAAGGTCAGCGAGGACCTCTTCAGCACCGAAGTGAAAACCATGGTGCCGGGAAAAGAGTACAGCATCAAAGTCACGCTCAACGAGAAAGTGAGTGAAGGTCGAATCAACGAGGTTCTCCTGCTGCGTACCGACAGCAGCGAACAGCCCGAGATCCGGGTGCCCGTCTACGGATCCATCGGAGGGGGCCCCACCGGCGAAAAGCGAATGATGAAAGGGAAGGAAAGTCTTTTAGTACCAGCCCCCAAAGGAATCAAGCCCCAACTGTTCAAGAAACCCATTAGGGAGGAAGAGTCGGACGATACCGAAGAGGTGCCGTGATGGATTTTTCAATTGCCGAGAGGCTGAGCTCTCTTCCGGCCTATCCCTTTGCAGAGATAGCGCGAGCCAAGGCTCGGGCCATACAGGAGGGGAGGGACATCATCGACCTGGGGATCGGGGATCCCGACCTGCCGACCTATGAAAACATCATAGGAGCGATGGAGCTGGCCGCACGCGCCCCCGAGAATCATCGATACCCCAGCTACACGGGGATGCTCGAGTTTCGCACGGCCGTGGCCGGATGGTACAGGCGGCGCTTCGGCGTGGATCTCGACCCGGACAGGGAAGTCCTCACCCTGATAGGCTCAAAGGAGGGTATCGCCCATCTCCCTCTGGCCTTCGTCGATCCCGGGCGAACGGTCCTGGTTCCCGACCCGGGTTATCCGGTCTACCGGATAGGAACGCTCTTTGCGGGGGGGCGCCCTCACACCATGCCCCTTCTCGAGCGATCGGACTTTCTCCCGGACCTGGATGCCATCCCCCCCGACGTCGCCCGCGAAGCGGACATCATGTTCCTCAACTACCCCAACAATCCCACCTCGGCCGTGGCGGACCTCTCCTTCTTCAATTCAGCGGTCGCCTTTGCCAGGGAGCACCGAATCATCCTCTGCCACGATGCGGCGTACACGGAGATCGCCTTTGACGGGTTCCGGCCACCGAGCCTCCTCCAGGCGGAGGGAGCCATGGAGGTGGGTGTCGAGTTCCATTCGCTCTCCAAGACCTACAACATGACCGGCTGGCGAGTCGGGTTCTGTGTGGGGAACGCGAAGGTGATCCGCGGCCTGGGAATGATCAAGACGAACGTCGATTCCGGGGTCTTCGGGGCGATCCAGCGGGCCGGGATCGAAGCCCTCGAAGGGGATCAGAGCGGCGTAGAGTCTTCCATCGATGTCTACAGGGACCGGCGGGATGTGCTCGTCCGGGGCCTTACGGAAGCAGGTCTCAGGGTGCACCCCTGCCGCGCCACATTCTATCTCTGGACCGAGGTTCCGGACAGCTTCACTTCCGCCTCGTTCGTCAAGCACCTCCTCGAGCGGGCCGACGTGGCGGCGGTTCCGGGAACGGCATTCGGAGAATTCGGCGAGGGCTATATTCGCTTCGCCCTGACTGCCGGGAGCGAACGGATCCGGGAAGCCGCCGAACGCATTCGTACGAGTGGGATTTGAGCGATCCCGAGGAAGCATCCTTAGCAGCCCGTGTACAAGCCTTGAGGCAACGCCACATAGCCTACATCGGCATCGGCTCCAACCAGGGCGACCGGATAGCCCTCTGCCGGTCCGCTCTGGATGAGCTCGGCCGGGACGGTGCGACCGAGCTGGTCGCCACATCGTCTCTGTATGAGACCTCTCCCTGGGGAAAGACCGACCAGGAGCCATTTATCAATGCAGTCGCCTCCGTTTCGACGATTCTGGAGCCAAAGGCCCTGCTCGACCGTCTCCAGGAGATCGAGATGCACCGCGGCGGGCGCCGGCGCCGGGCTCGCTGGGGGCCGCGGACTCTCGACCTCGACCTCCTTTTCTTCGACGATGCCCTGGTCCGGCTTCCCGGTCTCACGGTTCCGCACCCCCGAATGCACGAGCGCCTTTTCGTGCTGGTTCCGCTCGAGGAGATCGCCCCTTTCGTGGTCCATCCGGCCTTGGGCCGCACAGTGCGCGATCTGCGCATCGGATGCCCGGACCGGGGTGCGGTCGAGCTCGTGATGCCCGCCCCTCTTCTCCGATCCCAACTGAGCCGTTGACAATATTTTACCGATCCGTTTTAATGGCACCCTTATTTATTTCTCAAAAAAAGGCTCTTGCCAGAGAAGCCGAGAGATCAGCCAAAAGGTCTATGACCACCCGCTGCCTGCGTGCGAGCGAACAAGACACTGAGGAGGAACAATGAAATTCTTCATCGATACCGCTGCCATCGAGGAGATCAGAGAGGCCAAGAGCCTGGGCATGGTGGACGGCGTCACCACAAATCCGTCTCTGATCGCAAAGACCGGAAAGGAGTTTCATACGGTTGTGAAGGAGATCTGTGACGAAATCGAGGGGCCGATCAGCGTGGAGATCGTTAGCGATGCCTTCGAGGATATGGTGGCCGAAGCCCGCGGGCTGGCCGAGATCGCCTCCAACATCGTCATAAAAGTCCCCTGTACCGCCGAGGGCTTGAAGACGACCCGCGCGCTTAGAGCCGAGGGTATCGGAACGAATATGACTCTGGTGTTCTCACCGGCCCAGGCCCTTCTCGCGGCCAAGGCGGGCGCGGCCTTCGTCAGCCCCTTCATCGGCCGCCTGGATGACATATCCCAGACCGGTATGGACCTGATCGCAGAGATCAACATGATCTATGAGAACTATGACTTCGAGACCGAGGTCATCGTGGCGAGCATCCGACACCCCTTGCACGTTGTGGAGGCCGCACAGATCGGCGCGGACATCGCCACGATCCCGCTCAAAGTGATCACCCAGCTCGTGAGTCATCCGCTCACCACGATCGGCATCGAAAAATTCCTGGCCGACTGGGACAAGGTCCCAAAATAAAGGACCATTAATCATCCGTAATCATTATATTTTTAAAACGTCTCGAAAAAAACGAGGAATAATTGTCCCTGAGGCCCTTGACAAATTTCCCATTCTGGATTAAATATCCTGAACACTTAAAACGGCGTTACGTGGCATTTCATAAAAATAAACGGTAATATAGTAATAAGAATAGCAGTCACTTGATAAAAAAATCAGGACCACCTCCAATCGGAGGGTAACCGCAAATGATTAGTACAGGGGGACCGTAGAAGATGATTAAGCGAGAAAAGACGAACTATGTGATCCAATCCGTCTCACATGCCTTTGATGTTCTGGAGCAGTTCAGCGGTGAGATCGTGGAGCTCGGCGTTACAGAGTTGAGCAAGAAGCTCAAGCTCCACAAGAACAATGTCTTCCGTCTCCTGGCCACTCTGGAGTCGCGTGGCTACATCGAGCAGAACAAGGCCACGGAGAATTACCATCTCGGGCTCAAGAGCCTCGAGCTGGGACAGACCTTCATCAAGCAAATGGGGCTGCTGCGCCAAGCCCGGCCTCTACTCGAAAAGCTTTCAGACGAATCCGGCGAAACCGCCTACATCGGCATCATGCGGAACGCCGACGTTACTTATCTCGACGTGGCCGAATCGTCCCAGACGGTGCGCGTGGCCCCTCGCATCGGGCTCCGGCTCCCCACTTACTGCACGGCCGTAGGGAAGGTGCAGATCGCCTTCAAGCCGGAAGAGGAGATCAAAAAGAGCATTCCCGAGAAGCTCGAGAAGTTGACCTCCCATACGATCGCAGACGAGAAAAAGCTGCTCGCCCACCTGAAGACGGTGGAGGAGAGCGGATATGCCGTGGATAACGAAGAGTACGAGGACGGTGTGACCTGTGTGGGAGCGCCCATCCGGGATTACACCGGGCATGTGGTGGCCGGGATCTCCATCTCGGGCCCCACGATGCGAATTTCCTCCGACAAGATAGAGAAGAAGCTCGTCCAGCTGGTCAAACACACCGGTGAGGAAATATCGAAGCGGCTCGGATACGAAACCTCACAGAGCTGAGACGGCCGGCTTCCTGGCCATCCCCCTATCTTATCTCTATGCGGTAGTCAAAATCCCCGCCCCATTGGGGCGGGGATTTTTTTTAGGCCTGCTTTCGGATATTCACTGTGGCTGACTCTTCTACCCTAACATCGAATAAAAACGCATGCAGTTTTATGTGACGTTAGGGTTTATTGAAGATCATCATAGTACCGGCGTTTTTCACTATGCCCAGGCCTTTTTTTTCAAATCGCCTTGACAAGGAAATAGGAGAATGTTAATAGTTATTGAATGAACATTCATTCATTATCGTCTTCTCTCAGGCTGATCTCGAGAGAAGGCCCCTTCCTGTGGAATCACCTCCATGGCAGCTAAAAGCAATACAAAACACGACCGGATCGTCGATGCTGCGGTAAAGACATTTGCCAGAAAAGGATTCTTCAACTCCAAGGTTTCGGAGATCGCCAGAGAGGCCCAGGTTGCCGATGGTACCATCTACCTCTATTTCAAGAATAAAGACGATATCCTGATCTCCCTCTTCGAAGAGAAGATGGACATTATCATCAGGCGAGTGAAGGCCACACTGGAAAAGGAAAACGACCCCATCGCAAAACTCAAATGTTTCATCGGCCTCCACCTCAATCTTGTCGAGGAGAACCGAAACCTCGCGGAAGTGATCCAGGTCGAACTTCGACAGAGCAACAAATTCATGCGGGAATACAAGGGGAGCAAATTTCTCGATTATCTCAATATCATCTCCTCCGTGATCCGGGAGGGCCAGGAACAGGGGATCTTCCGAAGCGACCTCCTCCCGGGCATCGCAAAACGGGCCCTTTTTGGGGCGCTCGACGAGATGGCCCTGCACTTTGTTCTCACAAAGAAGAGCAAGTACTCGCTGGAGGAATCAGCAGAACAGATGAGCCATATCTTTCTGAGCGGAATCCTGGCGCCGGGCAGCGCCTCGGATAAGAGCCGGAAAGCCGGATAGGCGCCTGCAATGAGGGAGACCGCTCAAAGACAAGCCGATCAAAGACAGGAGTGACTTGCACCTGCGTATGCGTCGTGACCAATGGCGCTTTATATAGATTCCGGTTGCGCCTGGGAAAGAGGTCTTCTCAGGGCATTGTAACAATGGACCTACAATAAGGAGGTTGAACGGTGAACATCATAGTCTGCATGAAACAGGTGCCCGACACGGAGTCGAAGATCAAGATCGCTCCGGACGGGAACGGAATCGACACGGAAGGCATCAAATATGTAATGAATCCCTTCGACGAGTTCGCAGTGGAGGAGTCCCTCAAGATCAAAGAAAAACTCGGGGGCTCCGTCACCATCGTCTGCATGGGGCCGGACCGCGCCACCGAGGCTATCCGGACCGCCCTGGCCATGGGCGCGGACAAAGGGGTTCACCTGAACGACCCGGCCTTCGAAGGCTCGGATTCGCTGGGGATCGCCAAGCTCCTCGCCAAGGCCATCGGCCCCCTCGACTGTGACCTCATCCTGTGCGGAAAGCAGGCGGTCGATGAGGACAATGCGCAAGTCTACGCCGCGCTCGCGGAGATCCTCAACATTCCACACGTCTCTGTCGTCACGAACCTCGAGGTCGGTGAAGACGGGAAGAGCGCCGTGGCCCAGCGCGAGGTCGAGGGCGGAGCCAAAGAGATTGTGGAAACCTCTCTGCCCGCCGTGGTCGCCGCTCAGAAAGGGCTCAATGAGCCGCGCTATGCTTCGCTCCCCGGCATCATGAAGGCCAAGAAGAAGCCCATCGACAAGCTCGACCTCGCCGCTGTCGGTTTCAGCGCCGATGAGGTGGGGGGGGCGGGAGCCAAGGTGAAGCTGTCAGACTACACACTTCCCCCTGAGCGGGCCGCCGGCAAGGTTCTCGAGGGCGAGGTCGAAGAGATCGCTCCCGAGGTTGTCAAGCTTCTCAGAGAAGAGGCAAAGGTCATCTAAGGTCATCCAGGGAAAACTGTACCATTCATAGAGTACACAAGAAAAAACAAGGAGAAGGCGATGGCAAATTCGATATGGGTTTTCGCCGAGGCAAGGGAAGGAAAAGTTAAGAAAGTTGCTTTCGAGATGCTTACGGCCGCAAAAATGATGGCGGATAAGGCCGGCTCCGACGTTGCCGCGGTAGTCATAGGCAGTGGCGCGGGTGAATGTGCAGCCTCGCTCGGCCACTATGGAGCACAGAAGGTGTTCGTGTGCGATTCCGAGCTCCTCGCTGAATACTCGCCCGAGGGGTACACCAAGGCCATCGGGGATCTGGCCAAAGAATATGGGCCGGCGGTCCTCCTGGGAGGGGCCACCACATTGGGCAAGGACCTCTTTCCGCGGCTAGCCGCCCACCTGGACACGGGGCTGGCCTCGGACTGTACAGGTCTCGACATGGACGAGAGCGGGCTCCTCAAGGTGGTCCGGCCTATTTATGCGGGCAAGCTGATCGTCTCTGCGACCATTCCCGAGGGAAGGCCCCAGATGGCGACCATCAGGCCCAATGTGCTCGAAATGAGCGCTCCCGATGAATCTCTGACGGCCGAGGTCGTGAACGTTGCGGTCAACATCTCCGGCGATGACATCCGGGCCAAGATCCGGGAGATCGTCAAAGGGGCCAGCGAACGTGTCGATCTCACCGAGGCGAACATCATCGTCTCCGGGGGGCGTGCCATGAAGGATGAGGAGGGATTTAAGATTCTGTGGGATCTCGCGGATGCGCTCGGAGAGGGAGCCTCTGTGGGCGCCTCGCGCGCCGCGGTCGACTCCGGCTTCGCCACGCACGACATGCAGGTCGGTCAGACAGGAAAGGTTGTGAACCCCACCCTGTACGTTGCCTGTGGAATTTCAGGAGCCATCCAGCATCTGGCCGGCATGAGGACCTCAAAGGTGATCGTGGCAATCAACAAGGACGCGGATGCCCCGATATTCCAGAAGGCGGATTACGGAATCGTCGGCGATCTCTTCAAGGTCGTCCCGATCATGACCGAAGAAGTAAAGAAGCTGAAAGCTTCGGACTAGCCAGAGCCTTCCATCGTAACATCTACGCAACTTGCGTAGGTATGGGCTCAATGTCAGGCGCTATGTGAGTCAACAGTCGAGAGTCGAGAGTGAGAAGCAGGTAACTCTCGACTCTGAACTGTTGACTGTCGACCAAGGGCTCAACTTCGTATTTGCTATGCTGCGTATAGCAAAAATGGCTACGGTTTTGCCGTATTAATAATTTCTGCATGCTTCCAGGCGACTTCCCTGCGAACCTCCTTTCGGCCGCCCTGCTATTTGCGGCCATCGAGATCGCCCTATGCCTTGCATGGGCGCGAAGGCGCTCTGCCTCCGCTCAGAGCCAGAAAGGGCTCCGAGGCGGTGAGAGGATTGAGGGTACCGGAGACCGGGTCCTCATTTGGGGTGGAGTGGCCGTGGCGATCGGCGCAGCTGAAATGGCGGCGAAAGGAATCTCCGAGGATCTATCGCCGGCCCTCCTCCTCGAAAATCTGCTCTTGGGGTGGCTGTGGGGGCCGATCCTCTTCACCCAGGAAATTTTGGCGCTCGCTGCTCTCGTACAGGCGATACGTGATCCGGCCCGACAGTCCGACAAGGAAAATCTGAAAATCTGCCGGCCCCATCATCTTCTGGTGGGGCTGATCCTGTCGCTCCTGATGGCCCGCGGCTTCGAGATCGCACTGTTCGGAGAACCGCCATCCGCGTGGTCACCAGTGGGGCACCTACTCGCAGACCTGTTCCACAGGGCGGGCGAGACGACCCTCAAAGTCGGGTACATATTCTCCTGGTGGGCCTGTGTGCTCACCGCCCTCCTGCTTCTACTCCGGCTCGCCGCCGGTGGAAGGCCTTGGCGGCCTCGTGCCCACCCTCAATCAGCGACTTAGTCGCTGATTACTTTTGGAGAATTTTTCCGCTTCAATTCCAAACATATTTTCAGTTCTCTCAGTCTCCTTTTAGAATACTCAATTAGCATAGCCTGCCACACAAGGCTGTTCATGAGCCAAAATTCTCCAAAGGATGAATCCGTAACAATCCACCGGACACTCTTCGACTCGTCTTTCCCTCTCTCACACGAAATGGTAGAACCTTGTCTATTCTCACCGGCAGAGCCGGTGGATTGTTACGGATTCACAGACGCCTGCACGGAGTGCCTGATCTCTATCATTTGCGGCACTTTTGGAGAGGTGTCTAGTGCACCCCCACTCGCCAAGAAGTCCCTGCGAGTTGACGAGGAAGTGATTTTAATATAATAGGATGGCCTTATTCCAATGAAGTAGGAGGTGTTTTTTCGTGGAGGCCGCCACCATCGGTAAGATGTTCCTGGCCAGTGTGAACAGCTTCGGGAAACGGACCGCTCTGCGGGTCAAGCAGGGCGGAACTTGGCAGGACATCTCCTGGATCCAATTCGCCCGCAATGTCAGGAATCTCGCACTGGGGCTGATCGAACTCGGCCTCGAGAGTAAAGAACGCTTAGCCATCCTTTCCGAAAACAGGCCGGAATGGGCCTACGCCGACCTTGCAGCGCTCTCGGCCGATGCCATCGATGTCCCTATCTACGCCACCAACACCCCGGACCAGGTCAAGCACATTCTGAAGGACTCTGCGTCAAAGTTCGTCTGTGTCTCCGACTCCAGCCAATTGGACAAGGTCCTCCAGGTAAGGCATGAGCTCCCGGCCCTGGAAAGGATCATCATCTTCGATCCGGCCGGTCAATCCTCGGACAAGATGATCCTCACCCTGGAAGAAGTCCTCAGTGCAGGAAGAGGCTCCGGACGTCCGGAGGCGTTCAAGGAGCGCCTGGACCGCACCGATCCCGACGAAGTGGCATCCATGATCTACACGTCCGGCACCACTGGGCCGCCCAAAGGAGTGATGCTCACCCACGACAACTTTCTCTCCAACTGTCGGGCCTCACTCGATGTAGCCCCGATCGCAAGCGATGATGTCGTCCTCTCCTTCCTCCCCCTGTCCCATGCTTTCGAGCGGATGAGCGGGTACTACATGATCCTCATGGTGGGGGGCACCATCGCATTTGCCCAGCAAATCGAAAAGATCCCGCAAAACATGGTCGAGGTCCGCCCCACGGTCATGTTTGCCGTGCCGCGGCTCTTCGAGAAACTACGCACCCAGATCCTGGAGCGTGTCGAGCACGAGGGAGCGATCGGCAGACAGCTCTTTCGCTGGGCCATCAACATGGGCCACGATGTGAGCCGACTCAATTTGGAGAAAAGGCCGCTGTCCGGAACCCAAAAGCTCAAGTACTCTCTCGGCCAGAAGCTCGTCTTCAACGAGCTCCATGAAAAAATGGGGAGCCGACTGCGCTTCTTTGTCTCGGGGGGAGCACCGCTTGCTCAGGAGGTCGCCCAATTTTTCCACGCAGTAGGGATCACGATCCTTGAAGGGTATGGCCTCACCGAGACCTCGCCCGTAATCTCTTTCAACACCCTCGACAACCTCCGGTTCGGATCGGTGGGTCAGCCGGTCCCCGGCGTGGATGTAAAGATCGCCACGGACGGCGAGATACTGGTCCGCGGGCCCGGTGTGATGAAGGGCTACCATGGCCAGCCCGAGGCTACGGCGGAGGTCATAGATGCGGACGGATGGCTCTACACCGGGGACATCGGCTACCTCGACGAAGACAATTTCCTCCACATCACGGACAGGAAAAAGGATATTATCGTGACGGCCGGAGGGGAAAGCATCGCACCGCGGAATATAGAGAGCATGCTGAAGCTGAACAAATACATAGAGAAGATTTGCATCCTCGGCGACAAGCGCAAGTACTTGAGCGCCCTGATTGTGCCGAATTTCGAGGCCCTCGAGAAGTTCGCCCGCGAGCGGGGGATCTGGTTCAAGGACCGCGCCGACCTTGTGGCCAAACCCGAGATCGAGGACCTTATTCAATCCGTCGTGGAAAGGATCAACGCATCACTGGCCCCGTTTGAGACGATCAAGCAGTTCAGAACGATCCCTCATGAGTTCTCCCAGAAGACGGGGGAGCTCACGCCAACCATGAAAGTAAAGCGGCGTGTGATCGATCAAAAATACAAAGAGCTGATCGACTCCATGTATCCGGAAGAGTAGGATGAATCCGAGCCAATCCACCGGCATAGCCGGCGGATTGGCTCGGATTCATTAATTGGAGAATTTTGTCTCATGAACAGGATCGTATATTGTGCTGAGCGTGTTTGTTTTTTTGGAATAGAATCAGGTGTGCCGGGTTGAGTATCTGGAGGCAAGGCGGATAGGGTTCCTGGAAAGAGAGGAAGAGAGAGGATGTTTCATGAGAAAAGATTTAAAAAATAGTTCCATTTGCTCATGGGATTTCAACCGTCAAAATTCTCCAAACGGAATCAGCGACCACCGGCAGAGCCGGTGTCCGCTGATTATGAAAAAGACATTTTTCTATCGAGCCGCGCCCCTCCTCCTGCTCGCTGTGGCTGCGACCCTCCTGGTTCCCCTGACCGCAGGGGCGGGAGTCTACGAACGCTACGGCCTCGGCCCAAGGGCCATTGCGCTGGGCGGCGCTTACACCGCGCTGTCCGATGACTGGACCGCCCCTTACTACAATCCCGCCGGTCTGGCCCAGGCCAGGGCCATCCAGACGGCTGTTGGCTTTTTCACTGCATTTCCCGACTTCGAAGTACGTTTCAATGGCTATCCGAACGAGGAATTGCGCCAGTTCCCGGGCGACCCGGACTCTTCCAGCTCGATTTTCGCACTCGATCTGGGCCTGGTGATTCCCATCGAACGCCTGGGCTCCCGGCGCCTGCCGATCCCGATCAATCTGGGAGCCGTTTTCTCGATCCCGAATTTCACTACCGCCACGGTCCTCCTTCTGCCCGACAGGTTCCCACAGCAGGTTCTCCTCGACGACAGAAACATCGCCGCGTCAATGAATCTCGGACTGGCCACGCAGATCACCCCGGCCTTCTCACTCGGATTTGGGGTGACCATGACCATGCAGCAGTCTATCGACTATCTTCCCGGCTACAGCGAGCAATCCTTGTCGGTCAAGACGCGAACCGAGGTGGGCGCGGCGGCGATCAAAGCCGGCTTCCTGTGCCGTCCGGCCGAGCCCTTCAGCTTCGGCATCAGCTATCAGGGAGAAATGCGCTCCAGCAGCCGGATCGTCGAAGCGAGGGTCGCGGTCCTCAACATACGGCAGCACCTCCAGTTCCTCCCTACCGACCGAACAGAGAGGACGTACTGTTCCTATTTCGAACCACAGCACGTGTCGTTCGGCGTATCCTACCGCCTGACCGAGCGCATCCTGGTCGCCGCCGGCATGACCTGGTACAATTGGTCGAGTTATGTCACGACTCAGGACGAAGAGCCTCCACAGCCTTTCGACGACGTCTTTGTCCCGCACGCCGGCATCGAATACCGCCTTACCAAGACGTGGACGTTGCGGACCGGCTTCTCCTACGAACAATCTCCCGTTACCGATCAGCCGTCCGGGTACAACTACCTCGGCAACGACCGCTACATTCCGTCCATAGGCGTTGGCTGCCGCTTCCACGACCCGCTCCATTTCTTCACCAACCCTATACAAGTCGCCTTTGCCCTCCAGTACCACCACCTCGTCTCCAGGACGTTCGCGAAGGAAGGGCGGCCCCGGGATCCGGACATTTCATCCAAGGGGTGGATCATCACAACCGGCCTCTCAGTCTCCCTGACCTTTTAACCCGAACCATGCCGTAGCCACGTGCTGCACTGTTCGGATTGAATCGATTGACACACCGTATCATTTTCGATATTATGACTGGATTACAATCGATTGATGACCGATTAGATTGCACGTACACTATAAGATCCGCCTGGATCCGAAGAAACGGACCGGGACGGAAGGCCAGACACGCAGACCTCTTGCTGCCCTTCCCTGGAAGCCACCGATCCCGAAGGGGCTGACCACGGCACCAATCAGCAGAGGATACGCTTTGTCTTTCGAAATCCAGGCCCTTCCGAACCCGCTCCGGAGGGCCTTTTTTATTGCGCGCCATAAAGATCATCCACGAGCCGAGGGAAATGCAATCCTTCTCCGAGGGATTGCGCAACCAAGGGAAGCGCATCGCCCTGGTCCCCACCATGGGCTACTTTCACGAGGGACACCTCTCCCTGATGCGGATCGGGCGGGAGCTGGGCGAGTGCCTTGCAGTCAGCCTCTTCGTCAACCCGGCCCAGTTCAGCCCGGACGAGGACTTGGAGGACTACCCGAGGGACTTCGAAAGAGACTGCCGGATGGCCGAATCCGTCGGGGTAGACGTGATCTTCAACCCCAACGTGGAGATAATCTACCCTCCCGGGTATCAGACCTATGTAACGGTCGAAGAGGTAACCCGGGGCCTGTGCGGCGCATCGCGCCCGATCCATTTCCGCGGCGTTGCCACGGTGGTGGCGAAGCTGTTCAACATCGTCAAGCCTCATTCGGCCGTGTTCGGGCAAAAGGACTTTCAGCAGCTCGTTACGATTCGCCGGATGGTGGAGGAGCTCAACTTCGATATCGAGATCGTGGGAGGGCCTATTTTTAGGGAGCCGGACGGGGTGGCCATGAGCTCCCGGAACATATATCTCAGCCCGGAGGAGCGAGCTGCGGCCCGCTCCCTCAGCCGCTCGGTCAGCGAGGTCGAGAGTTTGTTCTCCCGAGGGGAGAGAAGGGCCGACGCCCTCGCCTCCAAAGGCAGGGAGGGCATAAAAGCAGAGCCGCTGGCGGAGATCGACTACGTCGAGATTCGAGATGCCGCCTCCCTCGAGCCGGTCGAGGAGATAAAGCAGGAGGCCGTCTATGCCCTTGCCGTGCGATTCAAGAAGGCCCGGCTGATCGACAATTGTCTTCTTGTTCCGTGACGGCTATGTGAAAGACAAGAGAGAACGTCTGGAATCGAACAAGCAAGGAGCGAAACAATGCAAAGAATGATGCTCAGAGGAAAGATCCACCGCGCTACCGTGACCGTGGCCGACCTCCACTACGATGGGAGCATCACGATCGATGAAGAGCTCATGGAGGCGTCGGGTATCCTTCCGCACGAGATGGTGCAGGTCTACAACGTCACGAACGGTCACAGGTTCGAGACCTATGCCATTGGGGGGGAGCGAGGGTCCGGAATCATCGGCATCAACGGCGCTGCGGCCCACAGAGCCGGCGTCGGGGACCTGGTGATCATCGCCTCCTACGGCCCCATGGGAGAGGCCGAGGCCGTGCGCCTCAAGCCCCGAATCGTGCTCGTCGACGAGGCCAACCGGATCAAGAATCTCGCTTCCGCACCGCTCGAGATCCGCCCCCTCCGGGTCTCCAATATGCTGATGTAGCCGATGAAGAAGTTGTTTAGCGCAACCAAGGCAATCATCAAGCGCGATCTCCTCACGGGGATTCTCGTCTTCGTACCCCTCTATCTCACGTTCCAGATTATCAAACTTCTCATCGGCACCATGGACGAGCTCATCGTCCTGTTCCCCCCGGCCTACGGCCTGAAGGATATCCCCGGGCTCGGGATTTTCATCGCCGTCCTCCTGCTCATCCTCCTCGGGGCCTTCGCCCACAATTACATCGGCAAAAAGATCATCGCCTGGGGCGACAGTGTCCTCGTGAGGATCCCCCTGGTGCGCACCATCTACCAAGGCCTCAAGCAGATCACTGAGACTTTCATCATTCGGAACAGAGGAAATCTCGAGCGAGTCGTCCTCATCCAGTACCCGCGGGAGGGGATCTACTCGATCGCCTTCGTCACCGGGGTCCCCAGATCGTATACACAGAAGCTCGCCGGAAAGGCCCTGATCAGCGTATTCGTTCCCACCACGCCCAACCCGACATCCGGTTTTTTCCTCATGGTTCCCCGGGATGATGCGATCGCCCTCGATATAACCGTGGAGGAGGCGTTCAAGATCATCATCTCTGGAGGGATGGTCGATCAGGAGATTGCCGGGGCCGAAGGCGGGAACCAGGCATGATTCCCGCAAGGCCGGCCAGGCCGACCAAACATGCCCCGCATTAGAAGCAACGGCATTCTCCTATCTCACGACCTCATCACCGGAGCCAACTCCAACCCCGCCGTCCCAGGGCTTTGTCGATCGGGTACCCGGCTCGGTAGGGTACAAAGGCAAGGCTGAAGGACCCTTCGCGCAGCACCCGCGCGGCATGAAGGCCGACCTCTTCCGGATCGAGCGGCTCCCCGGAGCCCCAGTCGGCGATCTGGAGCTTGATGATAACCTGCTCCGGCCGATGGAACCGCCTGCCCAGCCGACGGACCATCTCTCCGACCGCCTCGATCGTCTCGCGCCCGCTCAGGCCGAGCTCTCGGCCGATCTGGCGCTGATACATCATAACGGCCGCGTAATCGAGGCCGGCGGTCTCCACGGCGTCCAGGTCCTGGGAGAGCCAGGCAAGGGCCCAGCGCGGCTCCCAGGCGACCTCGTAATAGAAGTTCGCGGCCACCTGAATCTCGGGCCGCACTTCTCTGGCGGCACGACTGAGGCGGGCCGCCACGGAGGCCACCTGCCCTGCCTTCCACCGCGACCACGTCCAGAAAAGATCCGTGTATTCCTTGACGTAGTACTTCCCTGTGGCACCCTGGTAAGGACCGATGTACAGAGAGCCGGGATCGAGGGCCGCACCAGAGTGCTGCTCGAACAGGCCGCGGGCCGTGGGACTGAATCCCTCATTGTGCCTGAGACAGAGATCGTCCTGGAGGAGGATTCCATCGATGGGCTGCGCGGCCAGGTCCCGGTAGATCGCCTCCAGGCGCTCCATCGCTTGCTCGCTGAAGAGGTCCAGATCCCGGGCCGGGACCGGGGCCCGCTTCTCGAAGTCGTAGCGGAAATCGACGGGGATGCCTTCTCCGCGCACCCCGAAGTCCGTGTGCTTGGTCGTCATCCACGCAAAGAACCGCAGGCCGCGTGCGCGAACGACATGGGCGACCCGGCCCAGTATGTCGCCCTCCACGGGAACAAATCGGTTCCCGAAGTAGACTCCGTACCGCTCCCCCTTCGTGCCTCCGGCCTTCTGCTCGTCACCCTCGAGGGCCGAGGCCAGAGGAAAAGGCCGATCGCCCGGATTCTGAAAGGCCCGCCAGATCACCGTGTTCACGCCGCGCCGGGCAAGGTCCTCGATGATCGAATCGAGTTCGGCCAGAGAGCGGCAATCGAGGTAGAGGATCTGGGCGGCGATGAGTCGCTCCGGCCCGGCCGCACAGGGGGCTCTCTTTTCTTCACGAAGTGGGGGGCCGATGCCGGCCTCGTACGGGAGCGCACATCCAGCCGCCACGGCGGCCGCCAACAGCCATCTTGCCTGCCGCGTCCGATCTTTCACCATCCGAATCCACCCGGTTTGCTCCCTCTTCATAGGTCCCTTCTATCGCTCCCTGTATGAAATGGCAATCTTCCAGCCTTGATTTTTTCCTAGCGCCTGTTTTATAAGGCGGCGCATTCTACTCTTTCTCCGACATACGGAGGATGGATCATGGGAAGAGCAAAAAAGAAAAGCGCGGCCCGGAAGAAAAAGCCCACCCGGGCCGCTTCGGCCAAAAAGTTGGTAACGTTCAAAAGGTGAGGCACAGGAGGTTTTGCAAAAAACACGATCTCT
>CAZFWM010000043.1:0-33191 GCA_964522545.1 uncultured Thermodesulfobacteriota bacterium
CGGTTCTGGGAGTACATGGCCCAGTTGATCGGCAGGTCCGGATTGGAGAAGGCGAGGTACCAGTGCATTCCCCGGTTGGTCGGCTCGCCGTAGGGGTAGTCCACCCAGACGTCGGAAAAGGGGAACCGCACCATGGAGTAGCCGGCCCCCTTGCCGCGGTTGTCGATCGGCTCCGCGGTGTGACTCTGACTGCACTCGGGTGATACACCGTCCACGTCGTAGCGGGGATAGAAGCCGATCATCACTTCCTGCTCCATCCAGTGCATGTTCACGCAGTCGCAGTCCCGGGACAGGTCCTCCCACTCGGCGGGGCACTCGTCGAGCGTCGCGGGCTTCCCATCGCACACGTTCGACTCCCCGCCCATGAGGCCGCCCGCACGGGCCAGGGCCACCTGGGTGTTGATCGGCACGAACATGTCCCCCGGGACCGCTTCGAGCAGGATGTTCTTGGCGGGCCTGCCGGGCAGGGGATCGAGGAACCAGTGGGGGGCGTAGTTGATCGGATCGCCCTTGTCCATGGCGGTCTGCCCCAGGTTGCCGAACCTGCGAAACTCCGGTGAGTTCCTGTCGAGGCCAAGTCCGTCGGCGATGGCATGGGTCCGTATTCTGTCGACCTCACGGCCCTCCCCGTCACGGGAGACGATCAGGACCGGGTCCCCCTTGTCCGAGGCGATGCCCTGGCTGAAGCACCCCCACTCGCCTGGGAAGGGGCTCTCCGGACCGCACGGCCCCGGCCGAATGAGCTCTTGCTCGCCGTTGGCCTCGTTCAGAATGAGGATGTCGCCCCCGACGGGCACTTCGAGCTCGCCGATCGGCTCGGGCATGGTGCTACTCAGGAGGGATTCGCCGGTGATGTCCCGGACCATCTCCTTCTTGCCCCTGCGGATGAAGAAGATCTTCAGGCGGCCCGCAGCCAGGCCCGGAGCCGGCTCCCCGACCACGATCGGGCCCAGGACCTCGTGAAAGATGGGGTCCACCACGGCCCTCAAATCGCACCTCAACAGCACATCGGTGAGCCCCCCCGCGGGCACGGCAAAGGCGGCGGTCCGGACGTCCGGCTCCACGCCCATGAGGATGGCAGTGGTGATCCCACCGAAGGACATACCGGTTCGAAAGTAGCGCTGATCTCCCACGACCATCAAGGGACGTCCGCCCGGGCCGTGGATCCAGGCGGATCGCCCTCCCAGGTCTAGGATCCCGTCGGCGTTGAAGTCCCCGGCGAGCAGGTTCGGCATGATCTCCTCGTCTGGGGCCAGGTCCGGGAATGGGACGGCCGGCGGCACACGGTCCTGGTCCAGGGCCATGAGGGTCTGCTGAAGCTGCATGTGCTCGACCACGGTCTGGCGGATCCGGTCGCGGCCTTTGAAGAGATCGGCCGTGAAGAGCAGGCCGTGGTCGGTGTTGCCGTCGCCGTCGACGTCGATTGCACGCCCCTCGACCAGGAGCTCGGCCAAAAGGCCGGTGCTCAGCAGCGCCTCCAGGGCCTCGTCGAAGGTCTCGTTCTCGAACTTTCCGTCGCACGCCCCGAACAGAAAACAGGCGATCCAGTCCACCACCGGCTCACCGAGCCAATCCAGCATCCCTGTGATCAGGGCATCCCAGAGGGCTGCGCACAGGGGATTCCCGGACGAGCCGCACAGGTCCTCCCCCAGGGATGCCATGAGGGAGTCGAGGATGATCTGCACGTCCCGGATCGACACGATGGGCGAGTGCCTCGGGGCGTCCATGCAGACCGTGGCATAGCCGTGCTCGGCCCACTTGTTTGCCACGGTGATCGCCTCCCATCGAAAGCTCGGGTTGCCGTGGGCGTGGATCACCACCGGGAAGGGTGGCCTGTGGTCGGCCGTGGGCCTGGGAATGGCGATGAAGAAGGGGACCTCGGCCTCGTCGGTCCAGGCGCCCCCCGAAGGGATGTCCAGGTGGAAGAGCTCGTCCTCAGAGTGCTGGAAGTTGGGGGAGCGGAACCGCCCGAACACAAAGTAGTCGATATTCGCCAGCGGCATATCCAGCGTGGCGTCGGCCCCGAGGTCGATCCCCATGAGGAGGATGCCGAAGGCGCGGATGAGCTCCGGGGATGCGCCGATGGCGAGGCTCACGAAATAATCGAAGAGCTCGGCCTGCACGATCCACCGGTTGTCCCGGCACGGATTGTTCCCCTCCGGGTCGGCCAGGCAGAAATAGCGGTCCAGGCAGGTCTCCATATCGGCCACCCGGACGATCTCGGGCGGGTAGGCCTCGCGGAGCCACCCGAGCGGGCCATCACCCGCCAGGCCGTCCGCGATCGCCTCGAGATCCCGGGTGACGCTCTGGGTGGTGTAGGTCCAGGCAAAGGCGACCCGCTCCAGGGGAACCCCCATGGACTGCAAAAAGGGAACGGCCCTGCCGACGCTCTCTCGCTGGGAGGCGTGGTGGATGTAAGAGAAGGGAGATCGGATCGGCTCCCCGCCCTCCCCTCTCAGTCCCTCGGTGAGCACCACGGCATACTCGGTCCTCTCACGCAGGGGCACGAGCATCCTCAGAATGAGGGTGTCGGTCTCCCTCTCATAAAAGTCGACGAAGCCCGGGTCACCCACGTCTCCGAAGTCCGTATTGAAGAGGATCTGCCGGGCGCCGGCGTGCGGGGAGTGGGGGGGGAAGGCCCAGGGTGTTATCTCGAGGGGGTAGCTGGTCCTCAGGGGGGCGGTGCTTGCGGCCCCTCCGGCAGGCAAGTCCAGGGGGACGCTCTCCCCGTATCCCGGGGATCGGGGATCGACATTGATGAGCTTGATGTTCTCCGGGGCGACCGTGCCCAGGTCCAGGGGCGCGTCAAAGGAAAGGGTGATCGGGGAAAAGGTACCGAACCCGTCCAGCCGGTTCATCTCCCGGCGCATCGATCTCTCGAAGGTCGTGGGCGCCGAGGCCCGGATATTGAGCCTCCGTCCCGTGGCCGTGTCCTCGTCCATCACGGTGACGAGATCGGTCGGGAAGGGGACCTCCGGTGTGGGCTCGGCCAGCGGGTCGAAGACGACGCGTGGGCCGCTGCCCGGCGGTGTCGGCCTCAGCCCGTCCGGGTCGCTTCCGCCCCCGATGCACGCCGAGACCATGAAAAAGGGAACTACGATAAACGCGAAAGCCGCGGAATGCGATGGCAGAAAAGATTTAACGCAGAGACGCAAAGGCGCAGAGACGCAAAGAAGGAGACTCACGGTGAATGATTTTTTTAACATAATCCAGCTCTCGATTTTCTATATAATGGATTGAAAAGCGTGTATGCTAGAATCCCTTTATTAACAAACCTTTGCGTCTTGGCGTCTTTGCGCCTTTGCGTTAATTCTTTTATTCGAGCGCCTCTCCACCCGATTCGCCGTCTTTACGGAGCTGCGCCCGCAGGGCCAGGGCATCGCTGTTCTCCGGGTGGTTCTCGAGGATGTCGTCCAGGACGGAGAGGGCGTACTCTCCCTTCCCCTTCTTTGTGAACCTCCGGGCGAGCCGGAGGGCCACGGCGAGGACCTCCGGATGGTCGGGTCCCACGAGAAAGGCCCTGTGGATCTCTCGGACGGCGCCGGCCTCGTCTCCCTGGGCATAGAGACCGGCCGCCAGGGTGGTCCGGGCATCGATATCCTGTGGATAGAAGCGGATCGCCTCTCGGGCATAGGCCTCGGATTCCCGGAGCAGCGCCTTCTTCCTCGCAGGATCGATGCCCTTGGAGCCCGCCAGCGCGTAGGCGTTGGCGGCGGAGACGACCAGGCCCCCTTTGAAATAGGGGCTCAGGCTGCGGGTCTTCTCCAGTGCGTAGGCCGCCTCCTCATAACGGCCGAGCCTGTAGTCGGCCTTCCCCTTCCAGTAGATGAGCGGGATCCCCAGGATATCGAGATTCGGACCGTGGCGGGCACTTCGGGCCGCGGCCGGAGCGATCTTCCTCCAGGCCGGATCCTTCTCGCGCTTGAGCACGTAGACCGGGACGGTGTCCGCCTCCGCCCTGGCGCTGAGCATGAAGATGTGCCCTGTCCAGAGGTTCGCCCCGGCTGCGGCCGCGAGGAGCCAGATCAATGTACTTCTTTTCACCACCCGCTCCCGGACGGTGTAAGCCTTCGTATAGAGGGCACAGAGCAAGCCGGCCGAGAGCCAGAAGAAGGCCATGGTCGCCCGCTCGCCGGGGAAGCTGAAGAAGGAGTGGACGGTGATGGCGGCAAGCCCGGCACCGATCCCCAGGGCCGGGAGGGCGAGGTCGGCCGGGGCCCGGAGGACCAGGCGTACAGCCATCCATGCAAGCGCGGCCAGGATCCACAGCCACAGAGCGAGGCCGGGCAGGCCGAGCTCGGCGGCGACGCAGAGGAAGTCGTTGTGGGGCCTCTTGTTCATAAAGTCCCCGAATCGTGATTTGAGAGTGAATGCGTGGCACACAAAGTTGCCCCTGCCCACCCCGAGGAGGAAGTTTTCCTTAGCTATTCGCGCCGCATTGATCCACATATTCACCCGCCCGGTGTCGGATGTGTCGGTAAGGACCCTGCTGAGCGCAATCCGGGGTGAATGAGGTGCATCGCTTCGGAGGCGGGTCGGATCGCCCGTGGTGCGACTGTAATCGATGCCGGACGGGAGGAGCACGAGGCCGACGAAGGTCGCAACGGAGGCCGTGGTCAGGGCGGCCCGGAAGCGGCCGGAGGGGCCTTGCCCTTGCTTCTGCCTGCTCCCACGCGCTCTCCGGCTGCGCAGTACGATCATTACGAGTACGATCACCAGGGTCGACACCATGCCGATCCAGGCACCCCGGGACCTCGTGTGCACCAGGAGGCCGAGCATCAGGGCGGCCGCGGCCGCGCCCAGGACGCTCCTCCACCGCGACCCGGCGCCCCAGACGAGCCAGACCGTTATCGGGATGGAGAGCTCGAGATAGAAGCTCGCCATGTTCCGGTTCATGAAGGTGGCGCACGGAAGGGCGGATGCCGGAACGATCCAGAGGTCGGCCCCGAGATACTGCGAGAGCCCGAGCAGGGAGACCGGTATCGAGCCGATGGCCCAGGCCGTTGCCAGATCCTCCATCCAATCCGCTTCGATGCAGGAGGCGGCCGCCAGGGCAAGGGAGATCCAGACCACCAGCTTCGCCGTCTCGAGGAAGGCTTCGTGAAGGGCCACGGCCTGGGTCCAGCTCACGAAGTGCCATGCCAGGTAGAGGGCCGCCGGGAGGAAGAGCGGAGAGATGCGGACTTTGAAAGGCTGTCGCTCACGAAGCGTCCGGACCATCCACAGGCCGAGAGCGAGGAGCATAATGGCCTCGACCGCCAGGGCTTTGGCCAGCATAGAGGCGTCCATCAGTTTTGAGCTGTAGACGGACGGGACGACGAGCAGCACGAGGGCGATGGGTGCTAGCATCAGCCGGGAGGCGGACGGTGGAGGGGGGGCAGCCCGCTCATCCGGCTTCTTCGAGGCGGCGGTCTTTTTTGATTTTTTCCCTTTTTTCTTGCTCATGGTTTCTTATGCATATGTCATTTCGACCGCAGGGAGAAATCTTCTACTCGTTCCCAGGCTCCGCCTGGGAACGAAAATACGGGAGGCTCCGCCTCCTTGACAGCAACCTTGTTGGCCTATAGGGGCAGAGCCCCAGGAAGTTCCGTTCCGAGGCAGAGCCTCGGAACGAGGCCAGGATGACATTCGCTTTCGTTCGAATGATGTTCTCTTTCATCGCTTCAAGGCAACAGTGTATACTATACTTCTTCCTTCGCCAAAAGGAGTACACCCATGCTCTCTAAAATTCTCCTTCTCGTCCTAATTCTCTTGCTGCTTCCGACCGTCTGGATCTTCTTTGCCCTGCAGGGCCCCCTCATCGATCCGGCCCCGTACTATCCGCCGAAAGCGCCGCCCCTGGAAGGGCCGACCGCTTCCAACCGGGATCTGGCCCGGCTGGAGCGCATCGGAGCCGGCCTGGTACACGGCCCCGAGGACGTGGATGTGGACCGGGACGGACGCATCTATGCCGGAACAGCGGACGGGCGGATCGTCCGTGTCACCACGGACGAAAACGGGGGAGAGCAGGTGGAGACATTTGCCCGGACGGGCGGGCGCCCCCTGGGTCTCCACTTCGACGGAGGTGGGAACTTGATCGTGGCGGACGGGGCCAAGGGGCTCCTCTCCATCGATCCCCATGGCGAGATCGACGTACTGGCGACCGAGGCCGAAGGGGCTCCACTGCGGCTGGCCGATGACCTGGACATTGCCGGGGACGGGGTCATCTACTTCTCCGAGGCCAGCTCCATTTACTCCCTGGATGACTACAATCTCGACCTCATGGAGGCAAGGCCCCACGGGATGCTGCTGAGCTACGATCCGGGAACCGGGAGGACGACGGTTCTGCTTCGAGACCTCTACTTTGCAAACGGGATAGCGGTCTCCAGGGACGAAGACTTCGTCCTGGTCAACGAGACCGCCCGGTACCGGATCACCCGGTACTGGCTCGAGGGGCCCAAGGCGGGAACCTCCGACATCTTCATCGACAACCTGCCCGGCTTTCCGGACGGCATAGCTTCGGACCGGAAGGGCACGTTCTGGCTCGCCTTGTACACGGTTCGCAACGACGCCCTGGACCGCGTCCACCCCTACCCCTGGATAAAAGCGATCCTGCCGGTCCTGCCCCCCGCCCTGCAGCCAAAGCCCCGGCCTTACGGCCTAGTGATCGCCGTGGACGAAAAGGGGAGGATAATCCGGAGCCTCCACGATCCGGCCGGAGAGGCCATCAGCGGAGTGACCTCGGCCCAGCCCCACGGAGACTTCCTCTATCTCGGCACCCTCGAGGGCGACTTCATCGGCCGGTATCGGCTTTGAGATCGTCCCGGAGGGCGCGCCACGGACGGCGTAGAAGCCGTCCCTCCAGGATATCCTTCAGAACATTTGCGCTCTCTTCGTGTTTAACGAGATAAGACGAGCGAAACACGTGTTGACCCTAACGTTGCATAAAACGCAGAGCGGAAACACGTCAGAGTGCGTCAGATGTGGCCGCGCGCAGGCTCGGACAGGCCGGAGCGTACTGAACAGTACGTGAGGACCTGGCCGAGATGAGCACGGCCGCAGATGATGTGCTCTGGCGTGAGCGTCAGCGGTTTCCACCTGCGGTTTTATACAACGTTAGGGTCTAGTTCGCCCAACCCACAATCGAATAGACCCAAACCAGGAGGCTCCCTAATGAAAAACTCCGCTTCGACCCTGTTCGTCTTGACGATCTCTGTCTCGGCCCTGGGATTGGCCCTGCTCGGCTGCCCGAACGAGGCCACCATCTACACCGATATCAACGGCGTGCCGCACATCTACGCCGACACCGAGTACGAGGTCATGTATGGGTTCGGCTATGCCGTGGCCCGCGATCAGCTCGAGACCTTCGTGCCCCTGTACCGCACGGCCAACGGGACCGTGGCCGCAATGGAGGGCGAGGGGTCCGGCGGCGCCAATATCTACTCGGACTACATCTCGCACCTCTTCCGCGTACCCCAATCCGCCGAGGCGGCCTACGCCGGCATGAGTGAGCAGGAGCGTTCCTGGCTGGACGGTTTCTCCTCGGGCCTCAATAAATACATCAAGGAGTACAACCTCACCCACACACCGGACGTCGAGACCTTCGGCCCGGCGGACGTGCTCGCCTGGAGCATCTACGGCCAGTTCAACCGCCAGCTCGGCCACGCCAAGGGGGATCTCGCCACGGCGCTCGAGTCCCGGGACCTGGCGGACCTGGTTCCCGAGTCGGACGCCACGGCCTCGAACCAGTGGGTCGTGGGGCCGCCCAAGACCGGGGGGGGCGCCATGGTCCTGGCCGATCCGCACCTTCCCTGGTACGGGGGCAACCAGTGGTACGAAGCGCACCTCAAGGACACGGCAGGCGTGCTCAACGTAACCGGGGCCGCCGTGGTAGGATCCCCATTCATCGCCATGGGCCGGAACGAGAACGTGGCCTGGTCCATGACCTCCAACGGCATGCTCGACATGGCGGACTGCTACGAGGAGAGGCTCGCCACGCCGTGGGACTTCTCCGAGTACGTCTTCGAAGGCGACCCGTCCGGCAGGAAGCCGATCGTTCAAGATACAATCACGATCCCGGTGAAGGGGGCCTCCCCCTTCGTGGTTCCGGCCTACTACACCCACCACGGCCCGATCGTCCCACTGGCCGTGGAGGGCGAGGAGCCGGTCTTCTCACCGGATGGAGAGCACGTCTACAGCCTGGCCCTGAGCATGATGGACGGTACCGTGGACGACTACCCCGGGGACCTCATCGCAGGGATCATGCTCCAGGCCTACCGGTTTGACACGGCCGGGAGTGTGAGGGACATCAAGCTCGCCCTCGGACTTCAGGACGGGAGCGACTCGTACCCCATGGAGGAGGTGCTCCAGATGGTCAAGTGGAACATCGTAGTGGGGGACAGAGACGGGGACATCTTCTACATCTTCAACGGCCGCATACCGGTCCGGGTGAACCCGCACGAGGAGGACCCGAACTACTGGGACCGGGTTCGCCAGGGGTGGACCGGAGAGGACGAGTGGGCCCGGGACGTCGAGGGGCACCCCGTGCACTGGGCCATCGCCGACCTGCCCCAGGTCGCGAACCCGGAGAGCGGCTTCCTCTCCAACTGCAATGTCTCGCCCTGGCACGTCTGCCCGGATAGCGGGATCGACCCGGACGACTTCCCCAGTTACGTCTGCATCGAGAGCGACACGGACCGGAACCGCATGGCCCGGGAGCTGCTGGAAGGGGACGATGAGATCACCGACTACGACATGCGCCTCTACTCGCTCGACGTGCACATCCGCAAGGCGGACAAGCTCGAGGACCTCTTCTTCTCTTTTTACGACGCTACGATCCACACCGACCTGGTCGAGGCCGCGACTCTGCTCGCCTTTGAGCCGAACGAGGCCACGAAGCACAACACCTCGGTGGCCCTGATCTACACCTGGACTGCCACCCTCGGCGGCGCAATCGGCGGTCTGCCCGAGGATCCCGCGGAGCTCACGCAGGAACAGCGGGACCTCCTGCTGGCCACGCTGAGAGAGGCGCGCGACTTCCTGGAGAGCTGCCCCTGCGGGCTGGCGCCCGAGTGGGGCGAGGTTCATTTCATCGACCATGACGGGATCTTCCCCGTGGGCGGCGGAACGGGGAGCATGCCGACGCTCTTCATGGTGGACGGACCGCTGGTGGAGGAATGCGGGCCCATAGTCGGCGACCGGGGCTCCTCCTTCATGCAGGTCTCCGTGCTCGACGCCGAGGCGGCGACATCGCGGAGCGTTCGCCCCATCGGCTCCAGCTCGGATCCCGAGAGCCACCACTACAACGACGAGACGAACCGCTATGTCCTGCGCGATCCCGAGGCGAGCTACAAGGCGAATCCCTTTACCGACCAGGAGGTCCTCGACTTCGCCGAGGCTGTAAAGACACTCAAGTGGTAATAGTCCCGCGACTATGACTGCTAAACAGACTCAATCATGGTCGTTGCGAGGAGCATCGCGACGAAGCAACCCCCCGAGCACCCCAGCCCTCCTTTCTCGGTGGATTGCTTCGCTCCGCTCGCAATGACCTAGAGGAGTACAACAGGAGGTCAAAATGAAAGAAAGACGTACTCGGACAGAAAAAGTTTCCCGCAAGATCCTGACTACCGCCCTGGCGGCGGCCCTCACCCTGGCGGTCCTACTTCCAACCCAGGCACGTGCCGAGAGGATCCTCTTCATCTCGGCCCACGGGGACGACATCATCCTCACCTCGGCCCAACTCTGGATGGCCAGGCAGGAGGGGTACGAGATCCACTTTCTCGTCACAGGAAACACGGCCGAAGGCGCCATGCCCCTGCAGGCGGTCATGGGCGAGGACATCCAGATCCATGACCTGGAGCATTCAGGCCCGATCACCCATAAGACATCGGTGATGCGGGAGATCGTTGCGAAGCTCAGGTCGATCGATCCGGACATCCTCTTCATCCAGGGATGGTGCGGCAGTCACCCGGCCCACGAGATGACCCACATTGAGGTCGTCAAGGCCCTGGAGGAGGCCGCCGTGGCACCGGTGGTGTACGAATATCCGACCTTCACCGGCTATTACGGAAGCCTCGAGGGCGCGTGCCCTCCCATCGAGGATCTTTCCCGGTACTGGAACAGTCTGATCCCCCTCGATGATACCTCCCACTTTGTGAATCCCACCATCGAGGTCGAGGAGTCCGCGGATGCCCTCGCCATGAAGGCGGACCTGATCACCACGTGGAACATCGACTGGATGATGGAGAAGCTCGCATGCCCGAACTACGACGAAGAGGACCTCGTCTACTTCAACTCCCAGGAGAAGTTCCGCCTCCTCGGCGATTACGATTACCTCGAACGGCCTTATGACGGCGAGATGGCCTACGAGGCCTCGGACAACTGGCCCTACACCTTCGACGACCTCCGGAACTATACGCTCAGTCTCGACGAGACCTACGGCGCCGACCTCTGGACCCATCCGTCCGCCACGTACAGGGGACAGAAGATCTTTCTCGCCCCCGGCTCGAGCAACCTCTTCTCCATCGGCCTGGCCAACAAGGCGGGAGAGGCGGACGTCTTCACCCTGAGCGCGGCCTGGGGCACCGAGAGGACGCCGGACACGGGCCAAGTCGTCTTCGATACCGTAGAGGTCGAGCTGGCCGGGGAGAGCCCGACCATGGTGGACGCCGTGCTCGACACGGCCGGCCTGTCGGGGGACAGGATCCTCTGGATCAAGGCGGTGAGCAGGAATGCGGGGGGCGACCCGGAGAGCCTGACCGACTACGTGGAGATCCCGGTGATGATCCACGTGGCCGTGCCAAGCTGCTCTGTTGCCGGGCCCCTGGCGGCCGGCCAAGGCTCCTGGACCTCGCCGTCCATGGTCGCCATCCTGTTTTCGGCCCTGCTCATCCCGGCCGGGATAGGGCTGAGGAGGGTATCAAAATGAAACTGAAGAAAAACCACATCGCTTTCCTTTTAATGATAGGAATCGTGCTGGCCGGCTGCAAGGAGTACAGGACCATCTCGGACGGCCGCACCGAGATCCGGGCCTCGCTGGACAGGTGGAACCGCTTCCGGATCGAACACATCGAGTACCTGGAGACCGGCGCCCGTTTCGATCTGGATGCGAGCCCCCTGTGGGAGCTTGACGTGCGGGAGCGCACGGCCCCCGGCAAGCCTCACTATGTTGACGGCTCCACCCGGGCGGCGACCTCTACGGCCTGGGACGTCGAGGGCAACCGGCTCCGGATGGAATGGCAGGGGATCCCCCTCGGCCACAGCCCGGGCGAGACGGCTGGCGTAAGCCTGTCTGTGGAGATCCGCGACGACGGCAAGGCCGCGTGGGACCTGGAGGCGTCGGTGACCGGAGAGAACGGGATCCTCCACGCCAAGCACCCCTTTTTCCTGCTCCCGCCCGTGGGCGAGGCCCGGACCGACGACACCCTGTGCGTGCCGGTCTTCGACGGCGGCCTGGTCCGAGATCCGATCGCCGCGGGGAACGGCCACCCCGGCGGATCCAATGACGAGGACCTCCAGATCTTCAAGTACCCGAGCCAGATGATGATGCAGTTCTTCGCATACTACGATGAAGAGAACGGCCTGTACCTGGCCTGCGAGGACGGCGAGGGCCACACCAAGAGCCTCTACTATGAAGGACTCCGGGAGGCGGACCGGTTGGAGATCCTCGTGAAGAATTACAATTCCTCCGAGACCCTTGAAGGCCTGGGCGAATACACTCAGCCGTACGCGGTCGTCACCGATTTCTTCGCGGGCGACTGGCTCACGGCGGCCAAGATCTACCGGGAATGGGCCCGGAAGCAGAAATGGGTCGCCGAGCGCAGGCCGATCCCCCAGAAGCAGGAGGACCGGGCCTACACAATGCTTTACCGCATCCCGGCTGATGAAGTGACCGCTCTGGATTATGAGACGATCGACTCGGTGGTGGCCTACTTCAACGCAACGCCCGGGATCCCGCCCGACCCGGCGGTCCTCTTTGCCGGCCCCGACTTCGGCGTCGGCTCCCACGGGGGAGAGATGCCTGGGGGAGAGGCCCCGGCCGAGTACAAGCCGGGCTTCCCGGAGTTCGCGGCCTACATGCGGGACCGATTCCCAGAGTCCATCCTCTCGGTGAACTTCAACACCAACGAGTGGCAGATGCTGGGAGACTACGGCTGCAATCCGGACGAATGCGGAAACGGGTGCCAGCGTCCGCAGGGTTCGGCATGCAGGCTGTGGTACCAGGACTACGGCGCCCAGGGAGCGGTGAAAAAGCCCAACGGGAAGGTGCACAAGGATCACAACAAGCCGAACAAGGCCGTCCCCGAGGGCAGGGACGTGAACCACATGTGCCAGGGGAGCGTGTGGTGGGTGGAGCGCCAGATCGAGACCCTCATGGCGAACGTTGAGAGCTCGGCACCCTGGCCGGACGTCCCGGCGGTGAACTCGGTGGCCCTCACAGGAACCCCGGTGCCCTATCCCTGCTACGACACGTTCGACGACCATGAGCATCCTCTGGGAGGGGGAGCGTGGTGGTCGGATGGATGGAGAGAGACCTTCAACGAAGTTCTGGACTGGGGCCAGGCGAACATCGACGAGGGGTTCTTCGCCCTGAGCGAGTCCAACGCCGAGCAGGCCCTGGACACCAGCATCCTTCTCTACAAGGCCTACCATCCCATGGACGACATGGTCGCATGGGGCGCTCCGCTCCCCGGCATTCAGTACAAGCCGATGTTCGCGGCCGTGTACCACGATTTTCAGATCGCCTGCGGCGGGGGCAAGAACGCCACGCTCTTTTCGAATTTCGTGAAAACCTACGAAGAGGACGCAGGATTGCACTATGACTTCTACGGCGCCGAGGACTTCGTGGCCGGAAAGACCGTGGGCGTCAGCGTGAAGGCCGGGACCACGACGGACGGCTTTCAGGGCTCCGGTCTGGACGAGCAACAGTCCATGGACTATCTCAGGAAGCTCATCCAGTTCCGCGTGCTGGCTTTGGCCTATCTGAGGCACGGAGAGTATGTGCGGCCGCCCTTGGCCGAGGAAGTACCGAGAGTGGCGATGGAGTTCATGATAAAGGGTGAACCGCAGTCGATGCAGATCCCATCCATCGTCCGTTCGGCCTGGAGGGGCCGGGACGGATCGGTCGGCTTCATCTTCACAAACTTCACCGCCGCCCCGGCCGCCGCCGACGTGACCATCGACGTGGAGCTCTACGGCCTGGGGCCCGGCCTGTACGAGGTGTGGAGGGTCGATGGAGAGGGCGAAAGGCTCGATCACACCTTCAGCGGCACGGTGGACCTCATCGAGGGCCTGGAGGTCGAGGCAAAGGACGTGGTGTTTCTGAAGATGGTCGCGGGATAGGCGGTTATAAGTAGGGTGGGTTAGCGAAGCGTAACCCACCGCTTCTGGTGCGTTACGCTGACGCTAACGCACCCTACGAAATACGCGAAAAACACGAAAAAATGAGCTTCATGCCTTGGAGAAAAAAAAGCGTTTTCAATCGGTCGGCACTACACGCGGGCGTGATCTGTCTGATAATGGCCGCGGCGACGGCGACGCCGGCAGGCGCCGGTCCCTCTCGCACCGTGGACCAGAGCGTCTTCCCCGTGACGGGCGCGACCTTCGGCACAGACAGCTTCCAGAATGCGACATGGTCGGTTCCCCTGCTCTACGACTGCGGGTGGGACGTGATGGGCCTCAACAAGGTGCAGTGGCAGGGGGTCGAGAAGAGCCCGCCCGTGGGAGGGGTTCACACCTACGAATGGCCCGACCTGGACGCAAACGTACGCATGATAGCCGACGGCGGCAAGCGCATGGAGCTCTGGATATCGCCCGGCTCCAAGTGGGGCACCGAGCAGTGGCCCGGGCCGGACCCGCAGTACCAGAGTCCTCCGAAGCCGGAGCACATGGACGACTTCGGCCTGTTCGTCCGGGCCCTGGTGGAGCGCTACGACGGCGACGGCACCGACGACATGCCGGGGCTCGACTACCCGGTGATCTACATGGTCCGGATCGGCGGTGAGGTCGAGGTGTACGGCCACTGGGAGGAATACGGGGGGACGGCGGAGAAGTACTTCACCATGCTGGAGGCGGCCTTCCTCGGCGCGAAGGCCGCCTGTCCGGACGTGCTGGTGGCCCGGGCGGGGATCAATTTCGGGGATCTCGGCAACGACCATCCAGACCCGCTGACGTTCGAGTCGCGCATTCCAGACGAGGCCGCTCCCTATGTGGACGGCACGATCGAGAACCAGGCGTTCTTCGACGTGATGGACCTCCACCCCTCCGGCAAGTACACCGGGGCGCTGGCTTTTGTCGAGTATTTTCGGGACCACCTCAGCCTGGACAAGATCTACTGCTCGGACGACACCAACACCAGCCCGCGCAACGGAAATGGAGACTGGTCCTACTGCCCGCTGACCTTTGTCGACGAGGACGAGAGCGGCGTGGAGGATATCATCGAGGATCTCGAGCGCAATAATCCCGGCGACCCGATCTACGAGGCCGCCAGGGCCGACTACTACCCGGATCACGCGGGCACGCTGATCAAGCGGTTCGTCTTCCACCTGATGAGCGGTGTGCACAACAGCTTTGTTCAGCCGGTGATGGACGGCATAGTCTGGGCCGAGGTCATCTGGCGCCATGCGGGCCTGTTGGACTGGGTGATCCATTATGAAACCGGCGATCCCTACCAAACGCGCAAGCAGGCCTACTGGGAGTACCGGTGGCTCTACACGAAGCTGCTGGGGGTAACGGCCGGCGCGATCCTGGTCGAGGAGGAAACTTCCGGCACATTCTTTCCGCTCACCTGCGTCTACGAGCTCACCCGGGAGAGCGGCGATCCCCTCTGGGTCATGTGGCACGACTACACGGTCGACGAGGACCACCCGGAGCACAGGGAGCCCTTCATCTACACCCTGAGCACGAGTGCCTCTCAGGTGCGGGTGCACTACACGATCGAACGCTGGGACCAGGAAATTCCGGACTCGGAGGTCCTCGATGGGGTTGGGGGAGAGGTGCGTCTGAGCCTGACCGACCGCCCCATCATCGTGGAGGTCGAGACCGGGCAGGTACCGCCCTGGTGCGGTTTCCCGGCCCCGGCCGCGGGCATAACCGGCCCGGCCGCCCTGATCGGCCTGTTCTTGCTGATCATGTCGCTCGGGGCCGCCCAAGCGTGGAATAGAACCGATCCGGAAAGGTAATCATTACCCAATCCGAATGCATATCAGTTCGCTCTTCCATCGGGGTCCTTTCAGTTTTTCTTGCCCTTGTGAGCGCGACATTCGCGCCGTGTGGAGCGGAAGGCCCGTCCTGCGAGTTATGTCGATGAGTGGATTGTTCGACACTTGACGCAAAGGCGAGTAAGTAGCAATAACATCAGCCATATCTCGCCAACTCGTCAAAACGCTCCGGATTTTACTTGACACAACGACGAGAAAGCGCTAAATTTATTACTACTATGTCGAAGGAACGTCAAAAGGATCGCCCCATGAAGTTGAATGAATTCCTATCGCACCACGCCGTGTTCACGGTAGACGAACTCGACCGTTTTTTATCCGACCGAGGGTCCGGCAAGCCGAACACCCGCAAGTCACTCCTGACCTATTACCGCAGCCAAGGGCGGATAGTGCGTGTGCGTCGTGGACTATATGTGACTGTTCCTTTAGGCGCTGATCCGGCGTCAAGCCCGGTCGATCCTTATCTCGTGGCGGCAAAAATGACCGCGGACGCGGTTCTAGCATACCACACAGCTCTAGAATTTCACGGAAAAGCCTACTCTGTCTATACAAGGCTTCATTACATATCCACGAGCAAATCGCTTCCGTTAAAGTTTCAATCTCATGAATTCACGCGCGCTCCCATGCCGCATCCCCTCCAGGCGAAGAGTAAGGAGATGTTTGGAGTCACCAGCCACAAACGTTCTGGAGTGGAACTCCGGGTAACCAACCTTGAAAGAACCTTCGTCGACGTGCTGGATCGACCGAACCTGACCGGAAGTTGGGAAGAGATATGGCGGTCCCTGGAATCGGTCGAGTTCTTCGACCTGGATCAGGTCATCGAGTACGCCATCTTGTTAGAGAATGCGACCACCGCCGGAAAGGTGGGTTTCTTTCTGGAACAGCACAAGGAAGCCTTGATGGTTGACGATGCCCACTTGAATCCACTGCGAAAACTGCGCCCCCGGCAGCCTCACTATTTGATACGCGGCAAGCGCAAGGACTGCCACTGGGTCAAAGACTGGAACCTGATGATCCCGGTCGAAATCCTGAACAAATCATGGGGGGAAGTGCTGTGAAGTTCTCGTCGTCGGAAATCTTGTCAGCAACCGAATCCACCGGTTTCAAGGCAGAGATGGTCGAAAAGGTGCTCCACCTACTGAATCTTCTGAACACCCTGAACTCGCACCCATTTCTTAAGAAGAAATGGGTCTTGAAGGGTGGAACCGCCTTGAACATGTTTGTGCTCGACCTTCCCAGGTTGTCCGTGGATATCGACCTCAATTACATCGGGACGCTGGGTCGCGAGGAAATGCTGACGGACCGCCCCAAGATCGAGCAGGCAGCCCAAGCGGTGTTTTCCCGAGAAGGGCTCACCACAAAGAGAGTACCGGACGAACACGCAGGTGGGAAGTGGCGGTTGAGCTACCAGAGCTTCACCGGGCAACCAGGTAAACTCGAGATTGATCTTAATTTCATGTTCAGACAGCCACTCTGGGACATTCGCCCCGCCGATTCTCATCCTTTCGGGGATTTCCAAGCCAAGAGCATTCCCGTTCTCGATCTGCATGAACTGGCCGCCGGCAAGCTCGCGGCGCTTTTTGCGCGCGGGCAAGCGAGGGATCTGTTCGACTGTCACCGAATTCTCAACATGGATTACCTCGAACGCGACCGGCTCCGCATAGCATTCGTCGTCTACGGTGGGATGAACCGCAAGGACTGGAGGACCGTCTCAATCGAAGACTTGGATTTCGATGCAGCGGAATTGGCGAGGCAACTAATTCCTACTCTTCACATCCGCGCAATACAGGAGCAAGGCTCACCGGCGGAATACGGAGCACGACTTGTGGAAGAGTGCAGGAAGGCCCTGTCCGCGGTGTTGCCCTTCAATGATGCCGAACGGGAATTCCTGGACCTGCTGCTCGATAAAGGGGAAATTGACTCGACAATTTTATCCGCCGACACAGCCCTGCAGGAACGTATCCAACGACAACCGCTTCTCGAATGGAAGGCCCTCAATGTGCGGCGTCACAAGGGATTGTCCTGACGAAACCCGCACGCATCCTGCCATCGACCTGTCATCTGCATTTCCTGAACAGTCTCAATAGGATGGGATGCTTTCCCGATCAACTAGTCTTTGGGATCTCTTCTATCCCTACAACAGCACTTGTAAAGATTTAACCCTTTTCTTGGTATGGGAATATTCAAGTAGGCCCTTCGCAGCGCCAAGATGAACGGCAGCCTGACTCAGTGCGGAGTGCGTGGTCGGAGCACGCTGCGCAGCAAGATAAGGCCGGCCCCCAGAAGGAGGCAGCCCGTCAGATCGAACCATAAGGGCTGAAATTGCACCGTGGGGGATTTGTATATGGCCTCGAGGTCTCCTGAAAAGCCTGGAATGTCGATGTTGAGCCCTCCGAATATAAATATAGATCCATTCACGAAAGAATGGGCCAGGATGCAGGGCCAAAGAGAGCGAGTACGGACGAAGAGCCACCCCAGCAGCACTCCTATTAGAAATGTGGAGCATAACTGGTAAGGGCTGATATGAAAAAGAGAGAACAGCACGGCCGAGACCAGAATGGCCTTCCTGGCCGAGTAGTTACCGAGAAAGCCACTGAGGATGAGCCCGCGGAACAGGAGCTCTTCGGTCAAAGGGGCGACAACAACCAGACAAATCAGGGATGTACCGCTTCCCTCCAGAAGATCCATTAAGATTTCTGCAAGAGAATCCGGCACCGGGAGGATCCACCGGGTCACATTGTCTATTTCGGAACAAATGATCTCAAGGCCAAACAGGACGAGGACCAGGGGGAGCAGGGCGATGATGGGGAAAGAAGAAAAACGAAATACTTCTCCGGGTGACTTCCGGGCCCTCCTCATACCCCACATCAATATGACGGCGAAAGAGACGACATTCGCTATGGCTACGACCCCGGCCATCCCGACTCGTTCACCGAAAAATTGGTTTAAAAGAAAACCCATAAAAATCAGCAACACCAACAGTGCGATCAACAGGGCGATTGCCTGACCGATTCTTGGATATTCCCTTGAAACTTCAATCCGGTCTCCAGAGGCTTCCATCGAATATCTCCTTTTTCGGGTCGATGCACTGATCCGGACATTGACTCGAGAGCGGTGGAAGGTCTTACAGCAGCGACACCATCAAATATTTATTACTACCATAGCAAAGGAACGTCAAACGGATGGAACCAAGGTGGATGTGAGACAAACTCGGAATTCAGGGGATACTCACTTCCGCAGGCGATTACATTGAAGCCCGGGCACCAAAAAATATAGATCTCGATTTAGCTGCAGCAGTCTCTGGAATTCTCTTTTTTAATGGCGTTATTGAAATAGATAATAGCAGGAAACGCTATTATCAAAATCGAGGTGTAGCACAAATGTGCGAACCATCGAATATTTGTGGTCTGAGATGAAATAAAAGAGTCGATGGCATGAATGAGTCGAGGATCGGCCTTTATGGCTTGATAACTCTCCAGCAGCGATGCAGTGTCTCTCTCCATGCAATAGTCGAAATATATCATCGACAAGAAAAAAACCAGATAATATCCCAAAAACGCCAAACAACACTTTGCTGATTTTTTCATTTTGCTTCCCGACATGACGACCTCCTTCCGATTCGATTCCGTCCAATTGCTCACGCGACGGGCCTCACTGAGTCCAGCCTGATGAGCAGAAATTTTCTTTATCTCTATTAGACATCTTTTTAGGACTCCTGTTTCAAAAAACCATATCCTTTCTTGATAAAATTATTATTATCATATATGATAATAGCATGGACGAAAACAACATCTCTATGAAGCTAAAAAAACGCCGTCTGGATCTCGGCCTATCCCTGCAGCAAGTGGCCCGAAGGGCCGACACTTCCACCTCCACCCTTTCACGATACGAGAACGGCTGGCAGAGATTCGAGATTTACACGCTGCGCAAGCTTGCCACCGCCCTGGGATGCCGCCTCAAAGTCGACCTGGAGCCGATCGAGCTCCCATCGACGAAGATCCGAAAAGCCCAGGGCATCCGAGATCTGCAGCGCCTGTTCTGGGAGCGAAAGATTACAGTTCGAGACCTAGAAGACTACACTTTGTGGGTGCTGGAACGCGTCCTCGAGTACGGATCGCTCGGGGACGTCAGGTTTCTCCAGGCACATATGGGCCGCCGGAATTTTCTCGAGAGTGTGGCCCGCGTTCGATTCAAATCCGCAAAGACGGAGAGTTTCTGGAATCGGATCCTGCAAAGAGAGGGCGTCTCATGCACGAAAAAGTCCTCCCGGAAGGGAGCAAGGCCCTCCTGGCCTGGCTAGAAAAAAATGCGGCGTCTCTTTTCAAGGACTGGACCCTGGCGGGAGGAACGGGTCTGGCTCTGTGGCTGGGGCACCGGATCTCCGAGAGTTTCGTTTTCTCCCGCACCGAGGGGATGAATCCGGAGCACCTGCATGCTCTGTTCGGACGATACGGTGACTATGAGACCCTGCAGGAAGCGGAGAACACGCTCACGGTTCTCACTTCGGGAACAAAACTCTCCTTCTTTCAGATCCCCGCCCCTTTCCTGTTCGAATGCACCCCTTATCGCTGTCTCTCTCTTGCAGATATCCGGGATATCGCACTGATGAAGCTGATCGCCATCTCCGGAAGGGGAAGCCGAAAAGACTTCATCGATCTTCACACAATTCTCCGAAGTGGCTCCCACCTGCAGGACTTCTTCGATCTCATCCCGAAAAAATACGGGCCGGGCCGTGCAAATACCTACCACATTCTAAAGAGCCTGACCTACTTCGAAGATGCCGAACAGGAGCCGACGCCCACCATGCTGGAACCCTTTGACTGGGAAGAGTGCAAGGCCTTTTTCGCTCGGGAAGCACACGCCATCGTGTTGCCGGAGTGACCGGAACACTCACAAAAGCACAGAAGGAGTCATCACCCCGGTCGGAGCGGCTTACGGGACCGTGATGCCGTCGATGTAGTCGAACATGGCGGTCAGTGCCGGCCCCGGGGCTCCCGGGGTGTGGCCGGCGAAGATCCCGTGCCCCCCGAGGGGGTTCACGTAGAAATCGTCCACCACGGCACCCCTGTCCAGGATGAGGACGTTCATGTCCTCCATGTCGAAGCAGGTCTGGCCGTCGTGGTCGGCACCGCCGCAGTAGAGCCAGAAGCGGGCGCCATCGTAGGCGTTCGGGCCCGCGTCCAGAATAAACTGGGGCAACTCGCCCCCCGTTTCGGCGAAAGCCGTGCCCGAGTCGGCGATGAAGGCCGAGAAAGCCCTCATCCCGCCGTCGGCCCTGTCGGCGATGGCGAGCTCGAAGGATCTTGCCGAGCCCATGGAGAATCCGTGCAGTATGATCGGGATGTCTCCGAGGAAGCAGAGGCTCTGGAGCTGCCCGATCATGGTGCGCAGATCCTCGTATATCCGGTCCGAATCGTCGTATATCAATTCACCGGAGGGATCCTCCTCAGCGTACTGAAGGGCGACCAGGGCGAACCGGCGATCCACGCTCATCTCCCACCACCATTCAAAGAGCCTCTCGGCGCATCCCCCGCTCCCGTGGAGGGTGACCACCAGCCTGCGGTCCGGGAGCTCCTCCCACCCCTCGGGAAACCAGGCGATGTAGAATCGACTTTCATCCAGGGGGATCACTCCGCCGCCCATGCCCTCGACCGACGCGAGAAAATCGGCTTGTTCCTCGCACCCGTGGTTCACATATTCCAGCTCGTGGCTCACCCGGATCCACTCCCGGCAGATATCACAGCCCGAGGAAATTCCCACAAGGCCCGTCGCGAGGACGAGCAGCACAAAGTTGCAACTGTATGATCGCCGTTTCATTGTCTCTCTCCTTTTTTGGGATTGTTCGAGAGGTCCTGCCCGGGGTCGCCCCGGAACCGTTCGCGGCGCCCTCTCGTTAACAGTGGTGCTTCTATTGATTACTGACCCTGCTCCGCCTCGAAATGTTAAGCCCATCGCTCACGCCGAACATTGCCACCACAAGGGAGATGTGGTACGTATCCACAAAATAGCGACGACTCTGTAATACCAATCATGGAGAGTGCAATTATGTCTTCCATCAGCAGAGACCGGGCCTATGCCCTGTTGACCGACCATCTCAAGACGCCGAACCTCGTCAAGCACTGCATCGCCACCGAGGCGATCATGCGCAGCCTTGCCGGTCGGTTCGACCAGGACCCGGAGGTCTGGGGCCTGGCCGGACTGCTCCACGACATCGACCTGGAGGTGGTCGACGCCGACATGGCCACCCACGCCGCGAAAGGGGCCGAGATGCTGAGAGAGGCCGGGGTGAGCGAGGAGATCTGTGATGCCGTCTTGAAGCACAACGCCGAGGGCCTGGGCCTGAAGCGCGAGGGTGTTTTCGATCACGCCCTGGCCGCGGCCGAGACGATCACGGGGCTCATCGTGGCCACGGCCCTGGTCCTTCCGGACAAGAAGCTCGCCTCCGTAAAGTCCAAGAGCGTGCGCAAGAGGATGAAGGAGAAATCCTTTGCCCGGGGGGCCAGGCGCGAGGTCATCATGGAGTGCGAGGAGATCGGGATTCCCCTGGCCGAGTTCATAGAGATCTCCCTCGAGTCGATGCGCGGGGTCGCCGAAGAGATCGGGCTGTGAGGAACCGGTCAAAGAAACCTGACGAAAGGATCGTTCTCATGTCGAAAGAAATCAATCGCCGCGATTTCATCAAGACGAGCGCCGCAATCGGAGCAGGCTCTGTTCTGGCCGGCACCCTGATCCCCGGCATTGCATCGAGCTCGGAAGCGATCGATGTGGGCGTGGTCAAAGGGCCGGATTATTCCGCGAATGCCAAGAAGGCGGTCGAATTGCTGGGGGGCATGAAAAAATTCGTCCCCAGGAATTCAAAGGTCGCTATCCTGGCCAATCCACAGAGGAACAACCCCGGGGCGTACACCAATCCGGAGATCGTCCGGGCCGCCATTCAGATGTGCAAGGAGGCGGATGCCGCGGAAATAGGCTGCATAAGCTGGCTGCCGGAAAAAAACTGGGAAGACACGGGGATCAAAAAGGTTGTCGATTCTGAAGGCGTCAAATTGGATATCACCGATCTGAATGATGAATCTCTTTTCAAGCCGGTGCCGGTACCCAGGGGCACAGCGCTGAAAGAGGCCCGCATCATGAAGACCTTCTACGATTACGACGTCCTCATCGATATGCCCATCACAAAGGACCATTCCGGCAACCGCTTTACCGGTACGATGAAGAACCTCATGGGCCTGAACTCTCCCGCCTCGAACAGGACCTTTCACCGAGAGAACTGGGAGACCGATGCCGCCAGCATCCTGCACCTGGAGCAGTGCATTGCCGACCTGAACACGATTATCCAACCTGACCTGTGCATCGTCGATGCCACGGAATTCATCATCACGAACGGTCCCTTCGGCCCGGGGAAACTGCACAAGCCCCTCAAGGTCGTTATCGGGACCGACCGGGTCGCCATCGACGCCTACTGCTCGACTTTGTGGGGCCTGAATCCCGCGGATATCATTGCCATAAACAAAGCCCACGAGCTTGGGATAGGTGAGATCGATCTGAAGAAGGTCAAAATCAAGGAGCTCGAGTCCAACTAAAGAGCTCGATTGAGCCCCATCATGATATTCCTGGATGTCATCGCGAGGAACCCCCCGCTTTCGCGGGGGCAGGCTCCGGCGACGAGCGATCCCCCGAGCCGAATGGGCCAGGGCGCCCACATGTTGGTCCCGATCTTGATCTCGCTATGTCTCGGCTGCTCCCCGCTCATACGACCGGGAGATCGATCCGTCACGGTGGAGCCAAAGGACCTTGCGCCCCGGACCGGGGACGTGGCCGGATGGACGCCCGACGGGGAAGCGCAGTGCGCCGTGGGGGATGACCTCTTTCTGCTCATCGACGGGGGCGCCGAGGTCTATCTCGAACATGGCTTCCGAGAGGCCCTTTTTCAGGCATACAGGAGCGACGACGGCAAATCGATCAATCTCGAAATCTATAAAATGGTCAGTCCGGAGGCGGCTCACGGTATCTACACCTTCAAGACCGGGAACGACGGCAGCCCGATCGACGTGGGACAGGAAGGTCGGCTCGACTCCTATTATCTGAATTTCCGGAGAGGTAATTTCCTGGTTACAATCATAGGTCTCGATACGGATATCGGTACCTTAGCTGGTATTGAAAAAATCGCCCGGGCCGTGGATTCGAGACTGCAAATCGAGTCAAACTGAACATGTTAAAAAGAATCTGCATCAACTGTGGATCCAGCTCGGGGCTTCTGCCCGAATACAGAGAGAGTGCCAGATCCCTGGGCCGGCAACTGGTCGAAGAGGGACTCGACATTGTCTTCGGAGGAGCGGACGTCGGCCTTATGGGTGAAGTCACAAACTCCGCCCTCGCTTGCGGTGGGAAGGTCATCGGCGTGATTCCGGAGGCGATTGCCGGCAAAGTAGGACATGAGCGGATCTCCGAGCTGCATGTCGTCCCATCCATGCACGAGCGAAAGAAGCTGATGTTCGAGCTCTCGGACGCCTTCATCGGCCTGCCCGGCGGACTGGGAACCCTCGAGGAGATCTTCGAGATCCTTACATGGGCACAGCTTGGCTTCCACACCAAGCCGTGCGGCCTTTTGAACCTGTGTGGCTATTTCGACCGCCTCCTCGAATTCCTCGATCACTCCGTGGAGCAACGGTTCGTCAAACAAGCGCACCGAGACATGCTGCTCGTAGCGGAGTCGCCATCCGAGCTTTTAACGCAGTTCAGGCTCTATCGCGCACCCAGGGTGGACAAATGGATCGATCTTCACTGAGGGCATCGAATTAGGTTTGTCTTTTCGACCATATTATCATGTGTCATTTCGACCGCATTATCGTGTGTCATTTCGACCACAGGGAGAAATCTTATCTTTTCAAACTAGTTCATCGGAAAGATTTCTCGTTCCACTCGAAATGACAAGCGCTAAGGATTCTCTTTGAGCGACGGATTAATCAACATTCAAAACACCCGACGCATCCTGATAGCGCTCCTGCTGCTCGATGTCGTCCTGACCCTGGTCGGCTATCTGTTCCCGGGATTCTGGTTCCGGATATTCCACGGCGTGGAATACGTGGATCCCCAGGGTTTTCTGCGACGATGCGCCGGTAACTGGGCCATGTTCGCCCTGTTGCAGGCGATCGCCCTCTGGAGATGGGAAAGGGAAAGGGTATGGCTCGCCGTGGTCTCGGGAGTGCGCTTCAGCGATCTGCTCACCGACTGGAGCTATTTGTGGTACTGTACAGATATCACCTGGTTCGGCCGGGCGGCACTGTTTGCCGCCGGCCCCTTGAACTTTCTGTGCGGCTTGTATTTCTTCCTCGCCTTCAGAAAATTCGATCGTGAAAAGGAGAGAGGATCATGAAAGGATGGACCGAAGAAGAATTCAGGAACAAGGATCTGATGGCGCCGTGCGGGCTCTACTGCGGCGCCTGCGGAGTCTACATCGCGACCCGGGACGATAACGAGAAATTCAAGACCGTCATGGGCAATCTCTACGGCACCAAGCCGGAAGAGACGGAGTGCCTCGGGTGCATGCAGCCCGATCCGCCGAAAAAGATGTACGGATATTGCAAGATATGCACGATAAGAGAATGCGTAAAAGAGAAAGGGCTCTATTCCTGCCATCAATGTGAGGAATGGCCGTGCGACAGGATAGAGAATTTCGCTTTTGCCACCGGCGTGAGCGTGATGAAGCGGGCCATTCCGAGCTGGCGTGCCAAGGTGGCCGAGCAGGGCGACGAGAAGGGGAGCGCGGAGTGGGCACGGTCGGAATGTGAACGCTACCACTGTCCTTCGTGCGGCGAGCCGCTCTTCAGAGGGGCCCGGCGATGCAGGGCCTGTAAAGCAAACGTGGCCGACGAGCTGGATGGATCGCTCTGATTGACTAGTTTCTGTCCGGAAATGTCATTCCGAGGCGATAGCCGAGGAATCTGGAGTTGCCAATTGATTGCAAATACAAGATTCCTCCCTGCCCCTTCACTTCGTTCAGGGCTTCGGTTCACCGGAATGACAGGCCGGGCGTTCGGAATGCAGGAAATATTAGCTTCTTCCGGACAGACACTTACTGGATGCGATGCGGGAGGGAGATGACATGTCGGTCAAAGAGACTCGAATTGCTCACATGCTGAAAGGACATGGGAATCGATCGCCTCGCCGTGTCCCATGGACATCCCTCCTCCCGGCCCTCATGGCGGCCTTTGTCCTGGTCGGCCTCCTGGCGGGATGGGCGAGCTGCCCGGGCTGGGACCTGGAGATCACCATCAGCGGACGCGATCTGTGGGTGTTCAACGGCATCCCGAACCCGGAGGGCTGGGGCGATCCCCTTGTCTACCGGGCGGGCACCTACCCACTCGACTGGCGCAAGATGGGCGGGCTCGGGGGGATCCCGGTGGTAGACATATGGGGTCCGGACGGAGGTGTGGCCGTCTTCAACACCTCCACCGTCCAGGAGCCGATGGAGGTCCTCATAAGAGCAAACGGAACCTCCGCGACCCTGCTGGCCCGGGGGGGCGGACATCTGGTGCGCTACGACCACCAAGGGGACTTCTATGATGCGCTCCGCGAGTTCGCCCAACGAATGGACGCAGTGGGCATGGCGCTCCAGGGCGCGCCCGACTGGGCCTTCGACCCGATCTGGGAGACCTACGGCTTTGAGGAGAACTGGGACGCATCTGACATCTACGGCCTGGTCCCGGTGATGCAGGAGCTCGGAATCGGCGCGATCACCCTCGACTCAGGCTGGTACGGAGACGGCCGCGGCTACAGCTTCGAGTTCTATACCGGCGACTTCCCGGTCAACGACGACATCATCGGCACGGAAGCCGATCTCGTGAACCTCATCACCCCGCTTCACGGCCAGGGCTTCGGAGTCCGCCTGTGGTGGCCGCCCGGGGTGGCCGAGCTTCAGACCGACCTCTTCCGGGCACACAGGGACTGGTTTCTCAGGAAGGTGGTGAGTAGCACGGGGGACACGGGCGACTACTACCTCGACCCCACCCTTCCCGAGGTGGCGGCCTGGAACCGGAGCGTGGTGGAGCGCTTTGTGGGGTACGGTGCCGACGGATTCAAGCATGACGACGTCTTCCACATCATCTCGGAGGATCCGACCGTTCGCGAGGCCTACGCCGATCTGTTCCGGGACGTCTACGAGACGGCCACGGCCGTCAAGCCCTACTTCGTGGTCAACACCTGCAACTGCGGGGTGGCCCAGAACTTCTACCAGTTCCCCGGCCAGAATCAGGTCATCACCTCCGACCCGGTGGGATCGCGCCAGTTTCGCATCCGGGCCAAGGTCTATCAGGCCTTCAACCTACACGGCACGGCCATCCTCAGCGACCACGTGGAGCTCACCCGCGGAGATGTGGGGCCCCTTGATCTGATCCAGCCCGGGTTCTACAGCCAGGTCGATTTTGCCTCGGTGGTACCGCTGGGGCTGGTTTTGGAGACGAAATTCCGCATAGACCCCGGCCAGCACTACCGCGACTGGTTCCGGATCTACCGGGAGCGACAGTTCTACGGGATGGAATGGGTGAACGTCCCGTACTACGGCGACGTGGAGACCTATCTGCTCAGGGACGGCGAGGACCTCTACTTCTCGTTCTTCGCGCGCGGCTACGAGAGCGGGGTCACCCTCGTCTCCCTCGAGCCGGGCCGTCTGTACGAAGTCCTGACCCTGGAGACGGGCGAACAGCTGACCACGTTCCTGGCCACGGGCGAGGAGCAGGCCCTCCCGATTCCTTACTACGAAAAGCTGACGATCCAGGTACGCCCTGCGGGCTGAATCATTCTCGTTTGATTGAAATATACAATTGTGTGCTTCAATTAAGTGATACAATTATGGGGCGATCTGGCCCCTGCGGATCTATTGGAAATTTATACGTAGGGGCACGGCATGCCGTGCCCTACATGCCACCTCGATGGAGACCTCGTCCCCCTGTGCTCCTCCCATCACGACCAGCGTCTCTGTATCCGGCCGGTACTCCCAGCCCGAGGCACCCTGAATCTCTATCTCTCCACTCCGGACCATTTCACGGGGGACAAAGATCTCGGTTCCAAGACGCTCATCTTCGACACTCTGATATCGGTAGATGAAGCGGCCCTTCCAGGGGAGGCTCTCGAGAAAGATCGGCTCTCCCGCCGTGAGCCGCGGGTAGGCCCTCCGGTGGTGCTCGAGGTAGAAGGCCCTCGGCTCCCCCTGCTCATCGACGATGGACCAATTGGTATCCCCCGGAGAGTAGGTCCACGCGGCCGACCCGATGAAATGCTCGTCCTGAAGCCTCAGGCTCTCCTTGAGCCACGGACCGGCGAAGGCATACCCCTCGGACGGGGCGCCGTATTCGCCCATGATGAGGGGCGTCCCCATTCTTTCCGCCTCCCCGGCGTATCGGGCATACTTCGCTCTCACCATGCCGGGGGTCTCGCGTATGACGACGATGAGGCGGCCCTGGGCATCGTACATGTGGAGAAAGTAGGGATGGGGGGAGAAGACGAGGTTCTCGAAGGGAAAGGGCTCGGTGTAATTGGGGAGCACCGGGGAAAAGGCGTTCGGTTCGAGAACGATGGGCCGGTCCGGGTCGATCTCCCGAATCGCCTCGATGATGTCCCGGTAAAAGGGGAAGAGGTAGTTCCACTCGTAGACGCCGTAGATGAGGCCGTAGGTCGAGATCGGCTCGTTGAGGATGTCATAGCCGAACAGTCCCTCCAGATCGCTGAAGTTCGAGACCAGGAACCGCCAGAATCCTATGAACTTTGCCCTGAGGGCCTCGCTCCTCCAGAAATGGTCCGCTTCCCTTAGGATCCGGAAGATATCCATGGGATTGGAGGGCCTCTCCCTGCACATCCATTCCGGCACATGCCCGCCCTCGATGCACCAGTTGACCTGGTGGATCTCCGGCATCGTGTAGATTCCCCTCTCGGCGGCCTCCCGGATGAAGTCCCGATAGCTCTCGATGTAGGCCATGTCGTAGACGCCCTCGACCGGCTCGGCATCGGCCCAGGAGATCCCGAGGCGGATGAAGTTGAAACCGAAGGCCCGGATCGTGTCCAGGTCCTCCTCGCCATAGGCAAAGGGGTAGGTGTAGTTTCCGGGCACGTTCACCCCCCTCAGGAGGGCGACCCTTCCCCACGGGTCGAGGAGCTCCCCTCCCTCGGCACGGAGCTGGGGCAGCGCTCCGGTCTGCGGCGAGGGCATAGGGGGCGAGTCATCACTGTGGCAAGAGACCATTGTGATAGCGGCGAGGAGAATGAGGAAAAGGACCGACACTGTCCGCCAGTTTCCAGGAATACGCATTGCCTTGATACACATGTAAAAAGTCGAAACCGATCGCACGGCACGAATGATTTCGATTAAACATGCCGCAATTAAAGTCAGAATGTGGCGATCCGTGATTGCCTTGCCGACTTTGTACGAAATCATCTGTCTTGCCTCTTCGATCGTTTTTTAATAAAAAGGAGTTAGACGCCCATTCGCTCGACAAGTATATATCCGATTGCCGGAGAATTCCATGGCGACCATTCTCTGTCTCGGCGAGCTCCTGATCGACTTCATGCCCGCCCCCGAAGGGGTACCCATAGAAGAAGGGTTACCCATGGAAGGAGGGCGGCCAATGGAAGAGGTCGGCGCCTTCATCAAAGCCCCCGGAGGGGCCCCTGCCAATGTGGCCGTCGGCCTGGCACGCCTCGGGTTCGACGCGGGCTTCCTGGGAAAGGTCGGGGATGACCCCTTCGGCCGTTACCTTTCCGGTGTCCTCGAAACAAACCGGGTGGACGTGACCGGCCTGAAGTTCACAAAAGAGGCCCAGACCTCTCTGGCCTTTGTCTCCCTCGGCAAGGATGGCGAGAGGTCATTTCTCTTCTACCGGAACCCGGGAGCCGACACCCTGCTGGCGCCTTCCGAGATTTCGAGAGAGCTCCTGCGCGGAGCGCGATGTCTCCACTTCGGCTCCCTGACCCTCGTCCGCGAGCCCGCACGCAGCGCAACAAGAGAGGCGGCACGGATCGCCCGGGACGAGGGCCTGATCCTCTCCTTCGACCCGAATGTGCGGCCGGCTCTGTGGCCGTCGCGCCGGGAGATCAAAGAGCAGACCGAATGGGCCCTCCGAGAAGCAGACATTTTGAAGATGAGCGAAGAGGACCTCCCCTTTCTCCTGGACACTGAGGATGTGGAGGAGGCGATCAGCCGGATCATGCAACGATTCGAGCCCGACCTGCTCATCATCACCCTCGGAAGGAGGGGATGCCTGGGGATCCACAAGGAAGGGAGGGAATATGTCGAAGGCCTGGCCGTCTCCTCGATCGACACGACCGGGGCCGGCGATGCCTTCACGGCCGGGCTCCTCTCCGCCCTTTTTCGGGAAGATACCGGGATCCCACTCTCCGGCCTGACCTCGACACGGCTCCGCCGGGTCCTCCGGTTTGCCAATGCCTGCGGGGCGATCGCGACGACGAAGAAAGGGGCCATCCCCGCGCTTCCGCGTGAGGAGGAGGTTTCGGATCTGCTGTAGGGGCGCGATTCATCGCGCCCATGTCCCGGGTTCGATGAATCGAACCCCTACGACCACAAGGAGGGAAGAATGGAACCATTCGAATTCTTCATGGGCGCCCGGGTGAACTTCGGCCGCGGCAGGCTGGATACCCTCTCCGATGTGGCCGGCGCCTTCGACGGCCGAGCCCTGCTCGTGACGGGCAAGGGATCGATGAGATCCCTCGGCGTACTGGACCGGGTACAGGAGGGCCTCGGAAAGGCGGGAAAGGAGTATACGCTTTTCGAGGGGGTCGAGGAGAACCCCTCTGTGGAGACCGTGGACAGAGGGGCTGTGACAGCCCGCGATGCGGAATGCTCCTTCATCGTGGGCCTCGGAGGAGGCAGCGCCCTGGACGCGGCCAAGGGTATCGCCGTTGCCGCAACCCACGACGGCTCTATCTGGGAGTACGTCGAGGGACACCCGGAGTCCAGGCCGATCACGCCAGACACCCTGCCCCTGCTGCTCGTTCCCAGCACCTCCGGGACCGGGAGCGAGACCTCCCCCTACTCGGTCATCACGAACCGCGAGGAAAGGGCCAAGGACACTCTGGTCAGCCCCCATCTCTACCCCAGGACCGCCATCGTGGATCCGCTCCTGGCGGCCTCCATGGGCCCGGAGCTCACGGCCGCGACCGGCATGGATGCCTTCTGCCACGCCCTGGAGGGGTACACCTCCCGCTTCTCCCAGCCCCTCACCGACCTCGTCGCCCTCGACGCGCTTGAGCGGGTCATCCGCTCCCTCCCGCGGGCCGTGGCGTGCGGCGATGACACAGAGGCACGGGACGACCTCGCCTGGGCCGCCGCACTGGCCGGGATGGTCATCGGCCAGACCGGCTGCACCCTGGTCCACGCTATGAGCCACCCCGTGAGCGCCAACTTTCCCATCTCCCACGGCACGGCCTGCGCCCTGCTCACTCCCGCCGTGGTGCAGTTCGGCCTCCGGAGCGACCTGGAAAAATACGCCCGCCTGGCCGCCATCTTCGGCCTCGACACCGAGGGAATCCCCGTCATGGAGGCGGCCCGGGAGGCCGTTCCGCTTATCGAGGGCTTCCTCGGGTACGCGGGCTTTCAGATGAGCCTGGGAGAGATGGGGATGAAGGAGGCAGCGATCCCCGAGCTTGCGGAAGGGGCTGTCAACTCCGGGGCCTTTGGCTGCAGCAAGCTCTCGCCAAGCGCCCAGGAGGTGGCCGATCTCTTCCGAAAGGCCATGCACTGGACTCCGTGAAAGAAGGGCCGTGATGAAACCCTCCTGGGTTAAAAAGAGCCGCTTCTTTAGCATGTGCTCTTACTACCCGCCGGACACCCCCATGCCCTGCGCCTGTTTCCTGGGCAAGGGGCCGGAGGTCGTGGATGAGATGGCCCGACTCCACTCCCAGGGCCTCCTCTGGGCATGCCTCGGGAGCGGGGCCCTGAGCCTTCACGATCTCCAGGAAGAGAGCCGGGGCTCCAGGTTCTGGGACCCGGAAGGCCCGCCGGACATCGAGTTCATCGAGGCGTGCCGCGGCCGGGGCATCCGGGTCTTCGGCGTGATCTTCGTCACCCAGGGGTATGAGATCAAGGTGGCGGTGGATCCCACATCGGGCCGTGTACACGGCTTGGAGGCGGGGAGCGGGGAAGCGGACGGGGAGGCGGACGAGATCACCTGGGGCCTCGACGCCTTTTACGGCAATCGAGGCCCAGGCCTCTTTCAGGGGCCGGGGCTGGTTCGAGGGCCGGACCACTTCTACGACAAAGACGAGCTGGAGCGCCTCGCGTCGGGCGGCCGAGGATTTCTCGAGGATGCGGCATGCAGAGACCGCAAGGGCAGGCCGAGCCGCTGCTACTGGCTCTCCCCGTCCGGGAAGAACCCGGGCTACACGGTCTTCTTCATGTGCCCGAACAGCCCCCTGTGGCAGATGCACCTCAGGAAGATCATCGACCTCCAGATCGATGCGGGTGTGGACGGGATTCAGTTCGACGAGCCCGCACTCCTCTTCGAGACGGGCGGTTCGCGGGCCGGTTTCTGCGAATCCTGCAAAGACCGGTTCCGGCAACATCTCGTCGAAAGATACGGCCCCGAGTGGAGGGAATTCGACTACGGTGCCTACCTGGAGAAGGCGGGCGCTGGGGCCCTCTCCGAATTGGCCTACTTCCGAGGCTTTCCCCTCTGGAAGGACTGGAAGAGATTTCTCCTGCTTCGAGTTCGGGATACCTTTTCCGAGCTCGTCACCTACGCGAGGTCACGGGCAAAAGAGAAGGGACGGGAGATCGCCATCGCCTCGAACTTCTTCAACCTCCTGCCGCACCACCTCATCCTGGCCCGGGAGGCCGACGTCATCTCCTTCGAGTACACGCCGGGGCTGCCGCCGGACGAGACCAACCTGGTGCGCTTCGAGCTGGCCAGGGCGGTGGCGGGAGACCGCCCCGTGACCGGAGTTCCGGATATCGCCTTTGCCACCTTTCTCAAACAGCTGGGCAAATCGGGCAAGGACGCAGAGCTGCTGAAGTACTTCATCGCCGAGGCCGCCGCCGGGGACGGCGATTTCATGGTCCCCTTCAGCTGCCTCACCTTGGGCGGGGAAGGGGGTTACCGGCCCCCTGCCGGGCCCGTGGCCGAGTACAAGGGTTTTTTCAGGGAGCACCAGGAGGTCCTGGAAGGGCAGGAGAAGATCTGGGACGTGCGGATCGCCCTCTCCTTTCCGAGCTATTTCTGGAGCTTCGACTTCCTCGACCTTCCGGGCGACCACTACCGTTCCTTCGAGGCCCTGGCTTCTCTGCTCAGCTATTACCAGTGGCAATATAGGATCACGGTACTCGGGGACGGTGCGTTGCTCGAGGACTCCGAGGACCCGGCCGGGCCGGGTACGCCCCTGTTCCTTCCGCACGTGATCTGCGCGACCGAGGAGCAGATCGAAAAGGTCATGGCTTTTGTCGAGGGAGGCGGCAGGGCTGTCATTCTCGGCCAGTTCGGCTCATACGATGAGAACTACGAAAAGAGGCAGGGCCGCATTCTCGAAGGGCTCCGGGAAGGATTCAATCCGGTGGGAGCCGGGGGGATCTTTTGGTCGGGTGCGGATCTCCCACGTCGCTACAGGAGCCGGGAGGGGCGGGCCGAGCCCAAAGCCTGGCTGGATCGGATCGCCCGGAGCCTGGAGATCTCACCGCTGGGGATCGGGGAAACAACAGGGGAAACAAATGTCTGTCTCAAGGCGTACCGATCCTGCGGGGATCTAATCGTTCACGTTCTCAACCGAAGCTATGATTCATCCTCCGGCCGCTTCGCCGGGGTCGAGGGCCTTGAGGTGACGCTGCCCTGTGCGGAGGGAAAAAACAACGCAACGCATTTGACACGAAATCAATTATGGTCGTTGCGAGGAGCGCCAGCGACGAAGCAATCCCCCGGGCACCCCAGCCAACCGAGCACAGCGGATTGCTGTCATAAGCTTGTCAAGCCCCCTTCTTTTACTTGGGTTAGCCCCCCC
>CAZFWM010000044.1:0-32715 GCA_964522545.1 uncultured Thermodesulfobacteriota bacterium
GCTTCGCTATCCGCGAGGGCGGCCGGACCGTGGGCGCGGGTGTCATTATCGAGATCATCGAATAAGGACAAGAAAAGGAACGAGAGTGAGTAATCAAAAGATCCGGATTCGATTGAAGGCCTACGATTATAAGCTCCTGGAAAAAGCGACTCTAGAGATCGTGGAGACCGCTCAGCGTACCGGAGCCCAGGTGGTAGGGCCAATACCTTTACCGACTCGGATAGAAAAATACTGTGTGCTCCGTTCGCCACACGTCGATAAAAAATCACGTGAACAGTTCGAGGTGAGGACACATAAGCGCCTGCTTGACATCCTGGAGCCCACCCAGCAGACCGTAGATGCTCTGATGCAGCTCGATCTGTCAGCCGGAGTGGACGTGGAGATTAAGCTCTGAGCCGTTGAAAAAGTCTGTCAGGAGCCATGGGCGACGATCGATTAGGAAAGGAGATCAGGTGAAGGCCGACGTTATAAACGTCAAGAAAGACAAGAGCGGCGAGATCGATCTCAGAGATGAGGTGTTCAATGGACCCGCCAGAGAGTACTTGTACAGTGAAGTCATCCGGATGCAGATGGCCAAACGTCGCCAGGGGACGGCAGCGACGAAGACACGGTCCGATGTGCGGGGAGGAGGGAGCAAGCCCTGGCGGCAAAAGGGGCGGGGGCGAGCCCGTGTGGGAACGATCCGCTCCCCCATCTGGCGTGGTGGCGGAACCATCTTCGGTCCGCATCCGAGAGACTACGGATTCAACCTGCCCAAGAAAGTTCGCAGGAGTGCGATCCGCGGGGCATTGAGTCTCAAGCAGCGCCAGGGAAAGCTGATGATCCTCGACGCTTTTCAACTCGACGAGCCCCGGACAAAGGCATTTCTCGAGCTCGTCAGGGGACTGGGGGTCGAGGGGGCGCTTCTTGTGACAGAAGGACCGAATCGCAATTTGGAGCTCTCGACTAGAAATCTTAAAGAGTTCAAGACGCTGAGGTACACCCAGATCAATCTTTACGACCTTTTGAAATACGATTATCTCGTCATGGAAAAGGCCGCCGTACCCATGATCGAAGGGGTGCTGGTCAAATGAAAGAAATCTATCAAATCATCCGAAGACCCTTGATAACCGAGAAGAGCAACATTCAGAAGGATGAGAGCAACCAGCTTTCTTTCGAGGTTGATCGCCGGGCTAATAAGAAAGAGATCAAAGATGCGATCGAAAAGCTCTTTAAGGTAAAAGTCGTCCAGGTCTGTACGGCAAATATCCGTGGAAAGACAAAGCGCCTGGGACGGAACATCGGGAAAAAGCGAGACTGGAAAAAAGCGATCGTCACGCTGCGCGAGGGTGACAGTATCGACTTTTTCGAGGGGGTCTGAGGCCTGAGGTCCGGCATCTTCTCCATAGCCGGGCCGGCTGCCACAATCCCACGGAGAGAGCGTGATGCCTGTTAAAAGATACAAACCCACGTCCCCGGGAAGACGATTCCAGGAAGTGAGCTCCTTCGAGGAGATCACGACCGATCGTCCTCAAAAAGCCCTGACCACCATCATAAAGAAGACGGGGGGGCGCAATGTTTACGGCCGCATCACGGCTCGCTCACGAGGCGGAGGACACAAGAGGCGCTATAGAATCATCGATTTCAAGCGCAACAAGCGGGACGTGCCGGCAAAGGTCGTGAGCATCGAATATGATCCGAACCGATCGGCGCGAATCGCGCTGCTCGTATACGCGGATGGGGAGAAACGTTACATCATCGCCCCTCACGGACTCTCGGTGGGTCAGACCATCGTGGCCTCCGAAAATTGTGATATACAAATAGGCAACGCTCTTCCACTGCGTTCTATCCCACTCGGAACGACGATTCACAATGTGGAGCTCAAGATTGGAAAAGGGGCGCAGATCATCCGGAGCGCTGGCACGTTCGGTCAGCTGATGGCAAAGGAGGGCCGGTTCGCCCATGTGAAGCTGCCATCCGGAGAGGTACGACTCATCCATCTGGAATGCTATGCCGTAATCGGGCAGGTGAGCAATCTGCCCCACGAAAACATATCGTACGGGAAGGCCGGAAGGAGTCGATGGTTCGGCAGACGACCTCATGTACGCGGAGTCGCCATGAATCCGGTAGACCATCCCCACGGCGGCGGAGAGGGGAGGACCTCGGGAGGGCGACATCCGGTTACCCCCTGGGGCATGCCGACGAAAGGGAGAAAGACGCGGCGGAACCGAGCATCCGATAAATATATCGTTAAGAGACGCAGCAGCAGAAAGAAAAAGTAACGCGAGGAGACGATGAGCCGATCGATCAAAAAAGGGCCTTATGTTGAGGACAGTCTTTGGAAAAAGGTGGAGAAGATGAACGAGGTGAATGACCGGCGGGTCGTCAAGACCTGGTCGCGCCGGTCGACGGTCGTTCCCGAGATGATCGGGCACACCTTCGCCGTTCACAACGGGAGGAAGTTCATTCCGGTGTTCGTCACAGAAGAGATGGTGGGTCACAAATTGGGGGAGTTTTCACCGACACGCACATTTCACAGTCATGCCGGAGACAGGAAGAGCAGAGTGAAGAAGTAGCGTTGCTGCGCGTCCAAAGATAGAGAGGATAAAGGGCTAACAATGGAAACAAATGCGAGGGCGCGATTTGTGAGAATCTCACCGAGAAAAGCTCGGCTCGTGGTCGACCTTGTACGCGGCAAAAAGGTGGAGGATGCCCTCAATATATTGAATTTCACCCAGAAGCGTGCGGCCAAGACGGTCCACAAACTTGTGAAATCGGCTTTGGCCAATGTTGAAGCGAGGGGCGATGTCGATGTGGACGGCCTCTATATCAAGAGGATTTTCGTGGATCAGGGGCCGACATTGAAGCGATTCATGCCTCGCGCCATGGGCCGCGCCACGCCGATCCTTAAGAGAACAAGCCACATCACGGTTGTTCTGGACGAAAGCTAGATAGAGGAGGTTTCATTTTGGGCCAAAAGGTTCATCCCGTGGGAATGCGTTTGGGCATTTTCAACAATTGGAGTTCTTGCTGGTATGCCGATCGTAAAAACTACGCCAAGTTCCTCCACGAGGACATGGCAATCAGGAAGTTCATAAAAAAGGAACTCCTTCGCGCCGCCGTGGCTCGCATCGACATCGAGCGCGCGGCCAACAATCTGAAGTTGAACATCTATAGCGCCAGGCCCGGGATCATCATCGGCAAAAAAGGCGCGGAGGTGGACAAGCTCAAAAAATCCCTCGAAAAGATGATCAAAAAAGAAATATCAATCAATATACAGGAGATAAGGAAAGCCGAGATCGAGGCGCAGCTGATCGCAGAGAACGTAGCGGTCCAGCTCGAAAGACGCATAGCTTTTCGAAGGGCCATGCGCAGGGCCGTCTCGACGGCGATGAAGTTCGGAGCCCTGGGGGTGAGGGTTGCCTGTGCGGGAAGGCTTGGGGGCGCCGAGATGGCAAGGCGCGAGTGGTATCGGGAGGGGAGAGTGCCGCTTCACACCTTACGGGCCAATATCGATTATGGATTCGCGCTGGCCAGGACGACCTACGGTGTTATCGGAGTCAAGGTTTGGGTCTATAAGGGCGATATGATGTTGGCCGAAAGAGCTTTGAATTAGCCCATAGAGGATTCGCTTCATGTTGATGCCGAAAAAGGTAAAGTACCGGAAGAAACAAAAGGGACGCCTCACAGGAAAGGCGATGCGAGGCAACACGGTCAGTTTTGGCCAATATGGAATTCAAGCCCTCGAGCCCGGATGGATCACAACCCGACAGATCGAGGCGGCGAGAATCGCAATGACCCGCGCGATCAAGCGCGGCGGAAAGGTGTGGATACGGATTTTCCCGGACAAGCCCATCACATCCAAGCCGGCTGAAACACGGATGGGAAAGGGAAAGGGGAACCCGGAGGACTGGGTGGCCCCCGTGAAGCCGGGGCGCATCCTGTACGAGATCGAGGGCGTGGAAGAATCTCTGGCGCGCGAGGCGTTGCGCCTGGCAAGCCATAAGATCCCGATTGCAACACGATTCGTGGTTCGTTGAGCGGGAAAAGGTGATGGATAATGAAAGCGAGTGAACTGCGAGATCTCAGTTTCGATGAACTGACGGAAAAAGAGCGCGAGTTCAAGGAAGAAATGTTCAACCTGAGGTTTCAGCACGCGACCGGGCAGCTCGAGAATACGATGAGAGTTCGCAAGGTCCGCCGTGACCTGGCTCGAGTGAAGACCCTCTTGAAAGAGTGGACTCGAGAGGCCGCAGGAAGCAGGGAAGGAACAAAAGATGAGTGACCGCGGGATGCGACGCACGCTCACTGGAACAGTGATCAGCGACCGAATGGACAAGACAATCATAGTCCAGGTAAAGCGGAAGGTAAAGCATCCTCTTTATAAGAAATATGTTGTTCAACGGAAGAAATACAAGGCCCACGACGAAACAAATACCTGCTCTACGGGAGACATGGTACTCATCCGCGAATCGCGGCCGTTAAGCAAGGAAAAACGTTGGAGGGTCTCACAGGTGCTGAAAAAGGCGCCATAGCCGGTCCTGTCCGGTTCGAAGATCTAAAAGAGGTACGCCATGATTCAAGTCCAGACCATCCTCGATGTGGCGGACAACTCGGGCGCCAAGAAGCTGATGTGCATCAAGGTTCTCGGAGGATCGCGACGCCGCTATGCAACTGTTGGCGATATCATAGTCGTTACGGTGAAAGAGTCCATCCCCAACGCAAAAGTAAGAAAAGGGGATATCATGCGGGCCGTTGTCGTGCGAACCGCCAAGGAGGTGGGGCGGGCGGACGGGTCCTATATCAAGTTCGATAAAAATTCAGCGGTCCTGATCAGTCCTCAAAAGGAACCGATCGGAACGCGTATCTTTGGACCGGTGGCGAGAGAGCTGCGCAACAAGCGCTTCATGAAGATCATTTCGCTCGCCCCCGAGGTCCTATAGACGGGCCATCCGGGCCGGGACGGCGGATGGTGAAAAAGGCGGAAAAGTGAAAAGGCCGAAATACCACGTCCAGAAGAACGACAATGTCATGGTCGTTGCCGGCAAGGAAAAGGGAAAGTCCGGCAAGATCCTCAGGATGTATTATAAGAATAACAGGGCCGTCGTTGAAAAGGTCAACTTTATCAAGCGCCACTCGCGTCCGAGCCAGGCCACCCGTCAGGGAGGGATCATCGAGAAGGAAGCGCCGATCCACATTTCCAATCTGATGGTCATCTGTGAAAAGTGCAATGTCCCTGTGAGGATCGGAAAGATGGTGCTTGAAGACAAGCGGACCGTGCGCACCTGCAAGCGATGCGGCGAGATCCTGGATAAATAGTATCCACTGCACAATAGCGGAGATAGCCGATATGGCAAGGCTCAAAGAACGTTATCATAAAGAGATTGTGCCGGCACTGATGCGGGAGTTCAGCTACAAAAGTATCATGCAAGAGCCCAAGATAGAGAAGAACCTGGACAACATGGGGCTTGGGGAAGCGATCACAAACATCAAGATCATTGACTCGGCCCTTGAAGAGATCACCAATATCACCGGACAGCGTCCGGTCGTTACTCGGGCCAGGCGCTCGATCGCAAACTTCAAGCTTCGCCAAGGAATGCCGATCGGGTGCATGGTCACGCTGCGCAGGGATCGGATGTACGAATTCTTCGACCGGCTCATCAATGTGGCTCTTCCCAGAGTTCGCGATTTCAAGGGACTGCCACCCAAGGCATTCGATGGCCGGGGGAACTACTCCCTCGGCATTACGGAACAGATTATCTTCCCCGAGATCGATTACGACAAGATCGACAAGATCAGAGGAATGAACATCACGATCGTCACAACGGCCGTCAATGATGAGGAGAGCAGATCGCTTCTTAATTATTACGGCATGCCATTCATTAATTAGGAGATAGGACTTTGGCGAAAAAGGCCCTTATCGAGAAGGCGAAAAGAAAGAAAAAATTCAAAGTTCGAGAATACAATCGTTGTCCGATCTGCGGCCGTCCCAGGGCGTTCTACCGAAAGTTCCAGATGTGCCGCATTTGCCTTCGCACCTATGCGCTCCGCGGAGAGATCCCGGGGATAATGAAATCGAGCTGGTAATCGGTCTCGCAAGCAGCTGAATCCCATACCGGTCATGCTCGCAGATGTGCGGAGGATATCCAAAGCTGATCGAACAGGGTAAGGAGCTATTCAATGACAATGACGGATCCGGTAGCGGATATGCTGACCCGAATCAGGAATGGCCTTCACGCATATCATCCTCAGGTCGACATCCCGTCATCAAACATCAAAGAGGGGATCGCCAGAATCCTGCAGGACGAGGGATATATTGAAAAATATAGGGTCTTCAGTGATCCCAAGCAAGGCATCCTTCGGATTACGCTGCAATACGACAAGGAAAAAAAACCGATTATCTCCGGTATCGAGCGAGTAAGTCGTCCGGGGCTGCGTCGGTATGTCAAAAATGATCAGATCCCTAAAGTACTCAACGGGCTGGGGATCTCGATCCTATCGACTTCCCGCGGGCTCATGACCGATAGAGCGGCCCGCAAGAACCGCCTTGGGGGAGAGATCCTCTGCAATGTGTGGTAGAGAAACTGCGCCGAAATAAAATAGGATGAACCATGTCCCGGATTGGAAAATTACCGATTCCCATTTCTTCCACGGTTAAGGTCTCCTGTGAAGGCGACAGGATCATGGTGAAGGGACCCAAGGGGAGCCTCGAGAGAAGAATACCCCCTCCAATCGAGGTGCGCATCGATGATGGCCAGATATGGGTGACGCGAACGATAGATACGCGCACCGGAAGGGCTATGAATGGCTTGTTCCGGAACCTGGTGGCCAACATGGTCTTCGGAGTGACCGATGGTTTTTCACGGACTCTCCAGATCCAAGGCGTAGGGTATCGGGCGGAGGTAAAGGGCGATACCCTTCACCTCAATCTGGGTTTTTCGCATCCCGTCAGACGCACAATCCCGAAAGGGATCGAGATAAAGGTCGAAAAGCAGACTATTGTCATCAGCGGAATCGATAAGGAACAGGTCGGGCTCACAGCGGCCCGGATTCGGGAGATCAGGCCCCCCGAGCCGTACAAAGGCAAGGGAATCCGATATCTCGACGAGAAAGTTCGCAGAAAGGTCGGCAAGACCGGAGCAAAATAGCCGAGTTGAAGGGCATGCGATAGGAGACGGAAGGAGACCGAGGTGGGTAATGTGAGTCGAAAGAGAGCGGCGTGGGAGCAGAGAGTACGCCGCGTTCGAAAGAAGGTGAAGGGCACGTCTGAGCGTCCCAGGATGTGTATTTTTCGGAGCCTGAACCAAATCTACGTTCAGGTCATCGATGACACGTGTGGGAAGACACTGACCTCGGCATCGACTCTCTCAAAGGAGCTCAAGGGATCGCTTAAGCGCGGATCGAACATTGAGGCCGCAAAAAAGACCGGCGCGCTCATTGCTGCAAAGGCCAAAGAAAAGGGAATAGAAAAGGTTGTGTTTGACCGCAATGGCAACAAATATCACGGTCGAGTCAAAGCGTTGGCAGATTCCGCACGCAAGGGAGGGCTCGATTTATAGTCGCCCTTTACCCTTTTTCAATAACATCGACAGTCGAGAGTTATGAGTGGAGGAAGTTTGGTGAATCAACAATTTGGTGACACCCACGAATTAAAGGATCGCGTCATTTACATCAATCGCGTTGCGAAGGTTGTAAAGGGGGGGCGGCGATTCAGCTTCAGTGCTCTGGTCGTTGTGGGAGACGAGAACGGTCAGGTGGGAATCGGACTGGGGAAAGCCAACGAGGTTCCAGAGGCGATACGGAAGGGAATCGAGCAGGCAAAGAAAAACATCGTTCGAGTACCGATCACCGAGAACACGATACCCTACATGGTGATAGGCCACTTCGGAGCCGGGCGGGTTCTTCTCAAGCCCGCTTCGGAAGGAACAGGCATCATCGCCGGTGGACCGGTGAGGACTATCCTGGAAACAGCGGGAATAGCGAACATCCTGACGAAATGTCTTGGTTCTCAGAATCCACACAATGTAACAAAGGCCACCATGGATGGTCTCAAACAGCTGATTGACCCTGAGAAAATAGCCCGCAAGCGGGGCAAGCAGCTCATGGAGATCCTGTAGATCCAACCGCGTAGGAAATGCGGGACGGATGCAGAATCGGGAGATGCCGTGAAGGGCAAGATGAAAATTACACTCGTGAGAAGCCCGATCGGGAGACCGCAAAAACACCGAAGAGTCCTGAAGGGCCTAGGCCTCAGGAAAATGCAGCATTCGGTCGTCGTGGAAGACAACCCGGTCTATCGCGGAATGGTGAACAAGGTCATACACCTGGTGAAAGTAGAGCCGGGTGCCGATGAAAGCACAAAGTAACTATCGTGAAAAAGAGAGTGAGCTAAATGATGTCCATGCTCGGCGATCTTCAGAAATCAAGAGGCAAGCAAAAGCGAAAGCGAGTCGGCAGAGGCCGAGGCTCTGGACACGGCAAGACCAGTTGCCGTGGGCATAAAGGTCAAAACTCCCGCTCCGGCGGTGGGGTTCGCCCCGGATTCGAGGGAGGACAGATGCCCTTGCAGAGGCGCCTTCCGAAGCGGGGATTCCACAATCCCTTCTCCAAAGTTTTCGCCCTTGTCAATGTGGGAGAGCTCGAACGATTTGAATCGGGGAGCAAAGTCGATGTAGCCGCATTGATCCAGTCCGGGCTTGTCAAAAAGATTCACGACGGAGTGAAAATTCTCGGCAATGGAGAAATAAAAGTCCCCTTGCACGTGAAGGCAAACAAATTCAGCAAGGGCGCGATACAAAAAATCGAAGGGGCCGGTGGAACGGCGGAGGTGATTTGAGTTGCTAGGGGGCTTTCAAAGTATCACAAAGATTCCGGAGCTGAAGAACCGGATACTGTTTACCCTGGGGATGCTGGCCGTCTACCGGGTCGGGACGCATGTTCCGACGCCGGGAGTGGATGGAGCGGCTATAGCGGCATTTTTCAGCCAGGCCCAGGGAACGCTCCTGGGCATGTTCGACATGTTTGCCGGCGGCGCCCTGAGCCGGATGTCGGTCTTCACCCTGGGAATCATGCCCTACATCAGCGCCTCCATCATTCTGCAGCTCCTCACCGTGGTCATCCCGTATCTCGAGCGCCTGTCCAAAGAGGGAGAGGCGGGTCGAAAGAAGATCACGCAATATACGCGGTACGGAACGATCTTGCTGAGCGTGATCCAGGGCTTCGGAATCGCCTTCGGCATGGAGAGCATGAGGGCACCCAATGAGGCGCTGATCGTGCCGGATCCGGGCTGGAGCTTCCGGGTCATGACGGTGATCACACTGACCGCGGGTACGGCTTTCATCATGTGGCTCGGCGAGCAGATCAACGAGCGCGGCATCGGCAACGGTATATCTCTGATTATCTTCGCCGGGATCGTAGCGCGGCTGCCACTGGCCATCGGAAATACCTTCCGTCTGTTGCGGACCGGGGAGATGGGAATATTCGTTATCCTCCTCATTGTGGTCTTCATGGTGTTCGTCGTCGGAGTAATCATCTTCTTCGAGCGGGGGCAGCGGCGGATCCCGGTCCAGTACGCAAAAAGGGTGGTTGGGCGAAAGATGTACGGGGGCCAGAGCACGCATCTGCCTCTCCGAGTGAACACCTCCGGCGTGATTCCTCCGATCTTCGCCTCTTCCCTGTTGATGTTTCCGGCCACGATCGCAAACTTTCTCGGGGACACGATCCCCTGGATGAACACCATCTCCATGATGATGAGCCCCGATCAGATTCTCTACAATGCAATGTATATAATCTTCATCATCTTTTTCTGTTACTTTTATACCGCCGTGCAATTCAACCCTGTCGATGTGGCGGACAACATGAAGAAATACGGGGGCTACATTCCAGGAATCCGCCCCGGCAAGAGGACCGCAGAACACATTGACAAAGTCCTTACACGTATTACTTTCGGCGGTGCGCTCTACCTATGCGCTGTCTGCGTGCTTCCGTCGATCCTGATCGCCAGGTTCGGCGTGCCCTTTTACTTCGGAGGCACAGCATTGCTCATCGTTGTCGGCGTGGCCTTGGATACAATGGCCCAGATAGAGTCACACATGTTGACACGCCATTACGAAGGTTTCCTGAAGAAGGGAAAGCTGAAGGGAAGGCGTTAGGTGGAGGGGATCAAGTGGGTAGTGGGATCACGTGGGGATAGGGGTTGAGAAGGCGGTCCACCAATGATCGATTATAAAACGCCCGCCGAAATCGAAAAGATGCGGCGATGCAACGAGATCGTTGCCGAGGTCCTGAATGTCATTGAGGAGCGGGCCCGCCCGGGAGTGACTACCCTCGAGCTCGATAGACTCTCTGAGAAGATATCAAAACGGTACGGGGCGAGGTCTGGATTCAAAGGGTATCATGGATTTCCCAACGCTCTTTGTACCTCGGTGAACAATGTAGTCGTACACGGCATACCATCCGAAACCGAGCTGAACGAAGGAGATATCCTTAGCGTCGATTACGGCGTTTACGCAGATGGGTTCTATGGCGACTCTGCCATAACGATCATGATCGGAGAGGTCAGTACTGCGGCCAGGAGGCTGATAGAGGTAACCCGGGGAGCCCTTGAAGAGGCCATCGATTCGATACGGGTCGGAAACAGAGTTTCCGATATCTCTTCCGCCATACAGAACTATGTGGAGGCCCGGGGATATTCGGTGGTCAGAGATTTTGTAGGGCACGGCATTGGCAGAGAGCTGCATGAAGATCCCCAGGTGCCCAATTTCGGGGCACCCGGGAACGGAGCCCGGCTGAAACCCGGAATGGTCCTGGCGATAGAACCGATGGTAAACGCAGGTGGACATGAGGTTGAGATCAAAAAGGATGGGTGGACAGCCGTAACCAAAGATGGAAAGCTGTCAGCACACTTCGAACATTCTGTGGCCGTCACAGAAAACGGACCGATGGTGCTCAGCGAACGATAGCACCCTCCGGATGGTTTCGTGGGAAAAGACCGGGAGGATTCATGCCCAAAGAGGACGCCATTGAAGTTGAGGGGAAGGTATTGGAGCCCCTCCCAAATGCGATGTTTCGGGTAGAGCTGGAAAACGGACATAAGGTGCTTGCGCATATATCCGGAAAAATGCGAATGCACTTTATCAAAATCCTGCCCGGCGACAAAGTCCTGGTCGAACTCTCCCCCTATGACCTGAGCCGGGGGAGAATCATCTATCGAGAAAAATAGCCCTTGGTTCGGAATGCGTGTGAGTAATCCGGACACATTGGGCCGATTCCTTCGAGGAGACATCCGATGAAGGTCAGGTCTTCGGTAAAGCGAATTTGCAAAAAGTGTAAAATAATAAAACGAAAAGGGGTCGTCCGCGTAATCTGCGATAACCCACGCCACAAGCAGCGTCAGGGATAGGTGCCCATCCCATGGTTTTCGGCCCGAACTTGACGTAAGGAGGAAGGATTTTGGCACGAATTGCCGGAGTTGATCTGCCCAAAGGAAAGAGAATCGAGATTGCGCTCACGTACATCTACGGCATCGGCCGTACTACCTCACGCAAGATCCTCGAAGCGGGCGGGATCGACCTGAACACAAAGTCCGACAACCTGACGGAACAGGAGATCTCTAAGATTCGGGAGACTATCGACTCCGAATACAAGGTTGAGGGAGATCTTCGCCGCGAGATAACCATGAACATCAAGAGGCTGATGGACGTGGGATGCTATCGAGGGCAGCGACACCGTCGAGGGTTGCCGGTTCGGGGACAACGCACGCACACGAACGCGCGAACGCGCAAAGGCCCGCGCCGAATCGTTCTGGGTCGGAAAAAAGGAAAGTAGCCGGGGAGTCTTATGGCAAAAGCAAAAAAGAAGGTTGGCAAGAAGAAGAAGGTAAAAAAGAACATCCAGGTGGGCATCGCCCACGTACAGTCCACCTTCAATAACACGATCGTGACGATAACCGACACGGCCGGTAACGTTATTTCATGGTCAAGTTCCGGGACACGAGGCTTCAAAGGATCGCGTAAAAGCACACCCTTCGCCTCCCAGCTCGCAGCCGAGGATGCGGCTCGCAAGGCCATGGATCAGGGCATGAGGACGATATCGGTCTACGTAAAGGGGCCCGGAGCGGGTCGTGAATCCGCCCTGAGGGCCCTTCAGGCCGCAGGCTTCACCATCAACCTGATAAAGGATGTAACGCCGATCCCGCATAACGGCTGCCGCGCACCGAAACGACGAAGAGTATAACCGATCAAAATACCTGGAGGATAAATTGGCACGGTACAAAGACTCAGTTTGCAAACTTTGCCGGAGGGAGAGCTCAAAGCTCTTCCTGAAAGGGGACCGGTGTTATTCGGATCGTTGCGCCTTTGAGAGGCGCGAATATCCTCCAGGCGAGCACGGACAAGGGAGGATAAAATTTACCGAATACAGGCATCAGCTGCGCGAGACCCAGAAGCTGAAGCGGATGTACGGAGTGTTTGAAAAACAGTTTCGCACATACTATCGAAAGGCCGAGAGGAAGAAGGGGAAGGCCGGCGACCATCTTCTCATCTTTCTCGAGAGGAGGCTCGACAATATCGTATTTCGTCTCGGCTTCGCCAACTCGCGAAGCGAGGCCAGACAACTCGTTACTCACGGCCATTTCCGGGTAAACGACCGCAAGGTGGACATTCCCTCCTGCCTTCTCAAAGAGGGCGACGTCGTTGCAGTGCGAGAGAAGAGCCGTAATATTGCTCGTGTTCTAAGCGCAATGGAATCGGTCGTGCGGCGTGGAGTCCCCCCTTGGCTGGAGCTGGAAAAGGACCAGTTCAAGGGGACGGTGAAGATAATACCTACGCGCGAAGAAATTACAATCCCCATCGAAGAGCAATACATCGTGGCCCGCTATTCAAGGTAGTGTTCCTTGATGCATGAGGCCCGTCAGACATCGTGAAGCCGAAAGGCATAAGCGGAGGAGCGATGGAGAACTTTTTAGAGGACATTATAACGCCATCCAATCTCAAATTCGATCAGGATACTCTGGCCCCCCAGTACGGGAAGTGCATCCTCGAACCATTGGAGCGGGGATACGGCATCACTCTGGGCAATACACTCCGGCGTATTCTCCTCTCCTCAATCCATGGAGCGGCCATCACATCGGTACGCATCGAGGGTGTGCTTCACGAATTTTCAACGGTCTTCGGCGTCACTGAAGACGTTACGGACATCATTCTCAACCTGAAAGAGGTGATGGTGAAGCTCCATACCGAAGGACCTGAAACGATCAAGATCCACGCGGAGGGGGAATGCGAGGTCACGGCGAAAAATATCGATGCGGGCAACAATGTGGAGATCCTCAATCCGGACCACCACATCGCAAGCTTGTCCAAGGAAGCAAAGCTCGATATGGAAATGGTCGTCAAGTGGGGCCGCGGCTATGTCTTCGCCGAGCGAAACAAGGAAGAGGACGACCCTATCGGCACGATTGCCATTGATTCAATATTTTCGCCGATCAAGAAGGTAAACTATATCGTAACCAATGCGCGAGTTGGTCAGCGAACCGACTACGACAAGCTCGCCATGGAGGTGTGGACCAACGGGAACATAAAGCCGGATGAAGCCCTCTCCCACGCCGCCAAGATTCTGCATAAGCAGTTCTCCCCATTCATCATCGAAGAGGAAGACGTTGAGACGGGGACGAGCGAAACGGCTACTCTGGGCGAAAAGCTGGATGCTGTTTTCTTCCGGAGTGTGGAGGAGCTGGAGCTCTCGGTCCGATCAGCCAACTGCCTGAAAAATGCGGGAATTAAATTCATTGGCGATCTGGTCCAGAAGACCGAGACCGACATGATGAAGACAAAGAATTTTGGAAAAAAATCACTCGACGAGATCAAACAGCTGCTTACGAGCATGAACCTGAATGCCGGCATGGAGATTCCAAACTGGGAGGCCCATCTCGCAGAGCATCAGGCCCGTCAGAAAAAATAGTGAGGAAGAAACATGCGACACCGGAAATCCGGAAGAAAATTAAATGTAAGCCCATCGCACCGGCGCGCCTTGATGCGGAATATGGCGATTTCCCTGCTTCGGTATGAACGGATTGAAACCACAGAGGCAAAGGCCAAAGAGCTGAGGAGGATTGCCGAGCGTCTGATCACCATGGGGAAGCGTGGCGATCTGCATGCCAGGCGCCGTGCATTTGCCATTTTAAGGAATAAAGAAACCACGACGAAGCTCTTCGATGATATCGCGGCTCGCTATACAGAGCGCAATGGCGGCTACACCCGCCTGATCAAGTTGGACAGGCGGGCCGGAGACAATGCACCCCTTTCGATAATCGAGCTCGTGGAAAGAAAGATCGAAGTGAAGGATGATAAGCCGAAAGAGAAAAAGGGTCTCGGAAGAAAAATGAAGGAGGCCATTAAAGGGGGCGAAAAAGAATCCGTCAAGTGAGAAAAGGTAGGTTCGGCTACAATATCTAAGGTGGGAAGAAAAGAAGCAAGGGTTTGGACGCCTTGCTTTTTTTTTGATCCGATTTTTCAGGTTTCCTGTGGAGATCATTGTGAAGAAAGCCTTGATCGTACTGACTGCACTGGCATTGTCTTTGGTTTCCGTAGTCGCGCCATGCAAAGCGGACTCATCAAAGGAGGCGGCCAAGAAAAAAGATGCGCTTCCGTGGGTGGGCCACTACGCACCGGACTTCAAGCTGAAGAACCCCGACGGCAAGGAAGTCTCCCTCTCCGACTACCGTGGCAAGGTCGTTTTCCTGAACTTCTGGGCCATATGGTGTCAGCCTTGCCTCCTCGAACTCCCTGTATTGGATAAGCTCAACAAGGATTTGAAGAGCGAAGACTTCGAGGTGATCGCCGTCAACACCGATCATGCGATGGCGATCGATCAAATAAAGCAGTACCTCAAAGCGAAGAATTTTTCCTTCAGCGTCTTATTGGATCCGGCAAGCAAAGTAGGGTACCAGAGCTATTTTGTGCGTGGAATCCCGGTCAATTTCATCATCGACCGCGATGGCGTGATAGCCAAACGCGTTCAGGGGCTCTATGACTGGAGCCATCCCTCGATGAAGGCCGAGATCATCAAGATCATTGAAAAGCCTCACAAGAAGAAAACGAAGAACCATAAAGACGAAAAAAAATCACCTTGATCGCTCCCGGGATAAATCCTCTGAGGAACCCAGGAAACCAGGAATAGGTCGGGGCAGTCTCAGGGTCTGGATTCTCTTCGATAAGTACTTTCGACAGAGTATCATCTTCAATTGCATCTCTCCTCATTTCACTCCTCGGTTCCTGACTGCCTCAAGGGAAAACCGTAAACGCTTACTTTTTTTTTGAAAGTGGTTCAATCATGAAGGAAGCGATGTTTTATGAAAGAGGGGAGGGCGGGGAGGTGCAGTGCCGGCTCTGCCCTCAACAGTGCAAGATCCCGGAGGGCGACCGTGGTGTGTGCTGCGTGCGGGAAAACAGAAGCGGCACGCTCTATTCCCTCGTCTATGGCCGCCCGGTGTCGACCCACGTGGATCCGATAGAAAAGAAGCCTCTATTCCATTTCATGCCGGGATCTAGGGCCTTTTCCATCGCCACGGTGGGCTGCAACCTACGATGCCTTCACTGCCAGAATCATGATATTTCCCAGGCGCCGCGCAATACAGGCTCCATCTACGGCCGGGACATCCCACCGGAGCGAATCGTCGAAATGGCCGCTCAGTCGGGAAGCGCCAGCATATCCAGCACCTATACCGAACCCACCATCTATTTCGAATACGCTCTGGAGGTGGCGCGGCTGGCCCATGCCCGAGGTCTGAAAAACAATTTCGTCACGAATGGATACACGGCCCTGGAGGCACTCGACGAGGTGGGGCCTTACCTCGACGGGGCGAACGTAGATCTCAAGTCCTTCAGTGAATCTTTTTACAAAAAAATTTGTGGAGCTTCCCTCAAACCGGTGCTCGAATCGATCCGTAAGATGAAAAGCCTCGGCATCTGGGTCGAGGTCACGACACTTCTCATTCCGGGCAAGAATGACTCGCCTGAAGAGCTTCGGGAGATCGCCGAATTCATCCGGGAGGCCGGCGCGGAGATCCCGTGGCACATCAGCGCGTTTCACCCCACTTACAGGATGCTCGAGCCTCCGCGCACCTCGGCCCGCTCCATCCGCACCGCAATGGCGATCGGTAGGGAGGCCGGCCTGAAATACGTGTATGCGGGAAATCTTCCCGGAGACGAAGGGGAGTCCACATATTGCTACTCCTGCGGAGAGCTCCTCATCGAACGATATCTGTTCCAGATCCACACAAACCGGATCCGGGCGGGAAGGTGCCCTTCGTGCAAGGCGACCATCGACGGCATCGAAATGGACGATCCCGGCTAAAGGAGGAAGTCGAAAAAAAATGGAGATTTCCGGGATTGAAATAAAGCGACTGGGCGACAGCCTCTGGGAGATTCCGCGCAAAGGCGGGATGAATGTTCCGGGCCGCATCTATTCTTCGGACTCCCTTTTGAACATTCTCAAAAAGGACAGGAGCCCTGAGCAGGTAGTCAATGTGGCGCACCTTCCGGGCATAGTAGGCTATTCTCTCGCCATGCCCGACATCCATTGGGGGTACGGATTTCCGATCGGCGGAGTGGCCGCCATGGACTGCGATGAGGGGGTGATCTCGCCGGGGGGGGTCGGCTATGACATCAACTGCGGCTGCAGGCTGATCTCCACCTCTCTCAGCCGGGGAGACCTTCCGAAGAGCCGACTGCATGCCGTGGTCCAGGGCCTTTTCGCCGCGGTTCCTGCGGGTGTGGGATCGCACGGCGCGATCCGGAAGGTACGATCGGGCGAGTTGAGAAAGGTCATGAAGATCGGGGCCCGGTGGGCTGTCGAGAACGGCTACGGCCATGCCGGAGACCTGGAGCGTACCGAAGAAGGCGGAGCCATGGCCGGGGCCGATCCAGATGTAATAAGTGAGAGGGCGATCCAGCGCGGCCTCGGCCAGATCGGCACTCTCGGCTCGGGCAACCATTTTCTCGAGATCGACGCCGTCGATGAAATATACGACCCACAGGCTGCCGCCGCCTTCGGGCTGTTCAAGGGGCAGATTGCACTGCTCATCCACACCGGATCCAGGGGATTCGGGTACCAGGTGTGCGACGACTCTCTCAAGGCCATGATGAAGGCGAGCCGCAAGTACGGGATGGATCTGCCCGACCGACAGCTGGCCTGCGCGCCGGTGCAGTCCCCCGAGGGAAAGGAGTACTTCTCTGCCATGGCCTGCGCGGCCAACTACGCGTGGGCAAACAGGCAGTGCATCCAGTCCCTGGCCGTGCAAAGCATGGAAAAGACCCTCGGCATCGGCCCGCGGGACCTGGGAGCCAGGCTCGTCTATGACGTCTGCCACAACATTGCAAAGATGGAGGAACACGAGTTCGCCGGCCAAAAGCGAAGGGTGTGCGTTCACCGCAAGGGGGCGACACGGGCCTTTGCGCCGGGAAGCCTCGACCTTCCCGCTGAATACCGGAACACAGGCCAGCCGGTCCTCATTCCGGGCGACATGGGCACAGGCTCGTTCGTCTGCGTGGGGACAGAACACGCCATGTCCGAGACCTTCGGGTCCACCTGCCACGGGGCCGGTCGGGTCATGAGTCGAAGACAAGCCATCAAGGTCGGCAGGGGGCGGGCCATTCACAGGGAGATGAAAGAACGGGGCATCGTCGTCATGGCCAAGGGAGGAAAGACCCTGGCCGAGGAGATGCCCGAGGCATATAAAGATGTGGATGAGGTCGTGGAGACCATGCACAGGGCGGGCATCAGCGCCAAAGTGGCGCGCCTCCGGCCGCTGGGTGTGATGAAAGGGTGAGGGTTGGTCTTGACTGAAAAAAATGATGCCAAAAGAAAGATCCATATCCTCCCGGACGACCTGATCAACAAGATCGCGGCCGGAGAGGTGATAGAGCGGCCCGCATCGGTGGTCAAAGAGCTCGTCGAGAACGCCCTCGACGCCGGGAGCACCGAGATCGACATCGCTCTCGAATCGGGTGGAAAACGCCTGGTCCGGATCTCCGACAACGGGGAGGGGATGGAGAGGGACCAAGCCCTGCTCGCCCTGGAGAGGCATGCCACGAGCAAGATCTCCGGCGAATCGGACCTCTTCTCGATCGTCACTCTCGGGTTCCGGGGCGAGGCCCTGCCGAGCATTGCCTCTGTCTCCCGCCTCGAGATGATCACCCGTCCGACCGGCTCGGAATCGGGCTGGCGCATCCTGGCCGAGGGGGGGCGAATCGACAAGGTTACGGAATGCGGGTGCCCTCCTGGAACCGAGATCTTCGTGCGGGACCTCTTTTTCAATGTTCCGGCCCGCCTCAAATTCATGAGCTCCGACTCCGCCGAGATGCGCCACAACCAGGAGACAGTAGCGTCCATTGCCCTGGGCTATCCGGGCGTCTCCTTTCGGGCCGTCCACGGCGGACGCACGTTCCTCGAGACGCCAGCCGTCTCGATCCCGGCCGACCGGGTCGTTTCGGTGCTCGGCCGGGGGAGCCATGCAGGCCCCTATGCCCGTGTGGAGTTCACAGGGGATGGGCTCTCTCTCTGGGGGATATTCTCCCACCCGCACCACACAAGGCCCACCTCGCGATCGATCTACCTCTTCGTCAATGGACGCCCCGTTCGGGACCGCACCCTGATGCACGCAATACTGCAGGCGTACAAGGGGATCCTCCCACGCGGCCGCTACCCCTTGGGCGCCCTCTTCGTGGACATCCACCCTTCTCAGGTCGACGTGAACGTCCACCCTGCAAAGAGGGAGGTGCGATTCCTGGAGGCTGGCCGGCTCCACCAGTTTGTGGTGCGCGCCCTGGGCGAAGCGATCCGAAGGGCCGCCAAAGATGGCGGGAGAGAGGTCTCTGCGTCAGACGCGGCACTTCCAGGAGGATCGACGGGCGATGAGTGGGTGAAACCGAAAGGCCCGCTAAAAATTGCTCCTCCGAGGCGAACCGTACCCTATCGACCGGCGCCAATCCCGACCTCGATATTTCAAGAAGTTCCTCTCCCCCATGAGCACCCGGCGGCGGAAGGTGAAGGTGAATCCACGGAACCTGAAACAGGTGGGGGGACGGTGCCTTTCGGAAAGGGGGATCACGCGGGAAAAGGGGATCACGCGGGAAAAGGTTTCTTTTCATCCCTGACCTATCTGGGTCAGGTGCGCGGCACCTACCTGGTATGTCACTCCAGAGACTCCCTCGTCGTCATCGACCAGCACGCGGCCCATGAGCGTATCGCCTACAAGCAGCTCCGGGACGGCTTCGATTCATCCGCTCCAGCCACACAGCAGCTCCTCTTCCCAGAGACCATAGAGCTCGCGCCTGCCGAGGCAAAGGCTCTCGAGGGCCACCTCGAAGACCTGGCCCGGACTGGTCTGTACATCGAGCCTTTTGGAGGGGGCACTTTTCTGATAACGGAGTTGCCCGCCGTCATGGCCGGCCGAAGCGGCAAGGCAATGGTCGAGGACATCGCGGATGAGCTCGCCGCCCGGGAGCGCTCCAAGAGCTTGGACGATGAGGTTGACCGGGTCCTCATGAGAATGGCCTGCCACAGTGCGGTCCGCGCCGGGGAGAGGCTCGATGAACGAGAGGTGAGAGAGCTGCTGGCCAAGATGGATTCCATCGATTTTGCCGTCACATGCCCACACGGGCGACCTGTCTACACCACCATCGAGCTCTCCGAGATCGAGAAGAGGATGGGGCGCACCTAAAAGAGCGAAGCCGCAACCAAATTAGCGAAATATTGCAAAGTCAATACGAAATTGAGCTCTTAGTCGACAGTCAACAGTTTATAGTCGAGAGTTACATGCTTCTCACTCTCGACTGTCGACTGTAAACTGTAAACTCTCTCGGCCCATTGACATTGAGCCCACATCTACGCAAGCCGCGGAGATGTGGTGATTAAAGGCTCTAATTAGTCCATCCCCCCCTGTCATGAACGCGGAAAGTCCTCCAAAGATCCTGGTCATCGTCGGGCCCACCTGCGTGGGAAAATCGGCACTCGCACTCGAGGTCGCAAAGCGCCTCGAGGCCGAGATCATCAGCGCCGACTCGATGCAGGTGTACCGGGGCATGGACATCGGGACGGCCAAGCCGACGCCCGAGGAGCGGGCCGCCGTGGTCCACCACCTCATCGACATCCTCGACCCCGACGAGAACTACAATGCAGGCCGCTTCGAAAGAGAGGCATCGGGTATCATCCATTCACTATGGCGGCAAGGCACTCCGGCGATCGTGGCCGGCGGAACAGGGCTCTACGTCAAGGCGCTTATCCACGGGCTCTTCGAGTCCCCGCCCGTCGATCCGGACCTGAGGGCGAATCTGCTCGATGAGGCGTCCCGGGTCGGGCCGGCCGAATTTCACGAATCGCTTCGCCGAGTCGACCCTGTTGCGGCCGCTCGGCTCCACCCTCACGACACGGTTCGCATTGCCCGCGCCCTCGAAGTCTACCGTCTCACCGGAAGGGCCATGACGGACCTCCAGGCTCGCCACAGGTTCGAGAAGCACCCTTTTCTGCCTTTGATCCTGGGCCTGACCATGGACCGGGAGGTCCTGTACGATCGAATTGAAGGTCGGGTCGATCGAATGATCCGTGCCGGATGGATCGAAGAGGTTCGAGTTCTTCTCGACAGAGGATACGACGAAGAGTCACCCGGGCTGAAGGGCCTCGGTTATGAGCGTCTCCTGGATCGCCTCCGGGGCCGCTGCACGCTCGACGAGGCCGTGGTGGAGATCAAAAAGGAGACCCGGCGCTATGCAAAGCGCCAGATGACATGGTTCCGGGGCATGCCGGAGGTCGACTGGCAGGGTACACCGATCGAAGCAGAGGCCGCAGCGCGTCGCTTCGCATCGTTCCTCGACTCCGACCGCAAAAGCCAGTGACAACGTTGATTTTTAAAACAGAGTACGCTATTCTTCCCTATTGTTTATCTTCAACTTTTAATCAACGCGGCGGGTATAAGCGATCGGTCCCATGAAGAACGATGATGCTCTTCTCGAGGTCCGGGAAGCGATCAACAAGATCGACGATCGGATCCTCGATCTACTCAACAGCCGGGCGGAGCTGGCCGTGCGGATCGGACAGATCAAGTCGAGCCGCAAGGCCCCTTTCCACGCGCCCCAGAGGGAGCGCGAGATCTACGATCGCCTGAGCATCCAGAGCACCGGACCCTTCCCGGCCGATGGGATAAAAGCGGTCTTCCGCGAGATCATATCGGCCTCCCTCTCGCTCGAAGAGCCGCTCAAGGTCGCCTACCTGGGCCCTCCGGGAACCTTCACCTATATCGCCGGACTCCGCCACTTCGGCTTCTCAGCCCTCCATCTCCCGTACAAGAACATTCCCGACGTCTTCGAAGAGGTGGAGCGTGGCAGGGCCGATTATGGGGTCGTCCCGATCGAGCACTCCATCGAGGGAGTGCTCACCCACACGCTCGACATATTCGCTGAGTCGAAGCTCAAGATATGCGCCGAGATCCTTCAGGAACTTTCGCTCGATCTGATGTCGCGAACCGGGGAGATTGGACAGGTCAAGAAGGTCTATTCAAACCCCGAAACCCTTGCCATGTGCCGGGACTGGCTTCAGGCCAATCTGGCCGGGGTGCCGATCGTGGACGCCGAGAGCAGCGCCCGGGCGGTCGAGGCGGCGGCCGCCGACCCGACCGGAGCCGCCATTGCCGGGTACGAGGCGGGCAAGCTGTACGACCTGAAGACCATCGAGAAGCGAATCGAGAGCAGCCCTATTCCATTTACTCGATTCCTGGTTATCGGCTCCACCGAGATGGCCCCCACCGGAAACGACAAGACCTCGATCATGATGACCCTGACCGATGATGTAGGCACCCTCCACGAGTCGCTCCAGGCCTTTGTCGAACACCGGGTCAACCTCACCCGCATCGAGTCGCGGCCGCTGAAGGGGCGGGCGGGCGAGTACTTCTTCTTTGTGGACATCGAGGGACACTACTCTGATGAGCCTGTAAAGAAGGCCATCATGTCTCTCGAGCAAAGGTGTCTGTTCGTTAAAATGCTCGGCTCCTATTCGAGACGGTTTTAATATTTTATTGGAAGGAGAATTTTCACCATGAAACCAGTCGCCCCCGAAAACATTCGATCCATGTTTCCCTATGAAGCCGGCAAGCCGGTCGAGGAGGTGGAGCGAGAGCTCGGCATCTCCGAGGCGGTCAAGCTGGCCTCGAACGAGAACCCGCTCGGTCCTTCACCGCTTGCCCTTCGGGCCGTGGAGGCGGTCCTCGGCGACCTCCACAGATACCCGGACGGAGGAGGCTACTATTTGAGGCGAAGGCTCAGTGAAAAACTCGATCTGCCGGTCGAGCGGATCGTTCTGGGCACCGGGTCCAACGAGCTCATCGATCTGTTGACCCGGATCTTCCTGAAGACCGGCGATGAGGCGATCGTCTCCGATCTCGCTTTTGTCATGTACCGCCAGATCGTCCAGGCGGTGAACGGCACGGTGCGGATCGTGTCGCACAAGCAGTACGCCCACGATCTGGACGCCATGGCCGACGCGCTCACCGAGAGAACGCGGATCGTCTACCTTGCCAACCCGAACAATCCCACGGGCACCATGTTCCGCAAGGAGAGCTTTGAGCGATTCATCGACCGGGTGCCCGCAGACGTCCTGATCATTGTGGATGAGGCCTACTTCGAGTACATAGACGACCCGGCCTATCCCGACTCCACCATCTACCAGCCCGGCCGCGACAACCTTGTCACCCTGCGAACCTTCTCCAAGATCTACGGCCTCGCCGGCCTGCGTATCGGCTATGCCATAGGCCCGGCCGAGATCATCGAGGACGTCAACAGGATTCGTCCCCCATTCAATGCCAACTCCCTGGCCCAGGTCGCGGCCTTAGCCGCCCTCGACGACACGGAGCACGTGCGCAAATCCCGCGAGGAGAACCGCAGGGGGCTTGATTATCTCGAAAAGGCCATTACGGGCATGGATCTCGAGGTGGTCCCGTCGTGGGCCAACTTCATCCTCGTCGGCCTTCCGATCGACGGGAAAATGTTTTTCGAGGCGCTGTTGAACGAGGGCGTGATCGTGCGCCCCCTGGCGCCGTACGGCCTTCCCGGACACATCCGGATCTCGGTCGGGACGCAGGCCGAGAACGAGCGGCTCGTCCAGGCGATGAAGATCGTGCTGGATCGGTTCACAAAAGAGGGATCCCTATGATCATCGTCATAAAACCGGGCGCACCTCAGAAAGAGATAGACCGCCTGACGAAAAAACTGGAGGCCCTCGGCCTGAGCATCCATCTCTCCCAGGGCAAGGAGAGGACGATCCTCGGGGTGATCGGGGATGGCTCGGTACTCGGAGAGCAGGCAATCGATTCGATACCTTGTGTCGAGCAGGTCGTCAGGATCATGAAGCCTTACAAGCTCGTGGGCCGCGACTTTCACCCAGACGACACTGAGGTCGAGGTCAAGGGCGAGACCTTCGGGGGCCGGAAGATCCAGCTCATTGCAGGCCCTTGCGCAGTCGAGTCACGCGCCATGATCGTCGAAGCGGCCGCCGCGCTCAGCAAAGAAGGCGTGGGATTTCTCAGAGGGGGGGCCTTCAAGCCGAGGACCTCCCCGTACAGCTTCCAAGGCCTCGGTGAGGAAGGGCTGCGCTTCATGCGCGAGGCCTCCGAAGGAACCGGGATAAGGATCGTGAGCGAGCTCATGGACCCGAGGGATACGGAGCTCGTGTGCAAGTACGTCGACGTCATCCAGATCGGCGCGCGCAACATGCAGAACTTCAGGCTCCTCACGGAGGTGGGGGACACGGACAAGCCGGTCCTCCTAAAGCGCGGCATGAGCGCCACAGTGGTGGACCTGCTCATGAGCGCCGAGTACATCCTCTCCAGGGGCAACCGAAACATTCTTCTCTGCGAGCGGGGTATCCGGACCTTCGAGAACTCCACCCGAAACACGCTGGACCTGAGCGCTGTCCCCCTGCTCAAGAACCTGAGCCATCTACCCGTCATCGTCGACCCTTCGCACGGCGTGGGCCGGTGGGACCTCGTCGAGCCAATGGCGCGCGCCGCAGTGGCTGCCGGCGCCGACGGACTCCTCATCGAGGTTCACCCCAGGCCCGAAGAGGCTCTGAGCGACGGCTCCCAGTCCCTGAAACCCCAGCGGTTCACCCGGCTCATCGAGGAGCTGCGCACCATTGCGGGGGCGGTGGGGCGAACGATCTGAATCTGAGCCTATCTCCCGGCAGAGCCGGTAGAAAGACTCAGATTCAGATATTCTAGAAGGTTGAATCGCGAGCAATCTCGTATGGCAGAAAGTGTGAGTTTCATAATAGGAATGAGTGATGGAGAATAATACCGGGTGCCGCTTCGAAACCATGGCCGTCATCGGCGTGGGCCTCATCGGTGCCTCCCTGGCCATCGCCGCCCGGCGTGCCGGGGTCGTGAACAGGGTCGTGGGCGTGGGAAGGGGCAGAGAAAACCTCGATCTCGCATCCCGCCTGGGCATTGTGGATGCCTTCACACAGAAGGCGGCCGAAGGTGTGCGGGATGCAGACCTGGTGGTGCTTGCCACTCCCGTGATGACCTACGAAGCCCTCCTGAGTGAGATCACCGCGGAGCTCAGGCCAGATGCCATAGTCACCGACGTGGGAAGCATAAAGGGCCGGGTCGTGGAGCAGGCGGAGCGGCTGCTCTCGGATCCGGCGCGCTTCATCGGCGCTCACCCCATCGCAGGGACCGAGCACTCCGGCGCGGGGGCCGCTTTTCCCGAGCTTTTCGAAGGGGCTCTCTGCATACTGACCCCCACCGAACGCTCCGACGCCGAGGTGGTGGAGAAAGTCGGGGCCCTGTGGAGAGCCGTTGGATCAAAGGTGATCACCTTGCAGGTATCCGACCACGACCGGATCCTTGCGGCCGTGAGCCATCTTCCCCACATCGTTGCCTATGCCCTCATTGCAACTATCGAGGAAATCGACACGGACGAGCAAGGCCGGGTCCTGCAGTACTCGGCGGGCGGCCTCACCGACTTCACCCGCATAGCCGCTAGCTCCCCCGAGATGTGGAGAGACATCTGCCTGTCGAACTGGGAATCGATAAAGAAGGCCCTGGGCACCTACAGGAGCGCCCTGGATCGGATCGAGGCGATGGTGGAGGCGGGCCGGGCCGAGGAGCTCGACGCGCTCTTTGCCAGGGCCAAGGTAGTGAGAGACCGTATCCGACCGGGGGCCGGGCACTTGAACAAGGGGGCGATGAAGTGACAAGATCGATCATCGAGGGAGGCGGCCGCCTGCGGGGAGAGGTCAGGATCCCGGGAGACAAGTCGATTTCCCACAGATCACTTATCCTGGGTGCGATCGCCGAAGGACAGAGCCGGATTCGAAACCTTTCTCCCGGCAAGGATGTGTCCAGGACGGCCAGGGCGGTGCGGTCGCTCGGAGCCAAGGTGCGACACGCAGGCGATGAGATCATCATCTCCGGATGCGGCCGGGTCGGCCTGAGGGAGCCCGCGGGAGTGATCGACGTGGGCAACTCGGGCACCACGATCCGCCTGATGACCGGAGCCCTTGCCGGGGCCCCACTGTTTGCGGTCCTCACCGGGGACGAGTCGATCCGGCGCCGGCCCATGCGTCGAGTGGTCGAACCGCTTCGCCGGATGGGGGCCATGATCCAGGGCCGCAAGGGCGGAGAGCTCCCCCCCCTTGCCGTGACGGGACAAACGCTCAAACCCATCCACTACGACATCCCGGTGGCGAGTGCCCAGGTCAAATCGGCCATACTTCTCGCTGCCCTGTCCGCGGAGGGAGAGACCTCGATCCGGGAGCCCGCGGCGTCCCGGGACCATACCGAGCGAATGCTGACTCATCTCGATGCGCCGGTACACTGTTCCGACGGCAGGATACGACTCGAGGGCCCGAGATGTCCGACCGCCGGTGACATCGAAGTCCCGGGCGACATCTCTGCGGCCGCCTTTTTCATCGTCCTCGCCCTGCTGCTTCCCGGGTCCGAACTCCTGATCCGCAATGTCGGAGTCAATCCCACTCGCACCGGCGTCATCGATGTCCTTTGCAGGATGGGAGGGGACATCGAGATGGTCCACGAGAGAGAGGTCTCCGGAGAGCCTGTCGCCGACATCGCTGTCCGGGCCAGCGAGCTGAGGGGGACCGACATTGGCGGCGAGGAAATTCCCAGGACCATCGATGAGCTCCCCGTCATCGCCGTGGCCGCTGCAAGGGCAAAGGGTCCCACCACGATCCGGGACGCTACCGAGCTGAGGGTGAAAGAGTCGGATCGAATCAAGGCCACGGCGGATCTCCTCGACAGCTTCGGCGCGGAGGTAGAGGAGCATCCCGACGGGATGACGATCAAAGGGAACGAGTCGCTCTCCGGCGGCCGCGCTGAAGCGGCCAAGGACCACAGGATCGCCATGGCCGCCCTGGTGGCCGGTCACGTCGCAGAGGGCACCACGGAGGTGGAGGGCGCCGATTGGGCCGACATCTCGTTTCCCGGATTCCTGGATGTCGTAAAATCCGTTCTGGAGGCCCCTTGATGAGTGAGAAGAAACTTATCGTCGCCATCGACGGGCCGGCCGGCTCCGGAAAGAGCACGGCCGCCCGCCTCCTGGCAAAGCGGCTGGGATACAAATATATCGATACGGGCGCAATGTACCGAGCAGTCGCTTGCAAAGTACAAGGGAAAAATGTTAATATAACCGATTCTGAAAAGGTCGCAAAAATATGCCGGAGTGCGCAGATTGAACTTCATCAGAGTCCGGACGGGATGCGGGTATTCCTAGATGGGCACGATGTAACCGATTCGATCCGCGACCATGCGATAAGCGCTCTGGCTTCGACCATCTCGGCACAGCCACTCGTGAGGCAGTGCCTGGTCGAGCTGCAACAGAAAATGGGGCGCTCCGGAGGCGCCGTGCTGGAAGGGCGTGATATCGGCACGGTGGTCTTTCCGGATGCGGATGTAAAGTTCTTCCTCGATGCCTCCGCCGAAGAGCGCGCGAGGCGTCGACATCTCGAGCTGGCGAGCCGTGGAGAGCTTGTCGAGTACGAACAAGTTCTCGAGGATGTTATACGGAGGGACCGAAACGACAGCCAACGGGCCGTGGCGCCGCTCCGCCGCGCCCACGATGCCATTCTGGTCGATACGACGCAAATCGATCAGGAGGCCGTGGTCGATCTCATGGTCGACACAATAAGGGGAAGACGTTAATGAGAGACAGTGATCAAACCATCAATCCTCCTGAGGACGCCAGTCCCCAGGAGCGTCTCGACGAAGCCGTCGAGCAAGCAACAAAAACAGACGAAGTGATTCCGGAAGCTCCCGTGTCCGATGAGGGCGATAACTCAAAAGGGGGAGAGGAGGTCGTCTCACCGGGGGAGATCGAAGCGGCCCCTCTGCCGGCCGACGGAGAGGAAGCCGAACCGGCACAGCCATCCCAGCCGGATGCCGAAGAGCCCCCGCCGAGCGAAGAAGAGGAAGATTTTAAGACCATGTTCGAGCGGAGTATGGAGAAGCTCGAAATCGGCGAGGTTGTCAAGGGAACAATTATAGCCACCCACTCGGATTTCGTGGTGGTGGATATAGGATATAAGTCCGAAGGACAGATCCCGATCGATGAGTTCCGGGACGGCGAAGGCAAAGTCAATGTCCAGACGGGCGATAAGGTCGAAGTGCTTTTTGAAGACAGTGAGGACGAGGACGGGCTTGTTGTCCTGTCAAAGGAGAAGGCAGATCAGCTCAAGATCTGGGAGGAGATCAGCCGCGTCTATAAGGACGATGGCGTGATCGAGGGAAAGATCGTTCAGAAGATCAAGGGCGGTCTCTCCGTCGATATCGGGGTGCCGGCCTTTCTGCCCGGCTCACAGGTCGACCTCCGCCCGATCCGCAACCTCGAGCGCATGGTGGGGGAACGGTTCCACTTCAAGATTCTCAAGTTCAACAAGAAAAGGGGCAACGTGGTCCTCTCCCGCAGGGTCCTTCTCGAGACAGAGCGCGAAGAACTCCGGAAAAAGACCCTGGATGTCCTCGAGGACGGCATCATCATGGAGGGGATCGTCAAGAACGTCACCAACTATGGAGCATTCATCGATCTCGGCGGCATAGACGGCCTCCTTCACATCACGGACATGTCCTGGGGCAGGGTGAGCGACCCGAAGGATATCCTCAACGTCGGAGACAGGATCCATGTAAAGGTATTGAAATACGACCGCGAACGGGAGCGGGTTTCGCTGGGGCTCAAGCAGACCAAGCCGGATCCCTGGTCGCTGGTGGAGGACAAATACCCGATCGGCACCGTTGTGCAGGGCCGCATTGTCAGCCTCACCGATTACGGCGCATTTGTCGAGCTCGAAGAAGGGGTAGAGGGACTGATCCACATCTCGGAGATGTCCTGGACCAAGAAGATCAAGCACCCCTCCCAGGTGGTCAAGCTCAACGACGAGGTGACCGCCATGGTCCTCAACGTCGACATGAGCAACCAGCGTATCTCCCTCGGGCTGAAGCAGACTGCCCCGAATCCTTGGGAGGTCGTAAAAGAGAAGTACCCGGTAGGGAAGCTGGTGAGCGGAAAGATTCGGAATATCACCGATTTCGGGATCTTCATCGGTATCGAGGAGGGGATCGACGGCCTCGTTCACATCTCCGACCTATCCTGGAAGCAGCGGATCAAGCATCCCAGTGAGCTCTACAAGAAGGGCCAGGAGGTCGAGGCGATGGTGCTCAACGTAGACGTCGAGAACGAGCGCTTCTCCCTCGGCATAAAGCAGCTCGAGAATGACCCGTGGGCGGAGATCCCGGCAAAGTACAAGCCGGGCGACCACGTGACCGGCTCGGTGACCAATGTCACCGACTTCGGCCTGTTCATCGAATTCGAGACAGGCATCGAAGGGCTTGTCCACATCAGCGAGATCAGCCAGGACAAAGTGGATGACATTCATAGGTTCGCCAAGATAGGCGATCAGATGACCACCGAGATCATCAGCATCGACCGCGAAGAGCGAAGGATCGGACTCAGCATCCGGGCGTTCGAGAAGAGCGCGGAGAAGGCCGAAATGGACGCCTTTCTTGCACGTCAGGAAGGGGATGGTACGACTCTGGGCGATATCCTCAAGGAGAAGGATTTGGTGACATCCATGGGGGCCGACATCGAGGAGGAGCCGGATAAAGAGGTTGATGCCGAAGCCGCTCCGGTGGAGGCGGCGGATGAAGAAGCTCCGCCCGAGGAGCCGGAGGAAGGGGACGCTGAAGAGGCCGCAGCCGATGAGACCCCCGTTGAAGAGGCAGCAGCCGAAGAGGCCCCTGTTGAAGAGGCCCCTGTTGAAGAGGTCGCTGCTGAAGAGGAAAAGTTGGAGGAGGTTGAGGTTGAGGCAGAGACGCCTTCAGACGCCGAATCCCAGGCTCCGGATGTCGAAGAGGAGGCCGGAGACGAGAGCGGCAAAGAATAAGTGATCGGTGTACCACTTCGTTACCACACGTGTACTGTCATCCTGAGGCGAAGCCGAAGGATCCGTGCCTCGCGTGAAGCCGGGAGATGGATTCTTCGTCGCTTCGCTCCTCAGAATGACAGAGCTTCCAATTATGACCACCCATAGTTGAGCGCCATGAAGCAGCATCCTATCCTGTCCGCCTTTCTCTTTATCGGATCGCTGGCGCTATTTTCCCTGTTGCTTATTTTTATTCTCAACAAGTGGAATTGGCGGGCCGCTCCATCCGCATTCTCGGCCCGAGAGAAGGTCGCCGTTCTCCCCATAAGCGGATTCATCGCCGACTCCCACGCGATCGTGGATCAACTGCACCGTTTCGCAGACCGCAGGGATATCGGGGCCATTGTCATCCGAATCGATTCGCCCGGAGGAAGTGTAGTCCCGTCCCAAGAGATCTACGAGGAAGTGCGCAAGGTCTCGGCCGAGAAAGTCGTCGTCGCCTCCATGGGAAATGTGGCCGCCTCCGGAGGTTACTACATTGCCTGTGCCGCGAACAAGATTTTTGCGAACCCCGGCACCATCACCGGCAGCATCGGCGTAATCTTTCAGATAGCGAACTACCGGGACCTCCTCGAAAAGATCGGCCTCAACAGCGTTGTACTCAAGAGCGGAAAATTCAAGGACATCGGCTCACCGACCCGTGAGATGACGGATGAGGAGCGCGCCATCATCCAGGGAGTCATCGATCGCATCCACGCACAGTTCATACAGGCCGTAGTCGAAGGACGGAGCATCGAGGAATCCAAGGTGCTCGAGTTTTCCGACGGTCGTTTTTTTTCAGGCGACCAGGCATGTTCGCTCGGCCTGGTCGACGCGCTGGGCAACTTTGAAGATGCGGTCGACACGGCCGCCGAGATGGCCGGGATACAGGGCAAGCCAAAGGTCGTCTACCCTGAGCGCAAGCGATTCAGGATCTGGGACATTCTCTCCGAAAGCCTTGTATCCAGGCTGACTGACGCCCTCGTCAGGGAGAGGATCGAGGTACGATACTGAAGCACAAAGGTAATGCATTTCATCGAGACATCTCCGCGGCTTGCGTAGATGTGGGCTCAATGTCAATCGGCCGACAAAGTTTACAGTTTACAGTCGACAGTTGAAAGAGAAGTATGTAACTCTTGACTATGAACTGTTGACTATCGACTTAGGACTCCATTTCGAATTTGCTTTGCCGTGTTGAGCTAATTTGGTTACGGCTTTGCAGAATTAGGTTACCATGACGCGATCTGAATTGGTCACACGTCTGGGGCAGCGCATGCGGCATCTTTCTGATCGAGATGTGCGCATCGCCGTAGATACCCTCTTCGATGCCATGACCCAGTCTTTCATTCGGGGAGAGAAGGTCGAAATCCGGGGATTCGGCTCCTTCAAGATCCGAAGGCACCACGCCCGGGAAGGAAAGAACCCCAAGACCGGAGAGCAAGTATTCATTCTGGCCAGACGGGCCATCCTGTTCAAAGTGGGCAAGGCCCTCGGCGACCGGATCCAGTGCGGCGGCGGCCTGGAGACGGAGCAGGAGTGATGGAATCATGAAGCAGATCTGGGCGCCCTGGCGGATGGAATACATCCTGGAGGCCGTGGAATCCGAGGGAGAGCCCGGTTGCATATTCTGCCCGCCCCGAGACGATGATGAAGAGCGGCTCATTCTCCTGAGGAGCAGCGAAACGCTCGTGATAATGAACCGCTACCCTTACACCAACGGTCACCTCCTCATCGCTCCCACCCGCCATACAGCCCTGATCGAGGATCTCACCGGGGAAGAATCAGCCTCTCTCTTCTCCATGGTTGCCCGGTCCGTCTCCGCCCTGAAATCCGCACTCAAACCGGACGGTCTGAACATCGGGATCAACCAGGGAAGAGTGGCCGGCGCCGGCGTAGAAGACCATCTGCACGTCCACATCGTACCCCGCTGGAACGGGGACCACAACTTCATGGCGATCCTTGCCGAAGTACGCGTAGTCAACGAGCACCTCATCGAGACCTACCGAAGGCTGAAGCCTTACTTCTAGTTTCTTCAGAAAATTATGGAATGTAAGGGAGCTGGCCGAGCTGCTCCCAAACAAAATAGGCGGGCTTCTCTCTGCCCGGGGTGCCGCCGGGCGTGGTGGTGCTTTCGATCAGGCCGAGGGATGCCATGCCCACGAAAGTAGAGTTGTCGTGGAGATACCAGTAGTTGACGAACTCGACACGCTCGAACTTTGTGGCATGATGCTGGATAAAGGTCACGATCCCGTTGTTCTGATGCTTTTCAGAGCCATCCTGGATCATCGGTCCTCCCGCCTCCAGTTTGCTGGGGAAACCGAGCTCGGCAAAAGCCAGTGTGAGGGTTTCAGGGGTCATGTTCGGTGGAAGGTGGTCGAATATCTGGGTGTAATAGTTCTCCGGCAGCTTCGATGGATCCAAAACCATCAAGAAACCCATGGGAAACGTGGAGAGGCCGATAATGTCCACGTTCCATTCAAAGGCATCGATGGGCTCCCAACCGCCGGCCGGGACATAGAGGAAAATGTGCTCCCACTGGAAGGTGGTCAAGATCTTGGTCTCCGGTGAAACCCACCGGATGATGTCCGCCGTCTGGTTGATCAGGGAGTTGAGGTGGACGAAATCCTCCATTCCAAAATCGTGATAGTACATATTGATCTCAACGCCGAGCGTAATGTATTCGGGATCGATCCGGGTGATCGCGTCAAGCACGTAATCCCTGAACGCCTGCCGGACGGCCGGAACCGCAAAGCTCGATCCGGGAGGCGGCGGGTCCTGCCCCCCCAGATAGTACCGGTGGGGCAGGGGATCCACCTGGAAGTGGATCTCCACATCGTAGTTCCGCAGCGTTGCACAGAGGTTGCTCACCTCCTCGGTGACATAGCCGTCCCAGTTGACCCACACAGGGACGGTCACAATAGCCACATCGCCGCTCCCGCCCTGAGAGAGGCCCTCTATGATGCCGAAGGACGCCACGAATGCCTCGGGGTCCGTGGGGTCCTCTCCGCTCGCCACGTTTCCGATCTTGTAGTGCCGGGAGACCAGGTCAGCGGGAAACTCGAGCCAAGGCACCTGGTCGTCGCAGTTGAGCAGAAGTGCCACAGAGAGGATAAGCAGGATACTTGTATGTCTTCTCTTCATCTCTCTACTTTCCATAAAATAGATGTCATCACCACGATATAGAATATCATATCAGCGAAATTTCAGCAATAAGAGGCCTACAGTTCCGCAGGGCCTCGGACAAAGTCCGGAGTGAGGGGCGGGGGAGGCTCTCGGGTGGAG
>CAZFWM010000045.1:0-32685 GCA_964522545.1 uncultured Thermodesulfobacteriota bacterium
CCTATTCACGACAAATCAGACAGAAACAAGTCAAATATTGGATTTCCTATTGAATTGAATTATCGCCCTTCGGGCGGACTTTCATCGGCATCGGTATCGCTATCGCTATCGTCTTTTCTCATCGTTCGATAGCGATAGCGATCCCGATAGCGATTCTGAAATAGAATCCCGACAAACCGGTATGCCGGCAAGATGCCGGCGCTACGACTTATTACAATAAGTCCACTGGAAAGAGCGAAAAATTGGATTTCCTGCAATCAAGGTACGTTTCACCCAAAGTCTAGCGTACCTCATGTGAACTTGGGCTGCCTCTCTCCTCTGCCCGAACAGCCCCCCCTCGCGAAGTGCCCGTAGAACGTCGGCAGAACGAACAGCGTGAGCAGCGTTGAAGAGACCAGGCCCCCGATCACCACGATCGCGAGCGGCCGCTGCACCTCCGAGCCCATCCCGGTGCTGATGGCCAGCGGCAGCAATCCGAGCGCAGTGGTTGCCGCCGTCATCAGTACCGGGCGCAGCCGGGACACGGCCCCCTGGACGACCGCCTCGTCCAGTTCCGAGCCCGCGCTCCGCAGGAACTCGAAACGCGCGACGAGAATCAACCCATTGGTCAGGGCTATTCCGAAGAGGGCGATGAAGCCGATCGACGAAGGGACGCTCACATTTTCGCCGAACAGGGCCAGCGCGAAGACGCCGCCCACGAGCGCCAGTGGGATGTTGCCCATGATCAGCAATACACTCCGCACCAATTTGAAGAGGCCGTAGATCATGACCAGAACCGCGAAGAGCGTCACGGGCACAATCCATGCTAATCGTCGCTCGGCACGTTGCTGCAGCTCGAACTGCCCGCCCCACGCGAGCCGATAGCCTGGCGGCAGCGCGACCGTCTCCGCGATCACGTCTTGTGCATCCTCGACGAATCCCCCGGCATCGCGACCGCGCACATTGCACAGGACGGAGACGAATCGCCTCGTTTCCTCACGGCTGATCTGCCGCAGCCCGGTCACCGTGCGCAACGCGGCCAGCTCGCCGACCGGAACGGTGTATCCCGCGGGCGTGCGGACGCGCAGGTTCTCGATCCGCCCCAGATCGCTTCGGACCTCTTCTTCGAATCGGACGTCGATCGTGAAGGCGCGCTGTCCCTCGAAGATCTGCCCGACGATCTCGCCGCCCAGCCCGTCGTGAATCAGAAGCTGGACGTCGCGCTTGCTGAGCCCGTGGCGCGCAATCGCCGCGTCGTCGAGCTCGATCTGCACCTGGGTCTGTCCGCTGAACTGCTCGGTCCGGAGGTCGGCCACGCCCCGGACGTGCGCCAGGGCGTTCTCGATCTCGGCGGCCTTCTCGCACAGCACATCGATATCCGGACCGAAGAGTTTGGCCACCACCGTGGCTCCGGCCCCGGCGACAAGTGCATCCAGCTCATGTTGGATCGGCTGGGAGAAGCTGATCGAGACCCCCGGGTAGTCTCTGATGCGATCAGCCAGAGTGGCGACAATCTGCCCTTGCCTGTTCGGAGTAAACCAGCCGCGCTTCTGATCCAGTCCGACGGTGATGCATGCATAGTTCGTGTGATGTATGTGGGGGCTGATTTCCCCGTAGCCGATCTCGGAGAGCACGAAATCGACCCCGGTCACCTCCAGGATCCGGCCCTCCAGGTCGCTCGCGATGCGACTGATCTCGGCCAGGGAGATGTTCGGATTCATGTGTGCGAGAACGTTGATGGTCCCCTCCTGCAGCGTCGGTACGAACTCCTTCCCGAGACGCGTGTAGATCACGACGCCGCCGACCATTAGTGCGAGAACGGCGATCAGGAGCCAGCGCGACAGGGGCAAGATCCTCAGGAGGATTCGCTCGTAACCGGCATGCAGCCGGGCACTCGATCGCGAAGGCCCCCGGGTCGCCCGCCGACGCCGGGGCAGGCTCGCCAGCACCGGGGCCACGGCCAGCGCATAGATCAGGGAACCGGCCATGGTCGCCGTCACCGCAAAGGCGAGCGGGCGAAACATCTTCCCCTCGATCCCGCCCAGGGTGAAGATCGGAACGAAGACGATCACGATAATGCTCACGGCAAAGAAGATCGGCTGCCCCACCTCCCGGGCCGCGGCGAGAATCGCGTCGGCGCGAGGACGATTGACTCCTTGCGCATCCGTATCGGCCTGGATCTTCTCGACCATGACGATCGTGGCATCGACGATCATTCCCAGCGCGATCGCCACGCCCCCGAAGGAGATCAGATCCCCGGGTATCCCATTGCGCCTCATGATGACGAAAGTCAGGAGCATCGAAAACGGCAGTGACAGCACCACGATGAGCGCGTTGCGCAGGTTCCCGAGGAAGGCGAAGGAGATCAGACAGACCAGGATCAGACCCAGCGTGAGCGCCCGGCGGACCGTGTCGATACTGTTGCGGACAAGCATCGACTGGTCATAGAAGGGAACGACGCGTACGCCTTCGGGAAGCGTCTCCTCCATTTCGGCAATGCGATCCTTCAGGCGCGAGATCACCGCGAATGAATTGGCGCCGTGAAGCTTGTAGACGTTTCCGATCACGACCTCGCGTTCGCCGTCCATAGAGGCGACGCCTCGGCGGAAGGCTTTGCCGAGCTCCACCGTGGCCACGTCCCGGATGTAGATGGGCCTGCCGTCGGGGGCCGCGATCACCACCTGCTCGATGTCCTCGACGCTCTCCAGGAGCCCCAGGCTGCGGACCATGAGCTCCTCGGAGCCGCGCTCGTGCAGGCCGGCCCCCAGGTTGAGGTTGTTTGCGCGCAGAGCATCCGTGACATCCTCGATCGTCAAATCGTACCGCAGCAACCCGGCCGGTGAGACGCGCACCTGGTACTGGCGCACATGACCTCCCTGGCTGATTACGTCCGCCACTCCGGGAACACCCTGGATGTTACGCTTGACGACCCAGTCCTGCAGCGTGCGCAGCTCAGTCGTGCTGTAGCCCTCGCCTTCCAGGTAGTAGGCCAGAATCTTGCCCATGCCGCTCACGATCGGCCCTTTCTCGAGCCCATGATGCATCTCGAGTCCCTCGGGGATCTCTTCTTCGGCATGACGCATTCGTTCGGCAACGAGCTGATGCGCCAGATAGATGTCGACATCTTCCTCGAAATAGATGTTTACCGTGGAGAGGCCGTGCGACGAAATCGAGCGAATCTTCTCGACCCCCGGGATCCCCATCATGGCGACCTCGACGGGGCGGGAAACGAGCTGCTCCACCTCTTCGGCCGCGGTGCCCTCGAGCTCCGCGAAGACCTGCACCAGGTTGGGGCTGATGTCGGGGAAGGCGTCGATCGGCATGTTCGAAACCGCGTAGAACCCGCAGACGCACACCGTGAGAAAGAGCAGCAGGACCAAAAACCGATACCTCAGGGCGAATCGTACGATGTGGGTGATCATTGTTTCTCAACTCCTCATGGTCGGATCGTCAGGACTATTGACTCGTCTCAATTCTCTAATGCGGATGACCGTGGCCTATATCCCCGGCCGAGCGCTTCTCGACCTCCGATTTGAGCAGGAAGCTGTTGCCCGCGGCCACTTGCTCACCGGGGCTCAAACCGGATGTCACCGCAACCCTGTTCGATGTCGAACCACCCAGAGCGACCTCCCGCGCGACGAACTTGCAGCCATCACGCACAAACACCACCGGCACGTCATTCAGGTATTGGATCGCCTCGCGGGGAATGACGACCGGAGCGGTCACCTCTTGGGCGGCCACGCGCGCGGTCACAAACTGGCCGGGACGCAGCAAGCCCTCGGGATTGGAAAGCGTAACGCGCACCAGCACGGTCCGACTTCGCCCATCCACGATCGGGTGGACGTACTCGACGTTCCCGCGGAGGCCGCGCAGCTCGGTGGGTTCCAGCAGCGTCACGCTCTGACCGGTACAAATACTTTGCAGCTCTCGATCCGGTACGTGGAGGTCGAGCCAGACTGTGCGCAGATCGGCGACCTTGAAGATCGCCGTGTCCTCGGCAACCATTTCTCCGCGCTGAGCGTTGCGCTCGATGATGGAGCCGGCAAAGGGCGCCCGGATTTCGAAGTGCGTCAGCAAGCGGTTGGGCTCCTCCGGCAACCCGCGGATCTGCTCCTCGCTGATCCCCATGGCGACCAGCTTCTGTTCGGCCGAGCAAGTGAGAATCCGGGCCTCACTGTAGCCATGGCGAGCCTCTATGAACTCTCGCTCCGAGGTAATCCTATCCGCCCGGAGTCGCTCCTCGCGCGCGAATCCGGCGGCGGCGAGCTCCTCGCGCTGCATGGCCGCCAGGTAGTCCGCCTTTGCGTCGGCGAGCTCGCGGCTTATGAGTACGGCCACCACCTGACCTGCGCGTACTTCATCGCCCAGTGCCACGTTGAGCTCTCCGACCATTCCGGGGATGCGCGCGACGATCTGTGCGGTCCTGTGGCCGTTGAGTGCGATCTCGCCCGGCAATTCAATCTCGGATCGGACATGTCCCGGGGCGGCGGAAACCAGCTCGATGCCGTAACGGTCGAGATTCGCCTCGTTCATCGCCACGTACGTTTCGTGATCCCCGTGATCGTGGTCCCCGTTGTGGTCGTGCTCCCCATGATCGTGGTCCCCGTGGTCGTGCTCTCCGTGTTGGTGGCCACCATCTCCCGAATCGATGGCTCGAAGGATCTCCGCAGCGCCATGTTCTGGCTCGCAGCGGAATGTCAGCGGCCCGCCGGTGCGAGGTGCACCATCCGCCAAGCGCGTCAAATGCACCACGAACTCTGTGGGTGTTCCGGCCACGATCGGAGGGTGTTCGGCAAACACCTCGAAGCGCTCGTCCCACATCGTGATCCGGATGGCATCACCGCCATGGCCATGCCCATGGTCATGACCTCCTTCATGATCGTGCGTACCACCCCAAGCAGCACCCGACAGCCATGCCCCGGGGGCTCCAAATCCAACAATCAACACTAGCAATACTCGCAATCCCATTTCGTCCTCCCCTGGCCTATTCGAAAAAGCCGGGTGCTGCGGCCGCAGACGGACCACGCAATACTTTGAGACACAACGAAACTCCTCGAGGAGTGTCATGTCCTGTTTTTATCTTGCTTTTGTGTACTGAAAGAGAGAGGTGCAGAATTTTCAGGAAATACCGGGGGGTGCCCTGGAGACTTCAAGAGAGGAGGGACATTTCAGAGGAGGGGGACGCGATCTGGATTGAACCGGAGCAGGGTCCAGCCCCGGAATCGCCATGGCGATAACCGTTGCCGGCGCGATCACGTCGGGCTGGACCGGCTGTGCGCTCCCTCTCTTCGGCTTCGTGCACGTCCAGTCGACCACGATGTGGTCTTTTCCGCCGTGCCGGTGATCGTCGGTGTGAAAAGAGAGGTCCCCCCCTCCGGGGACGGGCTCGCCGCAGTGGTGATCGGCATGATTCTCGGGGTGAAGGTAAACCGAATGAAGACTGACGGCCAGCCGGTGTCCATCCTCGTCATGCTGGTGGTGAAAGTGAACGAAGGGGTAAACCTGCGTGAAATAGAACAGTGCAAGGATGAAACAGAAGCCGGATGCTCTGCGTATGGTGATCGACCGAGGCAACAAACGAATCCCTTCCTTGAGGTCCGGGAACGGATTCTGCCTCTAAATGAAGGCTTTTTCAAGTCCCCCGGGAGAGGGGTGGTGGGTGGATCAGGAGGAGAAGCTGCGTCCGGTCTTGTTCCCAGACGCAGCTTCGATTCGATTCACTTACTCATAGAGCCACTCCGGAATGTCGCCGCCGGGAAGATCGTCATCCCCGGGCAGCGAGCCGTCGATGGCATCGTCGTAGAGGTTGTACCGGTTCGCGCAGCTCTCCGTCTCCGTCCACTCGTAGGTGTACTCCTCCTCGTGGGTCACATCGCCGCCGATCACGTCGCAGGTGGATCCGGAGATGAGCCGGCTGTAGACCGGGTAGCTTCCATAGCTGGTGTCGATCTCCGTGGCGCCGATGAACTCGCCGTCGATCTCCAGCTGGTCGAACAGGGTCGACCACTCGTCGGCGGGGCAGACCTCGTCGGTGGTGCTCTTTTCGCTCGCCGTGAACTGGACGAACCAGAGGTGCACATTGCCGTCGCCGATGACCCACTCGTACTCCGTGTCTTGCACGGTGCCGTCGCTCTGGGTGCCCCAGCCCTGGTTCACATAGATCAGGGGCGGGTCGACCGTATCGTCGAAGCCGACGATCAGGGCGTAGTGGTCGATCCATCCACAGTCGTCCCCCATGGCGCTGCCGAGGCCGCCCCGCTCCAGGTCCGAATCGAACCCCAGGATGACCGGCCGGCCGTCGAGGATGCTGCTCTTGATGTGCACGAACCGCTCGTCCGCCTCGTCCTCTTCAAAGTCGTAGTGGGTGACGTTCGCCGTGTAGCCCGAGTCGGCGATGAAGTCCTCGACCCCCGGCTGGAAGTCCAAGGGAAAGACCGCGCCGGCGTCCTTGAAGAACATGGTGTCCACGTAGCCGGCCATCTCCCCGACCATGGTCTCCCAGTCGACTTCGCCGGAGCCGTTCTCATAGCCCATGGCGAGGTCCACCCAGCCGCGGCCGTAGTACCAGAGCATGAGCTCGGTCGCGGCGACCGCGGCGCAGCCGATCGGGTAGAAGTCGGCCTTCCAGGGCTTGGCGTCGAACTGGAACAGCACCGGCACGCCCCGGACCCGGTACTCGTAGGTGTCGTCCACGACGGTCCGAGTCCGCTCCTCGGAGTAGTCGCAGCTGCACGTATAGAGGCAGCCGCCGGAGTCCGCCTCGTACTCGTCGAAATCACAGCAATCACCACAAGAGGAGGACTGGATAATCCTGCCGTCGACATAGGTCTTCGTGCAGGGCAGATCCCAGCCGCCGTAGCTGTGCGACCCCATGCCGGGCATGGCGCCGGGGACCGCGTCGCCGGGACCCGAGAAGCCGGGACCGGCGGCACCGTGGGCGGCGGCCGCGAAGGACCACAGGAAAGCAATCACCATCATGACGACAAGGATCCCGAAAGCGTCCCTGACGGGGACATTCCTGTTCTGGCCTCTTTTTGCATTTACTTCCTTGTGTCTTCCAATCGCGTGGCTCATCTCCGACCTCCTTTGGTTTCGCCGATTCGTCGGGCCCGCCGGGGAGGGGCCGTTCCGGCCTACGCGGACACGCCGATCGATCTTGCTCGCTACTATCTATTTGACAGGGAAAAAGAGATGAGCGTTACATCCGGGAGGATGATACCGCTGCGAGCTGTGCTTAAAATAAGGGTGGAGATGAGTGATGAGTTTTGATTGCAGCTCGGTCGCGCCGTGAGAGCCCGATGCAGTCACTAAACTTATCGCCCTTCGGGCGGACTTTGGCTCTCAGAATTTTAACGCTAAGACGCTAAGACGCTAAGACGCAAAGGGTTGTTAATAAATGGATTCAATTAAGGGACGTTGCGAGGGGCAAAGCCCCGAAGCAATCCCCCGAGCCCATTGGCAAAGTGAGCCCAAGGGGTTGCTTCGTTGCTTCGCTCGCAACATCCATAACTTTTTCCATATTCCTTTTGGTTTATCTTCTCTTTGCGCCTTGGCGCCTTTGCGTTAAATCTTTTCCGACGGAATAAATTGGATTTCCTGCAATCTAGTTTCGCCCGCCCCCGCACGGCACGATCCAGTCTCTGCCCTCGTTGTTGTCCCAGTGGCCCATGCCGTCGGTGAAGACGAAATCGATGCTCGTGGCGTATGCCGGGATGTCGAACTGATACAACCAGTAGGAGGAAGGGGGGATTTGTATCACGTCCGTAATGGGTGTGATGACCTCCTGCAGGCCGCCGGGTCCGCCGGGCCCTCCGTAGGGAAGGCCGGGCTGCTCCGACCGGGGCTTGAAGAGAGGCATGTCCTTGAATATGCGGACAATGCCCGCCACGTCGTTCCCGGCGGGAAGGGTGAGGCCGGGAAACTTTGGCGTGAAATGATCGAACAAGGGGCAGCGGCCCATCTCCGGATCGGGCGAGAGGATCCCCTGCCAGCCGCTGTGTCCGATGTGGATGTATACGGGGTTCGTATCGTCCGGCAGGGCCCCGGCCACCGGATCGTAGTAGATGGCCAGCCTGCCCCCGGCCTCGGGGTTCTCCGGGCTCCACATGACCGCCGGGTTCTCGGACGTTCCGCTCCCCACGCCCACGTACACGTGCTTGATGGCGGTCCGGGACACATTCCCCTGGCCGTCATGGGCCTCCACATAGTAGTCCAGGAGCACCTCTTCCTGTCCTTCGATCTGACCTTCATACAGTCGCGCCCGGTAGGTCGGCATTGGGCTGGTCTGTGCCGGAGGAAGGTCCTGGGCGGCCATGGGCACGCCCACCCAGCTCCCAACTTCGGGGCCGCCCGCGTAGGTCTCGTTGTCGTGGGAGTCGAGGGGATTGGCGCCGTCGCCGTCCACTCGGTAATAGAGGGTGCAGTCAGTCACGCCGGCCAGGTCGTAGGCCAGGGTCCAGACCGTGAAGGCCGAGGGCTGCTCCTGCCCCCACTCCAGGCCGCCTGGATTGTAGGGCTCCCGCTGCGGTGGGAAAAGGGTCGGGCCCACCGTGTCCGGGCCGGAGCCGATCACCCAGTCCGCCTCGCCGGCGGCCATGTTGGCCGCCCTCGTGGGGTGGCTGTCCCAGGGGTTCTGCCCGTCCCAGTAAAAGTAGCAGCTCGTCTGTCCGTTGAGCAGGTAGTGCCACGCCTGCTGTGTGTGGGCGCTGTAGGGGTTGATCGCCTCGGCCGTCCGGACCCGGTTCCCGGCCGCCACGAGGGAGGCCCAGGATGTTCGATCGCTGCTGTACCCGCCCGAGCCGGGATCTCCGAGCCATTTCTTGTACTCGGGATCACCGGAATCGGCGCCGGCCCAGCTCCCGTCCTCGAAGTGAATCACGTCGGCCGGGTCCGGGGGAAACATCTCCAGATAATCCTCTATGGTCGTGCAGACGAAGCGGCTGGGATTGCTCTGGAGCCAGCTCACAAAATTATCGAAGTTGTGATGGTAGTAGCTCTCGCTGCCGGCCCCGTGATTGTCGCCGTCGTGGTGTAGGAGGATGAGGATGGGGTGGTCGGGGTCGGTGTTGTAGGGCTCGAGCTGGCTCATCACCTTGTCGTACTGGAGCGCCCCGAACCCGCCGCGGCCGTCCTCGTTTCCCATGTACCGGGCCGCGGGCACGACGATGATCCTCTGGGCCTGGCCGGTCTGGGGGTCCACGTACTCGGCCCAGTGAGGCTGATAGCTCCATTGGGCTGAGACCTGGGTGCCCGCCCACAGGTCCATCAGGGAGAGCCAGTCGCCGGGATCGGGATTGATCTGGTCCGCCGGATTCGGCTCCGACACGCCCCCGCCCGTGTTCCACGGGTACCCCTGGCAGGCCCGCTGCAGGTGGAAGTTGTCCACCATGATCCACTCCACGCCCTGGGCCGCGATCGCCGGAATCGCCTCCGGGCCGAAGCCGTTCTCCGGGGGAAACATGCCCCGGGAGTAAGGGACGGAGCATCCGAAGTTCTCACAGAAGGTCTGCCTGTGGTCCTCGATCTGGAGGCCCAGGTCGAAGGCGTCGATCAGGGGCATGATGGGGTGGTGATACCCGAAGGCCACCATGTCGATGCGGGGATTCCCCAGTGAGGTGAAGTATCCCCTGCCCTGCTTCCAGCGACTCTCCCACGTGCCGAAGCTCCAGTCTCCGCTCGCCTTGAGGTTGTCCAGGTTCTCCATGAGGGAGCCCGAGAAGCTCACCTGCACCCCGAAGTGATCCCGCGTCGGGCTGGAGGCGTACATGCCGCTCTCCACGGCATGGATGGGCCAGTCCGTGTAGGGCCCGCTCCTCTGGTGGTGAACGTCGATGACGCTGAAGCCGTAGGCCCCGCTCCCTTCGGTCTGGACGATGCTCTCATAGGGCCAGTAGATGGGCTGATGCATGTGCCACAGAAAGGAGATGTAGATGGGAGGGGAGTCGATCTCTTTCTGACCGAGCAGGAGGCCGCTGAAGAGAAAAAGCATGACAAAGCCAAGGATGATCTTTACTTCTCTTGTATGTTTCATGTCTCTACCCCAAATGGAGAGTTCCTCAAATAGCTTGACTAAGTGATTATCACCGAAGAAGTATTAAGTAGTCAACAAGAAGAAGGCGGGGGCTTTATCGGTGGGTTCGCTTGGATTCACGGGATCTCCTCGCGCTGCTCCAGAAACATGTAGCCCATGCTCCTGACCGTCTTGATGAACCGGGGACTCTTGGGGTCGTCTTTCAATTTGCGGCGCAGCGAGGAGATGTGAACGTCGATCGACCGGTCGAACACCTCGTAATCGCGTCCGGCCACTTCATCCAGCAGATAATCCCGTGAGAGGACCCGTCCGGCCGCCCGTGCCAGGTAGACCAGGAGGTCGAACTCCACCGGCGTCAGCTGCAGCTCCTCGCCGTCCAGGTAGGCGTTGCGGGAGGCGGGATCGATCCGGAGGGCTCCGGTGATGATGGGGGTTTCGACCGGGGCCTTCGACTTCGGGTCCGTCTGAAAGCTGCGACGCGTGACGGCCCGCAGTCGGGCCAGGAGCTCCCTCGTCGAAAAGGTCTTGGGCAGGTAGTCGTCAGCGCCCATCTCGAGCCCGACGATGCGGTCGGTCTCCTCGCCGCGGGCCGTGAGCATCAGCACAGGGACATCCGAGGCGCGTCGGAGCATCTTGAGCACTTCGAATCCGTCCATGCCGGGGAGCATGACGTCAAGGATGATGGCCTGAAAATCCCCGTGAAGCGCCTTTTGGAGTCCCTCCGGTCCGGTGTAGGCGGCGGTCACCTCGTATCCGAAGGGTTCGAGGTAGTCGACCACCAGGCGGCAGAGTTTTTGGTCGTCGTCGATGATCAGGATCTTGGTCTTTTCTTTGGCGGTGTCTGTAGTCATGAAAAAAATTTATCACGTTTACGAAAGATTTACAATTTTCGCCTCCATCCAAATAAATCCCTTACATTGCATGTGTATTATAGAGTGTAGGATGGAAAGGTAGGCAATGGAGATACGCTCCACTGCAGGCCGAAACAAACAAGAAAGGAGAAAACCATGCAAAGACTCAACCTTATCCTCGCCCTGACGCTCTGCGCGGCCGCCCTGGCCGCCTGCATGCCTTCGGAAGCTCTCCACTCCCCCCACGACGTGGACCGCATGGACAACGGCACCACCATCATCACCGACGGGGGGAACTGGGAGGGCTGCGAGTCATCCAAGGTCCTTGCCGTCGACGAGACCGGGAAAACCCTCTGGGTCTACGACGAGGGCCTCTGCTGGGCACACAGCGCCGACCTCCAGGACAACGGCCACATCATCATCTCCGACACCGGCAACGACCGGGTCTTCGAGCTCGACACGGACTGGAACATCTTCTGGACCTCCGATGAGATCACCTTCAGCGACGGCTCCCACCTCGACTACCCGAACGACGCCAACATCCTCCAGGGCGATACCATCCTCATCACCGACCGGGACAACCACCGGGCCTTCGAGACCGACCGGGCCGGGAACATCCTCTGGCAATTCGGCGAGACCGGAGTGCCCGGGGCCGATGATTATCACCTCAACGGACCCCACAACGCCGACCGCCTCTCCGACGGCAACACCATCATCGCCGACTCCAACAATGACCGCATCGTGGAGGTCGATCCCTCGGGCGAGATCGTCTGGGAATACAACGGCCCGCTGAATTGGCCGCGGGACGCCGACGTGCTCGACAGCGGGAACGTGCTGATCTGTGATTCCCAGAACAACCGGGTCATCGAGATCGACCGGGCCGGGGAGACGGTCTGGACCATGTCACCGCTGAACTGGCCCTACGACGCCAACCGGCTCGACAACGGGAACACCCTGGTGGCGGACCTGATGAACCTGCGCGTCATCGAAGTGACCGACGCTCAGGAGGTCGTCTGGGAGTATTCGTATGAATCGGCCCCCACGGAGGAGGAGCAGACAGTGGGTCTCTTTATCAACGAGCCGGATGCCTTCGAAGGCTACACTCTGTTCGCCCCGCAACAGTACACGACCACCTACCTGATCGACAACGACGGCCTGGTCGTCCACTCGTGGGACAGCGCCTACACGCCCGGGAACGCGGCCTACCTGCTCGAAAACGGCAACCTGCTGCGCACCGGCTTCCCCGGGCCCGATGCGAACCCGGTCTTTCACGGAGGGGGCCAGGGCGGGGTCGTACAGGAGATCGCCTGGGACGGAACCGTGGTCTGGGAGTTCGAGTACTCGACCACCGAGCACATGTCCCACCACGACATCGAGTCCATGCCCAACGGCAACGTCCTCATGATCGCCTGGGAGTACAAGTCCCGCGCGGAGGCCATAGCGGCTGGGCGCAAGCCGGCCATGATTTCCGACGGCCAGCTCTGGCCGGACCACATCATCGAGGTGGAGCCCCAGGGGACGAGCAGCGGCACGATCGTCTGGGAGTGGCACGTCTGGGACCACTTGGTGCAGGACTTCGATCCGTCCAAGGCGAACTACGGCGTCGTGTCCCAGAGCCCCGAGCTCATCGACATCAATTATTCCATGGGAGGGGGGCCGAGCCAGGGCAAGGCGGACTGGAACCACATCAACTCGGTCGACTACAACGAAGAGCTGGATCAGATCGTGCTGAGCATACATGAGCTCAATGAGATCTGGATCATCGACCACAGCACGACCACCGAAGAGGCCGCCGGCCACACCGGAGGAAGCAGCGGAATGGGCGGCGATCTTCTCTACCGATGGGGCAATCCCCGGGCCTATGGCCGGGGCGGGACGGCCGATCAGAAACTCTTCGGCCAGCACGACGCCCAGTGGATCGAGGCGGGACACCCCGGCGAGGGAAACATCCTGATCTACAACAATGGGATGAAGCGTCCGGACGGCGCCTATTCCACGGTGGAGGAGATCACGCCCCCCATGGACCTGTTCGGCGACTATGAACTCGAATCCGGCGCTGCATACGGCCCTGAGGAGCCGACATGGATCTACCAGGCCCCGAATCCCTTCGATTTCTATTCCCAGAACATATCCGGAGCCGAGCGTATGCCCAACGGAAACACCCTGATATGTGCCGGCGCCGACGGCATGCTCTTCGAGGTGACGCCGGAAGGGGAGACGGTCTGGGAGTACATCAGTCCGGTCACGGAAGACGGACCCGTTGAGCAGGGGGATCCCTTCTTGTCCTTCCCCTACGGGTACGGCCCCTCGAACGCCGTCTTCAAGATCAGGCGGTATGCTCCGGACTACCCGGGATTGGAAGGGCAGGATCTGACACCCGGCGATCCGGTTGAGATCTACGCGGTCGAACCTCCCTGCTTCCTGTCGACAGTGTTCGCCAAAGACTGAGGTCCAGGCCGGCAATACTATAAAGAGTGTATCTGATGAAAAGGGATTGTGGATTTTCCACAATCCCTTTTTCTGTAGGCCTTGACATTTAAACTTATTCAGGCATATTGGTACTTATTTATTTTAATTGGCCGGATAATCAATCCTGTCGGAACGACCAAGGAGGAGAAAATGCGAAAGAGAATCCTTTCATTGTTCACAGCGACCTGTCTGATCATCCTGTGCATGGTGAAGTCCGTGCCGGCCGGGGAGCCGCCCCTTCAGCTTCGGTCCGCGGACGGGGATTTTGGATTGGCCTTCAGCCTCCAGTACCGCCCGCGTTTCGAGTACAACGAGGCAAAGGATTTCGCCGAAGATACGGACAATGAGTTCGTCTCGCACCGCGCGCGCCTGGGCCTGAAAGCCTTTTACAAAGATTTCACGGAAGTCTTTTTTCAGGTACAGGATGTACGCCTCTGGGGAGAAGAGGCGAGCACCCTCGGCGACTTCGATGCCGACGGCTTTGACCTGCACCAGGGCTACCTGCTCATGAAGTACGATGACATGTGTTTTCTGAAGCTGGGGCGACAGGAGATCGCCTTCGACGGCCACCGCATAATCGGTACGGTGAACTGGACGCAGCAGGCCCGCGCCTTCGATGGGATCCATGCCGGCTACAGGTCGAAACGCTATAGTTTTTCGGCGGTGTACGCAAAGCTCACGGAGGGCGAATCCGCGAGCGGTGAAGACGCAGACCTCTTCATCCTTCACGGGAGCGTGAAACCGACGGAGGCCCTGTACGCTTCGCTTCTGGTCGTCTACGACTACCGCGACCCCTTCGACATCAATCGCTGGACCTTCGGTCCCCACGCCACATTCGAGACGGGCGGCTTCCACGCCGCCGTGGAGGGGTACGGCCAGATCGGGGAGAGGAAGACAGATAGCCCCTTTTCCGCCGGAGAGGCCGACTACGCCGCTTTTCTCGCCTCGGCCCGGGTCGGGTACACAATGGATTCGCCCTACAAGCCGACACTGGACGTATGGTTCGATTATCTTTCAGGGGACGAGGACCCGGGAGACGATACGATCAAAGTCTTCGACACCCTCTTCGCCACGAACCACAAATTTTACGGCTTCATGGATCTGTTCCTTAACATCCCGGCCCACACCGGAGGTCTCGGCCTGATGGACCTGGGCGCCATGGCGAGCTGCAGAGTGCACGAGTTCCTCACCTGCCGGCTCGATTTTCACCACTTCCGCACGGCCGAAGATACGCCTACAGGTGAATCTATCCTGGGCAACGAGCTCGACTTCACCGTCAAGGTCCCATGTCCGAGAGGGGTGACCTTCTCCGGCGGCATCTCCGTCTTCATGCAGGGCGAGGCCATGGAGTATCTGAGATCCGACGACGAGTCCACGGAGATCTTCGGCTTCGTCATGGCTGACGTGAGGATCTGAGCCTCGGAGAAAAGCAGGGAATCAGCAGACTCTTTCTCTTCCCATGAAGGGGAGCTATAATGCCCCTTGAATCCATGGCAAGAGATAATCCATGCGCATCGGGCGTTTCGACTTCAACCTCAGAGAACTGGCAGGCTCCATAGGGGACCTGGGGACCATCATCCCCCTCTCCATCGCCCTCATCACGATAAACGGCCTCAGCTTCACCACGGTCTTCCTGATGGCGGGCGCTTTCTATCTCGCCTCCGGCCTCTACTTCCGCCTTCCCATTCCGGTGCAGCCTCTGAAAGTCGTTGCGGCCATCGCTATTGCGGCCCCGGATCGGGTCACCCCATCGGTCCTGTCCGCCACCGGAATCCTGATGGGGGCCTTTCTGCTGGTCCTGGCCTCTACCGGCCTGATCGACCGGGTGGCAAAGCTCTTCACACGGCCGATCGTCAGGGGGATCCAGCTCGGGCTCGGGTTCATTCTCATTACCAAAGGGATTTCTTTCATAAGGGAAAAAGAGCTGTTCATTCAAAGCACAGGCCATGAAGTCATGATCGGCAGCATGCCGGTCAACCTCGCCGTCGGGATCATCGGCGTCGTCCTGGTTCTGTTGCTCCTGGCCAGCAAGCGGTTCCCTGCCGCGCTGGTCCTCGTAGGGGCGGGGGTCCTTGTCGGGGCTTTTTACGGCGCATTCTGGGAAACAGCGTGGGATTTCGGGCCGACCGAAATGAAGCTGTTCACGCCGGGCATGAGGGACTATATGACGGCCCTCTCGTTGCTGGTCCTTCCTCAAATACCCCTGACCATCGGCAATGCCATCTTCGGCTCCACCGATACGGCCAGGAGCCTGTTCGGCGCCGGAGAGGAGACGGAGCGGGCCACGAACCGAAGTTTCACTGTCAGCATGGGTCTCGCCAATATCCCCACCGGGTTCCTGGCGGGCATGCCGATGTGCCACGGGGCGGGCGGGCTTGCCGCCCACTACCGGTTCGGCGCCCGTACGGGTGGGTCCAATATCATGATCGGCCTTGTTTTCATGGTCGTCGCGGTCGCCTTCGGCAGGGGGGGGATCTCCCTTCTCTCCTCCATTCCCAATGCCGTGCTGGGGGTCCTGCTGCTCTTTGCCGGACTCGAGCTGGCGCTGCTGGTCAAGGATGTGAAAGAGAAAGAAGAGCTGTTCGTGGTCTGCCTGATCGCCGGAATCGGGCTTGCAACCACGAACATGGGCATCGCCTTCGGGGCCGGCATCGTCGTCGACCGACTCATCAAATGGGGAATCGCGAAACCATAGGGCGGGCCATGCCCGCCTATTATTAAGGAATCCAATCACAAGGCGGCCACGGGCCGCCCTATGAAGATTGCCAGGAGGGAGCTGTACAGAATGAGTCCGCCCGAAGCCGATCTTTATCTCGATCAGATCGATGTGCGGCGTTATTGCCGCACGAACGCGCAGAGCAGGACTCGCGAGCACTGTCGATACGAAGAGGAGAAGACCTGCGTCGACGACTGCCCGCTTCTCCCTCCTCTACAGCAAAGGGCCATGAATACAGTGCTTCGGGCAAAGGACTATCTTCCCTCCGTCCCTTCCATCACGGCGCCCCGGCCCATCGATCCGGGCCTGATCCCGATAAACGATCCCGACGGCAACGCCTTGGTACTGGTCACCGCCAATAGCAGCCTCACCTTTGACGTCCTGCTGGCCGTATGGTCTCAGGGAGTCACGCCGGCCTGGTTTCTCCCGGTCGACTGTCTCGGCAACACCGTGGATATGGCCGTGGTATTCGGGGAGTTCAGAGCGGAGCGGCTCGCCCTGGCAGTTTCCGGGAGCGGGGCCGAGGATCGGATCGGCCACCGCCGCATGATCGTGCCCGGCCTCACCGCCCCGCTGGCAAGGGATTTTGAAAAAGCCACGGGATGGGAGGTCGAGGTAGGGCCCATCTGCGCCGCCGAGCTGCCGCTTTTTCTCGGGGAGCGGTGGGTATCTGTGTTTTGAAAAGATTAGATTTCTCCCTGCGGTCGAAATGACATGATTGAGAGGAGGTCAAGGTGTCCGGAATATTCGAAGTGATGCAAGCTCAGGGTATGAGTAAAGTTAGGATTCAGCGCGAGGGGGAAGGCGTCTGCGTGCTGGATTCGAAAGGCACGAAGATCGACGCCGAAGAGTTTCCTTTGGACCGGTTGATCGCGTCCATGCTTGCGGGTAGGCACGAGCACGTGGACTTCCACCAGGACCCGTCGTTTGGGGCCGCCGTCGTGGTGGCCGTCCACAGCAGCCGGCTGGGCCGGCCCTACGGCGGGCTGCGCAGGATCGGCCCAGCGGGGTTCGCCTCTGCGCAGGCGGCCGAGCAGGCGGCCATCGTGGACGCACTGCGCCTCTCCAGGGCGATGAGCTTCAAGTGTGCCGGGGCGCGCATGAGGGCGGGTGGCTCCAAGATCGTGGTCCTCGGCGATCCGGACGACCCGTCCCTGGACAACGACGACTACTACCGATTCGTGGCGTCCTGCATCGACGACAGCGGCTCCGTCACGGGCCCGGATATGGGGTTCACCCTGGAGCAGGCGGCGAAGATCGCGAGGTTCACCCCTCACATCGTGGGGTACGAGGGGGCGCCCGGGGGAGGCCCCACAGGGGAGACCGCCGGATTCGGCGTGTACATGGCGATGAAAGCGTGCGCCCATCATCGCTGGGAAAGCCCGGACCTGACGGGGCGCCGCGTCGCGATCCAGGGGGTCGGACGCCTGGGCGCCGCCCTGGCCGAGTGCCTTGCGGCCGAAGGGGCCGAGCTGATCGTCGCCGATCCCGACGGCTTGGCGCTTCAAGCGGCGCTGGCCCGCATTCGTCCAACCGAGGCCCGGGTGGTCTCCATCGACGAAATTCTCACAGTAGAATGCGACATCCTGGCCCCGTGCGCCATGGGCGCCGTGCTCGACGGCGACACGATCGCGGCGCTCCGGTGCGAGGTGGTCTGCGGGGGGGCCAACAATCCGCTGGCGGACGAAGAGAAGGGCGCGGCCCTCCTGCACGAGCGGGGGATCCTGTACGCCATCGACTGGATCGCCAATGCCGGCGGCGTGCTCAACGGGGAGGAGGCATACCGCTGCCGAACCGAAAAGCAGCCCTTCGGCCTCTCCCGGGTCCTGGCCAGGACCTGCCGGGCGTGCAATGAGGGGCTGGCCGAAGTGCTGGAGTCCTCACGATCCGGGAAGATCAATCCGCTGCAGGCGGCCTACGCAAAGTACGGGATCGCCGTAATGGGATAACGCCTTCTCGGCAGAAAGAGGCAGAGCCCCTGGGGCGCTCCATTCCGAGGCAGAAAAAAAGCATAAATTAACCACAGAGGACACAGAGTTCACAGAGAGAGAAAAAAAAGAGTCAATTTAATAAAATCATGGGACATCTCTTTTCAGATCCTCTGTGACCTCTGTGTCCTCTGTGGTTAAAAAAAAATCCATTTCCAACGCAATCAAGTTGGGGCTTTAGCGCTGTGTCTCATTGTAGAGACGGTCTCATCATTCCTCCGTCCCCTGCGCCTTCCTCCCCCGAAGCCTGGCCGGCAGGTTCTGGATGTCGTCCAGGATCATGTAGCCGCACGGTACTAAAAGAAGTGTGATCCCCGTCGCAAAGAGCACGCCGAATCCCAGGCTGATGGCCATGGGGATGATGAACCGGGCCTGGAGGCTGCGCTCCATGATCATCGGCATGAGGCCGGCAAAAGTGGTCAGGGACGTGAGGATGATGGCCCGGAACCTCAGCGCCCCGGCCCGGGTGATCGCCTCGCGGGCCGTGACCCCCTCGCGGCGGATCCGGTTGGCCGCGTCGATGAGCACCAGCGAGTCGTTCACCACGACTCCGGCCAGGCCGACCATGCCGAACAGGCTCAGGATGCTCAGGTTGTAACCCATGACGAGGTGCCCCGCCAGGGCGCCCACCAGGCCGAAGGGGATGGCGAGCATGACCACCAGGGGCTGCGAGAAAGACCGGAACGGGATGGCCAGGAGTGCGTAGATCCCGAACAGGGCGAGAATGAAGCCCCGGTTCACGTCCTCGAAGCTCTCCTGCTGCTCCTTGCCCTCCCCTTCTATTGTGTGGCGGAGCCCGAGGTGGCGATCCTTCAGCCTCGGCAGCACCTCCTTCTCCAGCTCGAGGCGCACCTCGTTCGCGTTGGTCACCGTCTCGTCCACGTCGGCCGTCACTTTGATGACCCGGAGCCGCTGGGCCCGCTGGACCGAGACGTACCCCTGCTCCATGCTCACCTCGGCCACCTGGCTGAAGGGGACCTCATGTCCGTCCGGAGTTCGGATCCGCATCGCCTCCACGTCGCCCAGGGAGCGGCGCTCGTCGTCGGGGTAGCGCACGAGGACCTTGACCTCGTCCTGGTCGAGCTGGAGTCTCAGGGCCTCGGCTCCGTAGAAGGCGAATCGGACCTGGCTCGCCAGGTCGTGCAGGGTTAGGCCGAGGCTGCGGGCGGGCGGCTTGAGCTTGAGCTGCATCTCCTTCTTGCCTGGCAGGAAGCTGTCGCCCACGTCGAACACGCCCGGGTAATTACGCAGCTCGGCCTTGAGCTCCTCGGCCGCGACCAGCAGCTCGTCGAGGTCGTCGAGGGAGAGGTGAATCTCTATCGCGTTGCCTGCGCTGAAGAGATCGCTCTGAAAGGTGATCGTCTCGGCGTCGGGGACGGTGCCGACCCGCTCGCGCCAGAGGGCGTTCAGTCGGGCCGCGCTCACATCGCGCTCTTCGCCCTCGAGGAGCTGGATGTAGACGGTCGCCAAGTGCCCGCCCAAGTCCCCCTGATCGGCGTGGGGCCCGGCGCCGCTCAACTGGACCCCCACAATGGCCACGCTTTGCTCGAACAGGGGGGGCGCGTTGTCCGGTCTTTCCCTCTCGACCTCACCGATCGCCTCCCGGGCCGTCTTCACGAGCCGGTCCACCACCTCGATGGTCCGCTCCACAGGCGTGCCCGCGGGCATGGTCACGCCGCACTGGAGCACATCGCTCTCGAGCCTTGGAAAAAAGGTGAACTTGAGGGTGCCGCCGGTCCAGATCCCGAGGGTCACGAGAAGCAGGAAGAGGCCGGCCGCCACCGTGGTGTATCGCCACCGCACACAGCGCTCCAGCCATCTTGCGTAGGGCCCGGCGATGATGGCCTTGAGCCACCGAGCCGTGGCCTTGTCGTTCCGGACCGGCTTCGGATGGGCCTCGGTGCCCCGCTGTCTCCCAGCCAGGTGGGACGGCAGGATGAACAGAGACTCCACGAGCGAACCGAGCAGCACGGCGATAACCACGATGGGGATGTTGCGCATGATATTGCCCATCATCCCCCCCGCCAGCAGGAGCGGCGCAAAGGCGACCAGGGTCGTGAGCACCGAGAAGATCACCGGGCGCCCCACCTCGGTCGCGCCTTCAACAGCCGCCTCGAGCGGCTTCAGCCCCTGCTCCATCTTCTGGAAGATGTTCTCACCGATGATGATCGCGTCGTCCACGACGATGCCGAGGACCATGATGAAGGCGAAAAGAGAAACCATATTGATCGATATGTCGAAGCTCGGCAGCAGGAGCATTCCGCAGGCGAAGGAGACCGGGATCCCCAGGGTGACCCAGAAGGCGAGCCGCCGGTTCAGGAGCAGGCCGAGCAAGACGCTCACGAGCACAAGGCCGATGGCCATGTTCTTCAGGAGGAGCCTGATCCGGCTCCGCAGGATCTTGGACATGTCAGCGAAGAATTCGATGTCCACCCCCTCGGGCAGGCCCGGCCGGATCTCCTCGACGTAGCCCTTGACCGCATCGGCCACGCCCAGGGCGTTCTGATCGGCGATCCGGAAGACCTCGATCACCGCGGCCCGCTTGCCCTGGAACCGGGCGAAGAGGTCCACATCCTCGTAGCCGTCCCTCAGGTCGGCGATCTGCCCCAGGGTGACCTTGTTTCCGTCGGGCCGGGTGATCACGGCCACGTCGCGGTAGTCGTCGGCATGGTAGCGGCGGCCCTTGGTGCGAATCAGGATCTCGCCGCCTTTGGTCTTCACGCTCCCGGCCGGCATGTCGATGCTGGCCCGGCGGACCCGATCGGCCACGGCGCCGAGGGTGAGGCCGTAGCGCTTCAGGGTCTCCTCGGAGATCTCGATGTGGATCTCCCTTTTGCGGACGCCGAAGAGGTCGGCCAGGGTGATGCCCGGCAGGTTCGTGATGTCGTCCTTGATCTCCTCGGCCAGGTGCTTGATGGTCGACTCGGGCGCGTCCCCGTAGACGGCGATGTTGATCACCGTGTTACGGTGGGTGAGCTCGCGCACGATCGGCTTCTCCGCCTCGTCCGGGAAGGTCGTGATCCGGTCGACCTCGGCCTTGACTTCATCGAGCAAGGTCTTGAGGCTCCAGTCCTTCATGACCTCGATGGTCACGGTGCCGAATCCCTCGTAGGCCACCGAGTCGATCCGCTCGATGCCGGCCAGGCCCGCCACCCGCTCCTCGATCCGGCGGATGATCGCATCCTCGATCTCCGCCGGAGAGGCGCCGTAGTATTCGGTCGTAATAGTGATGCTGTCCATGGCGGTCTCCGGAAAGACCGCCAGCTTGATCGTGGCGCCGGTGAGGATCCCGCCGAGAAGCAGAAAGAACATGAGCAGGTTCGCGGCGACGTGATTCTCGGCGAACCAGGCGATGGCTCCCTTCATTCCCCTTCCCCTCCCTCTGCGGACAGAACCCGTAGGCTCATGCCGTCGGTGCACGCGCCGAGGGCCGAGACGACCACCCTCTCCCCATCAGCCAGGCCCGACCGAACGACGACCTCGTCGCCCCGGGCCAGGGCCACTTCCACATTACGGAATCGGAGCTTCTCCTCATCATCGACCACCCAGACCACATCCCCCTGGCGCAGCGCCGACCTCGGGATGAGGGCGGCCTCCTCGAGGGTCCGGCCCTCGATCTCGACCTGAACGAAGAGACCCACGGCCAGCGGCGGCCTCCGGGCGTAGGGTTCGTCCACGAGGACGACGACGTTGACCATGCGGGTGCGGGCGTCGAGGGCCCCTTCGGCCCGGACCAGCCTGCCCTGCCAGGTCTGTTCGCGGCCCGCGAACCGGGCCCGGACCCGGGCCCTGGAGCCGGAGCCGTCGCCGGAGGTGAACCCGGGCACGTCGATCCAGGCGAGGCTTTCGTCATCCAGGGGCACGATGATCTCGGCGGCCTCGGTGGAGTAGAGGGTGGCCAGGGGCTGTCCCGGAGTCACGTACTGGCCCTCATCGATGCTTTCGGCCCTCACCCTGCCGTCGAAGGGGGCATGGAGGCGGGAGCGCTCGAGGTTGAGGATGGCCTTGCTCAGGTTCGATCGGTCCGCCTCGAGCCGGGCCCGGGCCGCTGCGAGCTGCGGCTCCTTGGCGACCAGTGGAGGGGGTGTATCGGCCCTGGCCTCTTCGCCCTCGCGAAGCAGTGCCCACTCCTCGCGCGACGCGGCCGACTCCTCTTCGATCATTTGGAGGTTGCTCTCCGAGCTCTTCACGCTGGCCTCGGCCAGGGTTAGTGCCAGCTTGTAGTCGGCCGGGTCGATCCGAACCAGGATCTCCCCCTTTTGAAACTCGCCTCCGTTCACCATAGAGGGCGAGAGCTCGATCACCTCGCCTCCCACCTGGGGCACGAGAGAGATCTCCCTCAGGGGCTTCACGGTCCCCTCCCCGGTGATGGAGACCAGCCTCTCCCCGGTCTCGACCGTGATGGTGCGTACCATCGGCACGGGAGGAGGGGGCTTCTGCTTTTTCAGCGGCGGCTTCCCCGCGGTCATGACGCCGAACAGGACGGCGCCGGCGGCGATGATGGCTACGGTTACGGCCAGCTGGAGAAGGCGTTTCTTCTTGTCGCTCATGGCTGGAGACCTCTTTTGTATTGCTTTTGGTAAGACACAATTAAGATAGGGCGGGCCATGCCCGCCGATTCTCATGACATGCAATCATAACGGCGGCCACGGGCCGCCCTATTTGCTTATTCCGTATCCCAATTGGTTTCTCTTCACGCGATCCAATCAAAAATCCAAAAACTCCCGAACCGTCTCCACCTCCACCGCGGGAAGCTCGGCCCAGCTCCCCCCCAGAGCCCTGTAGAGGGTGACCCGGTTGTTCAGGATGGCCAGATCGACCAGGACCATGCTCTCTTCGGCCTGGAACCGAACCTGCTGGGCCTCGAGCACGATCAGGTAATCCACGAGGCCGCGCTCGTAGCGGCCCTCGGCCACCCTCTGGGTCGCCCTGGCCTCCTCGAGGAAAGAAAGCATCAGCCTACGGCGCTCCTGCTGTTCCTTCCGGGCCAGCAAGCTCCCCTCCACCTCGGCGAAGGCCGTGAGCAGGGTCCTCGCATACTCTGCCTCGCCCTGGACGTACCTCGCCTCGGCCGCCTTCTGAACGGCCTTGAGCTTGCCGAAGTGGAACAGCGGCTGAGTGAGGCCGGCCGCCATATTCCAGAGCTCGCTCTCCGGCCTGACGAGCCGGTCGAGCTCGTCGCTCGTGTAGCCGAAGGCGCCGGTCAGGGCGATGCGCGGGAAGCGGCTCGCCTTGGCCACTCCCACCAGGGCGTTCAGGGCCATGAGGGAGGCCTCGGCCGTGCGGATATCCGGCCGCCGGAGCAGGAGCTCGGAGGGCAGGCCCGGCGGCACCGATGCGAGTCGCAGGAGTGGATCGGGCCGCGGCGCTCTGGGCGGGCGCGTCTCCGGGTAGCGCCCTAGCAGTACGGCCAGGCCCTGCTGAACAGTGCCGAGGTCCTGGCGCAGGGCGGGCATGGCGGCCTCGGCCTGGGCCAGGGTGCGCCGGGCCTGCCGCACATCCAGCACCGACGTGAGTCCCCTCTCGTACCGGCCCTCCACGATCGCCAGGCTCCGGCGGAAGTTGGAGATGCTCTCGGCCGTGATCGCGATCCTCCGCTCCAGGGACTCCACCTGGAAATAGAGCGTAATCGCCTCGGCTACCACGGTCTGCACCACGGTGCGCCGGCTCTCCTCGGTCCCGAGCAGCTCGGCCCTCGCCGCCTCCTGGGCCCGGGCCAGGCGCCCCCAGAGGTCGATCTCGAAGGCGGCGGGGAAGGAGAATGTGAACGAATCGTATTTTGTATAGGTGGGAAATGATATCGAAGCTTGGTCCTGGATCTCAGAAGTGTCCCCGTCCGGGGAAAATCCCAAGAGGGGCTGCCTCTGTTTCTGTGCACCCGCCTTTACATCCACGGTGGGGAAGCGGTCGGCCCGCACCTGAACATAATCGGCCCGGCTTTCCAGGATCGCGGCCGTGGCTTTCCGTATGTCGAGGTTGTTGGCCAGGACCTCGTCGACCAGGCCGGCCAGCTCCGGATCGCCGAAGTCATCCCACCACGGGTCCTCGATTTGTGAAGAAGCCTCGGCGGCTGGAGCTTGCTGGAAGGCCTCCGGAACCTCGAAGCCCGGCTTGGGCTGCTTGAAGTCGGGGCCCAGCTTCAGGCATCCGGTCGCCAGGAGAGCGGATGTCATCGCCAGGGCCAGCAGACGATCCGTGCCAATCAGCGACCGCTTTTTCATAGAATCCTTTCCGCTTTGCTTCCAACTACTCAATCGGTTCCTTTTCGCATATTCCCAGCCCGTGTATGGAGAAATCGGTGATGTGCTTCACCAGTCGGGACTTGAAGTCTTCGTCGTAAACGCCACCGGTGAGGTGGGTGATCATGGGCCGGGCGAAGTTGAAGTGGAGCACCATGGCCATTATGCTTACGATGCAGAGAATGAGTCGTTCTTCATCGACCGGAACCTGGATGGACGAGCGGAATTTCTCGACCAGGTCTCCCAGAAAGGGTTGATGCACCTCATGGGCTACCAGCTCGAAGGCCTCGGTGGGCTGGGCCAGCTCCCGGGTCATCAGCTGGTGGTGGCGATGCTTCTCCTCCTCCGTGAGCGGACCCTCCAGAAAGGCCGAGGCCAGGGCGTGAACGATCACGGCCGGTGAGGGGGAGTCGATGCCGGCCAGGGACTCCTCGAAGTAATCGCGCAGCCGTTTTGCCCGCGGGCCCCACCGCGCGCGGAACACCTCGAGGTAGAGGTTCTGCTTGCCGCCGAAATGGTAATTCACGGCGGCCTGATTGCAGCGGGCGGCCGCCGTGATCTCACGGATCGTGACGTCACGGTAGCCCCTCTGGGCGAACAGGATCTCGGCCTCGTCCAGGATGCGTTCCTTGGTGGCATGGTCCTGATCGATCTGTGTCATGCCTTTCCACCCCCCTTTCATTCAAACGTTTGTATCAAACATACGTTTGAATATCAAGGGAGCCACTACAATTTTCTCAGAAAAATGGGAAAAATTTGAACCTCGCGCAGAGACGCAGAGAATGATGAAATATTTTTTGCTATCCTGCCTCTGCGAGCTCTACGTCTCTGCGCGATAAAATAAGGTGGGAAGGGGGGAGCGATCTGACTGCGTCATGGATCATGCAAGTCAATAGTCGTCAGAATGGAGGGTCCGGTTCCACCCGGACCGCGGACGGCGTGGAAGCCGTTCCTCCAGGGACTCTCGACTCTGAACTGTTGACTGTCGACTAAGCCCGAAAATGCAGTAGGCACTTACTGCATTTTTCGGGCTTTAATAATTTTCAGAATCGTCCTTGATCGTGCCCACCCCATTCAGCAATTCCTCCGCCAATTTCCCGACTTCCTTGTTGACCTTGCGGATGATGTCGTAGACACCGCCGATCGTGTTGGCCTGAATCTCCTTGCCGGATTTGGCCGCATCCTCCAGGGGTTCGATTTTTTCAAGGGCATCGAAGGGCATGGCGGCAATGGCCTTGTGAATCTGCTCCACCGAGGTGGCCCCCTTGTCGACGAGGTCCTGAACCAGGTCTTTTAATTTCAGTATACTGGTCATGATATCTCCTTTCTTTAAGCAGTGAGTTGCTTTGGCATTTCCCGGCACCAGGATTTGATCTGCCGGTACACGGCAGGGTGCCTGGGAAGTCGAAAATGGCTTATGCCTGAAATGACTGCACGGTGCTCTATGGGAGAGCCCGAGCCCTCGTTCCTTCGTGATTTCCATTCGGCGCTGGGCAGCCGAACCATGCCGTCTCCCAGGCACCGGCTTATGGGATGCCCAGGCTCCCGAGTCAGAGTGGCTGCGATCGCATAGTGCGTTGTCCCGGGGAGTAAAGGAGCGTGATGCCGTTCGTTCTGCAGCAGGGCGTCCGGATCACTTCCCATCCATTCCTCATCCAATGTATAGCCAAAGCGAAGATCCTTGATGGCTGCGCTTCGAAAATTGAGGAAATCCGCCACCGACCTGAGAGAAGGTGTCCTCACGGCTTTAAAAGCAGCCGTCAACACATTCACGAATTTCTCCAGAGGGGCCCCCAGCTGAGGCGTTCCCAGGAAAAACACTCGACTGACCCGATCCGTCCAGTTGCTGGAATCGTCCCGGCCATAATGACAGGCGCTGCGAATCACGAGCCCGCCCTGGCTGTGGCCGATCAGCATGATCTCCTTTACTCGCCGGGGATAGATCTCCAGGAGCTCGGCTATCAGATTGGACAGATCCTTTCCGCTTTGCGAAACATGGAGCCCCGAGTTGTAACGCACAAAAAACGGCGTATATCCAAGATCCCTCTGCAACAGAGAGCCGTAGTTCTTTGTCGGGTCATTGGGAAATTCCCAACCCTTTTCCGTGAAGCACAAACCGTGAACAAAGATACAAATCCTGGATGTGGCATTGGGATGGGCCTCCAAAAGGGCCTCGCTCGTTAACGACAGAGGTCGTCTGTTTTGAAAAAAACGCATCGGGATGGCCAGATGGCTGTCCTGCTCTTTTATATAATCCCCGGCGATCCCGTTCAAAGCCGCCACAGCATAATCCACACACCCGTTTATCCATTGGCGGAGACGTGCTGAGGCTGTCTTCGTTTCTTCTCTCTTCTCATCGCGCATGATGTATGTTAACTATTGTCATAATGAATGTCAAGACAAAAAGCAAAAAAATATGACAAATATTATTGTCTATAATTAACGTCATTTATTTTCGATCTGCTATTGACAAAATTTTCAGACATATTATTATGGAGGATATGGAGGTGACATCATGGCCGTGAGAAGATTGGACGACAGGCGAGACGACAAGACCACCATATTGAGGGTGACCATACCGAAAGTACTCCTGACGGAGATCAGGGAGACCAAACGGCTTTGCAAAGAGAATGGACTTATTTTCGACATCAAGCCCGACGTGACAAAAGCAATAGAAAAGGCGATCGATGAGGCCAAAAAGGCGGTTTCCGCGGAGACGGGAGCTGAAACCCAGGAATAATTCAACCTGTGCCTCCCGACGATATCGATCCGAAAAAGTGTTTTGTAACAACCGGTTGCGTCTATTTTCCCCGCGTCATTAGTTTCTGCTACCCAAGTTAATTGAATATTCTCCTTACTTATCTATTGGCTCTTACATAAAATTTTGGTATAATTATTATTGTCAGATGCTCCTAGAGTCCTCATGGGCTCTAAACAAAGGGGGGGGAGCACTTTGAAGCCGGTCATCCGTTCCATCCATACCATCCTTCCGATCACACCACTATCTTTCTATCCAGCTCTCGCTGCTGCAAGCCATCTCCCCAAAGATCTACCTGCCATACATCCGCCGGGAATTGAGATAACTCCTTTGAAATATGAATATTATAGCAAAGAAAGGGGGAAGCCATGAAAAATTCAATATTCGAGGGAAAGATGGGAGTCATACTCTTCTCATCCTTACTCTTGCTGGCGATTCCAGCACTGGCCTCCGGCACCGAGTACGCCTTGGGCCCCTACCTGTGGGTCTCTAACTTCGACGACCATACCGTTTCAAAGGTAGACGTGGACACCCACGAGGTCGTGGCCACGATCGCGGTCGGAGAAAATCCGGCGGGCGTAGCCGTGGGTCTCAATTATGTCTACGTCGCCTGCACGCGCGCCTCCTCTGTCTACCGGATCACCAAGGACACGGACGAGGTCTATGACACGATCGACGTGAGCGATGTGATGGAATTCCCCCTCCACGTGGCCGTATATCACCACGGCTATATTTTTGTCGTTGGGAGGGAGAATTTCACCGACACCTGTCCCGATCAAACCACGGTTCTGGCCAAGATCGATTCAGAGGGGCTCATCGAGGCGTGGACCAATCTGATAGATATTTGTGGAGAGGAAGGGGAGATCGGCATAGGCATGAGCTTACAAGGAGATGGTTTCGTTCCATGGACAAGAGCCTGGGATGCGGATACCGGCTTCATTCACTTCAACCCGGATGATCTATCCTTTACCAATTACGATATCTCTTACAGATACTACAGAGGACCGGGTGTGTGCGCCGATGGAACCGGGAACGGGTGGAGCGCGGGCGCGCGGAGTGCGAGTTACACGGCCAATTTTACCAGACTGGAGCCGGGCGTGGGATTGCAGCACTACAGTATTCCCGGGGAACTGGTTGGCTTGGACCGTAGCGGCGGTGTTCTGGTCGACCCCCAGCATTCGATATGGATGGGCTATCCTTCAGGACTGTTCAAATTGAATCCCGTCACCGGGCAAATCGATTACTTCGATGTGGGTATGGTTAACGGCGGCCTTGCCCTCGACATCAACGGGTATATCTGGGTTGCCTTTCCCGATGACAATGCAATCAAAAAATTCGATCTGGAAGGAAATCAGGTTGGAGCGACCGTGGAGGTCGGGAGCCGCCCGTTGGGCTATGGGGATATGACCGGGTATGAGCTCATTCTCATCTGCACCGACATCGACAGCGACGGATACATCCACGATGATCCGTATTGCGGTGGAGACGACTGTGATGACACAAACCCGGGAACCTATCCCGGCGCCCCGGAACTCTGTGACGCTGAGGATAACGACTGCGACGGGACAGTCCCTGATATCGAGACCGATGTGGATGGGGACGGCTATGTGGAGTGTGACGGCTGGGTAGGATCGGCCCCCGATATTCTAGGAGGGGGGGACTGTGCGATCGACGATTCTGCAATACACCCGGACGTGCCCGAGGTCTGTGACGCTGTCGATTGGGACTGCAGCGGCGATCCCTTTGATAAAGATACCGACGATGACGGTTACATCGATTTCGATCCGGTCTGCATGGGGGATGACTGCGATGATGAGGACCCAGAGACCTATCCGGGCGCCCCAGAGCTATGCGACGGGAAAGATAATGATTGTGACGGTACAGTCCCTGCCGATGAGATCGATGATGATGGAGACGGGTATGTGGAATGCGAGCCATGGCAGGGAGATGATCCGGGCATACTCAGTGGCGGCGATTGCGACGATACCGAGCAGGGAATCAATCCGGGCGCCGACGAGATATGCGGCGACGGGATCGATAACGATTGTGACGGACTGACAGACGAAGGATTCGACCAGGACCAGGATGGCTATTTGAGCTGCGATGAGCCTGTGGCCGACTGTGACGATACGGACCCGGAGACCTATCCGGGCGCCCCGGAGCTCTGCGACGGCAAGGACAATGACTGCGACGGTACGGTACCCGGCGACGAAGCGGATGGAGATGAGGATGGATGGAGGATCTGTCAAGGGGATTGCCTCGATACCGACCCGATGGTCAATCCCGATATCATAGAAGGCTCTGCCGCGGGACTTTGCGATGACGGGCTAGACAATGACTGCGACGACCTTTTCGACACGGACCCCGAATGTGCGATCATCCATGTCCCGGCGGATCAGACGACGATTCAGGCGGCCATCGACGCCGCGGGCGACGGGAGCCTCATCCTGGTGGCGCCGGGCACCTATGTGGAGAACATCAATTTCAGCGGCAAAGCGATCACGGTTCAAAGCGAAGGCGGGGCCGAGATGACGACCATCGACGGAGGCGGATCTCAGCCGGTCGCGGCATTCTATAACTACGAGACCGGGGCCGCCGTTCTGGAAGGGTTCACAATTCGCAATGGAGTATCCAACAATGGCGGCGGGATCTACTGTGCCTTGGCCTCACCTACGATAAAGAGGTGCGTGATTACAGGAAACTCGGCGAACAACGGCGGAGCGATCTATTCCTTCAGGGGCTCCCCGGAGATCACGAATTGCGTGATAGTGGAAAATCGAGCCGTCCATGGCGCCGGGTTCAACCTCGACTGGCGCTCCGACCCGACGATCACGAACTGCACGTTTTCAGGAAATATCGCTACCGGCGCAGGCGGCGGGATCTACTGCTACTCTTCCATTCCGACGATAACGAACTGCATTTTATGGGGGGATACCGCTCCATCCGGTTCCGAACTCTATTTATACTACGGATCCGCTATATCGGGGGTCACTTTTTCCGATGTGCAGGGAGGCTGGGACGGAGAGGGGAACATCGACGCCGACCCGCTATTCAGCGGCGGAGGAGACTACCATCTCACGATGAGCTCGCCCTGCATCGATGCCGGGACGGACGCCGGAGTGGATACCGATATCGACGGCGACGGGAGGCCCCAGGGAGTCGGATTCGACATGGGGGCCTATGAGTACCCCGATTGCTGGGACGCGGACCAGGACGGGTATGGAGACGCCGCCTGCGGAGGCTTCGACTGCGACGACACCGATCCCGGCATCAACCCGAGCGCCGATGAGATCTGCACCGGTGGGATCGACGAGGACTGTGACGGCCTCGTCGATTTGGATGAGCCGACCTGCGTGACCATTCATGTTCCTTCGGGAGCGCCGACCATCCAGGCCGCCATCACAGCGGCCGTCGAAGGGAATCGCATCCTGGTGGCGCCGGGCACCTATTCGGAGAACCTATTGCTGGACAAGGCAATAACCCTTCAGGGCGAGGCCGGGGCCGGGACGACCGTCATTGATGTGAATCAGACCGGAAGAGGGATGACGATCTCTTACGTTGGAACCGGGGAGGTCGTTCTCGACGGGTTCACGATTCAGAACGGGCGATCCGCCAAGGGGGGAGGGATACTCTGCTCCACCCCCTCGTCCTCCTCGTCAGCGATAATCATGAACTGCAGAATCTCAGGTAACCTTGCGTCCAACGGAGGTGGGATCTATTGCGAACAGGATTCCGACCCCACGGTGACGAACTGCACGATAACGGGGAACATGGCGGGGACCGGCGGCGGTATATTTTGTGCCGATGGATCCTCCCCTGCGATCGCAACCTGCACGATCTCGGGAAATTACACCATCAATTATGGCGGCGGGCTTTACTGTTCCGACTCCTATCCTGAGATCACGAGCTGCACGATATCGGGAAATTACGCCGCCTCTTCTGGCGGTGGGCTCTACTGTTCCTCCTCCTCCCCTGAGATCACGGGCTGCACGATATACAGAAACTACACCGGCTTCTACGGCGGCGGGCTCGCTTGTTTCTCCTCCTCCCCGGTGATCATGGACTGTCTGATCTCGGGAAATTACGCCGCCAGCTGCGGCGGGGGGCTCCACTCTGTATCCTCAAACGGATCGATCACGAAAAGCTCGTTTTCGGAAAACATCGCCGGCAGCAAAGGCGGCGGGCTCTATTGCCAACAATCCTCCCCGGATATCACGAACTGCACGGTTTCGGGAAATATCACCAATGCCGAGGGCGGAGGGTTCTATTGTGACCGCTCCTCCCCGGACATCACGAATTGCACGATATCGGGGAACAAAAGTTACGTCTATGGCGGCGGGGTCTATTGTTTATCCTCCTCCCCGGCGATAACGAACTGCATCCTGTGGGGGAACAATGCCCTCGACGGCGAGGAGTTCCTTCACTTGTCCGGCTGGCCCAATATCCGCTTTTCCGATGTGCGGGGTGGTTGGCTGGGAGAAGGGAACATCGATGCGGACCCGCTCTTCGCCGGGGGCGGAGACCTTCACCTCACATTCAGCTCACCGTGCATTGACTCGGGAACGGATGTGGAAATTTACACGGACATGGACGGAGACGTGAGACCCACGGGGGCCGGCTTCGACATGGGGGCCGATGAATACCCCGATTGCGGGGACGGAGACCTGGACGGGTTCGGGGACATGGCCTGCGGCGGCTACGACTGCGACGATACGGCTGCGGATGTCAGCCCCATCGCAGACGAGGTATGCGATGCGATCGATCACGATTGCAACGGCGATCCCTTTGACAAGGATGTCGACGGCGACGGCTTTATCGATGCCGATCCTGTCTGCATGGGGGACGACTGTGACGATGAGAACCCGGCCGCTTACCCCGGCGCAGTCGAGATCTGCGACGGAGAGGACAACGACTGCGACGGCACGGTTCCTGAGGACGAAGCGGATGGCGACGGGGACGGATGGATGCTCTGCTCCGGAGACTGTGACGATTCGAACCCCGAGACCTATCCAGAGGCCACAGAGGTCTGTGACAATGGGGTCGACGATGACTGTGACGGCCTCGTGGACGCGCTGGACCCGAACTGCCTCCAGGGAGTCCAATGGGAGAAACACCCGGACAATCCGGTCCTTGATGTCGGACCGGCCGGAGCGTGGGACGAGATCAATGTCGGCTTTGCAAGCATCCTCTTCAACGGCGCCGAGTATCAGATGTGGTATATGGGCTCTGATGCCGACGAGAACGAAAGGATCGGTTATGCCAGCAGTCCGGACGGAATCGCATGGACGAAGCATGCCGGCAATCCGGTACTCGATCTGGGCCTCGAGGGCGCATGGGATCAAGCAAAAATGAATAATCCCAGTGTCCTGTTCGACGGCGTGGAGTATAGGATGTGGTACGGCGGATCCGATGGCTCGACCTGGAAGATCGGTTACGCCACCAGCCCGGATGGAATCGTGTGGACCAAATACGCCGACAACCCGGTGCTCAACAAAGGACCATTCGGGGCATGGGATTATTACAGGGTATCCGATCCCAGTATTCTCTTTGACGGCTCAATGTACCGCATGTGGTATGCAGGCCATGATCTTGCGAACGTGAGGATCGGCTATGCCTCCAGTCCGGATGGAATCGTGTGGACCAAGTATGTCGACA
>CAZFWM010000046.1:0-31996 GCA_964522545.1 uncultured Thermodesulfobacteriota bacterium
CTCTTTTGGAAGGGTTCCTCCTCGACAGGCAACCATTGCCAGGTTGCCCTCTGCGCCTCTGCGTCTCTGCGTTAAAACTCCACGGAAACGCTCACCCCCCCGCTGTACACCTCCCCACCGATGTCGATCGGGCCGAACAGGGGATCCTCGTCGTTTTCGATCCTCCTGTCTTCAAGCAGGTGGGCCTGGAAATAGAGATCCACTGCCAGGCGCTCCATCCCCCTTGCCCGATAGACGATGCCGAATCCCATGGAGAGGACGTGCTGGTCAGAGTCGAGGATGTTCATCGGCCCGTCCATGTCCGGCACCGGGGACGGCTCCCAGTAATAGCCGAGCCGGACAGCCGCCGTCTCGATCTTCCTAAGTCCCCTCCACGACATGTCCGGCGAAAAGGCGTACTCCACAGCCCCCCTCGGCACATAGACGTTATCGAACCTCGGCTCCGGGGGAAGATCCCAGAAAAAACGGAACTGGGAGAAGTTCTTCCAGGTGCAGTCCAGGCCGATCGTGAAGCCCCGGCCGGGCCTCAGACCCAGCCCGACCGAGGCCTGCTCCGGATTGTACCCGGTGAAGTCCACTACCTTCCCCTCCGGCGTGGGCAGCAGAAAAATGGTATCCCCGTCCGGAAGCTCCAGCACTATATTGATGCTGGCGGGGCCTGTACCGTAGTAGCCGGTCACCTCGCCGCGATACGAAAAGCCGAAGGAGATCTTCTCCTCCAGGGCGGGAATCGGAGGCCTCAGCAGGATGCCGGCCACCGGCACGGCCGAGATCTTGGTCTCCTGTCGAAGGTTCAAGCGAAATCCTTTGGCAGGGTCGTCCGAGTCGGCGGCAAAAGCTTCGTTGGCCGCCAAAAGGGAGTCCCTGGAGTCCTGATAGCTCGCCACCATAGGTATTATTCCTGCACCCACGGAGAGCCAGTCGGTGATCTGAAGGGCCATGGAGAAGGCAAAATTGAGCAGGGACCACCCCTTATAATACTTTAAGAAATAGGGGTCCTGCATTCTTTGGGGATTGTGGAACTGATGGATCTCGGGCACATTCACGAAGACCACCATTCCGATGGCCATCTTTCCGACCCAGGAGGGAAATTGAGACAGGCGATCGACTTCGCCGAGGTGACTGCAGAATCCGATTAGAGGCCCGCCAGAAGTGAGGTCGTCAGCAAAATTATTCTCCTGTCCTTCCGGAAACCGGGCCCTTACATCAGGACTTGCGAACTGATAACCGAGAAAAAAGCGGAATGGGCTTGTGGCCTGTGTAAGGCCGGCCGGGTTGTAGTATGCGGCCGAAGGATCGTCGGCGATCCCGACATAGGCCTGACCCATGGCCGAGGCCCGGGAGCTTGCCCCGAACTCGTCGAAAAAGAGGCCCGTCTGGGCACTCGCCGCCCGCGGCACAAGGGCCGCTGCCAGCGCCATGCATGCAAAAAAGCCCAGCGTCCTGTTCATGTGCTGTCTCTGAGGAATCCCTTGAGAAACTCTTTCACTGTCTCCAGATCATTGCCCAGGTCATCGAAGAGAAGGACCTTCAGAAAGATTCCGTCCAGGATGGCCGTCACGAACGAGGCCGCCGCGTCGGGTTGAAGGCTCTGTGAAAAGAGCTCCTTTCTGCGGCCCTCCCGGAACAGTTCGATCATGATCTCCCGGAACCGGAGGTAGAGGGTCCTGAGCTCCTGGCGGAGATCATCGCCCACGCCGTCCTTGCTGAGGAACCAGTTGAGCACCATCTTGGCGAATTCTCGATTCTGCTCGATGAAATCGCAGTAGAGGTCGATGAGCTTTACGATCTGTTCCTTCTCGGAAAGGCCCTCCAAAGTCTTAGGAATATCGGAGTCGTACCGGCTCGAGAACTCGGCGATGACGTTCACTATAACCGATTTGAAGAGCTCTTCTTTCGACCGGAAGTGCCAGAAGACCAGGGCTTTGCTGACGTCGGCCTGAGCGGCAACCTGGGACATGGAGACGCCACTGAACCCTTTGCCCGCAAACAGGGCTGAAGCGGCTTCGAGTATATGGGCCTTGGCCTCGGGGAGATCGTTGGAGCGGCTCATACTGGATTCCTTTGAGCTGACCGAACGGTCAGGTATATAGCGACATCCGGCAGGTATTGTCAAGAGTTGTTGGCTCGCGGATGTTGTGGTAGCGTGACTTGGCTCGTTGTATAGGAAATTATAAGTTCTCTATTTAAGCATCTCGAGGATTTTGCGAGCGAAGCGAAGCAATCCCCCGAGCACACTATGCCAATACAAGGGGAACGATTTGTACAAAGTGAGATTCGGCCTTGTGGGCCTTGGATACCATGGCATCCGGTACGCAAGGCACCTGATCGATAACATCCCTGACGGCGACCTGGTGGCGATCTGCAGGCGCGATGAGGTCGAGGGGAAGGCCTTTGCCCGAGAGCACGGGCTCGAATACTACGCGAACCCGGCATCCCTCTGCGCCGATCCCGCCGTGGATGCGGTCATCGTTGTTACCCCTCCATCGACCCACATGGAGATATCCCTCCGGGCGCTCCGCGAGGGGAAACACCTGCTACTCGAAAAGCCGATGGCCAGAAACGTCGAAGAGGCAAAGGCCATTTCAGAGGAAGCGGATCGAACCGGCCTGAAGGCCATGGTGGCCCAAACGATGCGTTACAATCCGCTCGCTGCGGAGCTGAAGAAGGCCGTGGCCGTGCTGGGCACCCCGAAGCTGATCCGGGCCTCCATGAGGCTCCAGCGGTCGGGGCAGACCTGGCACAGCTCTACGGAGATCGGCGGAGGCGGGGTCATGATCGATCTGGGGGTCCATCTCTTCGACCTCGTTCGCTTCATAAGCGGCGACGAGGTGAGCAAGGTAAATTGTACGACCGGGAACGTCAGAGACCCGGACGCCGAGGACTTCTTTGCCGCCTCCCTGGAGCTCGCCTCCTCCGGGGCCGTCTGCTCCGTTGACGCCAACAGGTTCGCCTTGGCCCGGACCGGCATGATCGATGTGGTCGGTGAGGGAGGCGAGGCCCGGGGGGATCTGTACACCGGCTCGTTCAGACTCTGCGTTGGGGGAAGCGTGGAGGAGAGGAACCTGCCGGTGGACACCTCAACCATCGTCCGAATGATCGAAGACTTCATCGGAGCCATAAAGAAAGATCTTCCCGTGGAAATCCCACCCCTCGACGGCCTGCGGAGCCTTGCAATCGTGGAGGCCTGTTACCGATCGGCGGCGGATCGTGCGGAGAAGGTGGTCTCTCCTGCTGGATAGGGCGGGCCGTACCCGTGGATAGGGCGGGCCGTGCCCGCCTCATAAACCCAGTGCGAAGATTGAATCCAATTGAAAACAGCAGGAGATAAAGCATGCGCCCCTACTCTCTCAAATCCCTGCTCCGCATCATCCCGAACCTCCCCAAATACGTTCGACTCTACTGGCGCCTCATAAGGGACTCCCGGGTCTCCCGCTGGCTCAAGCTCATGCTTCTCCTTGCACTGGCCTACGTGGTCTCCCCCATCGACCTCATTCCCGACTATTCATTTCCCGTCCTGGGGCAGTTGGACGATATGGCCGTCATGGTTCTGGTCCTGAGATTCTTCCTCACCGCCTCCCCGCCCCAGGCGGTAGAAGAGCATATGCGGGCCACAGGGCTCACAAGCATTTAACGATGCTGGAGGGTCGCAATGAAGGGAAATAGGATCGACTCAAGATGTGTGCCCCTTCTCCTCGCCATCGCACTCGTGGCCGTCCTCCCCTCCCCCGCCCTCGGCCTCGAGGGCGGCATCGACCGGGTGATGCTCATCTCGATCGATTCCATGAACAGCGACTACCTCTTCGAGACGCGGCACAATCCTGACTTCTCGCTCACCCCCAACATGGGCGGGCTCGTCCGGGGCGGCACGGCCTTCCCGCGCGCCGAGTGCGTGCTCCCCTCGGTGACCCAGGTGAACCACATGACCATGGTCTGCGGCTGCCGCGCCGACCGGATGGGGATCGTGGGAAACGCCGTCTACCGGGTCGACGAGAAGGCAATCTTCGACTGGTTGAAGATCTCATGGCCGTGGCGGCACCCGGACCTGATCGTGGCCGAGACCCTGTTCGACGCGATGAGCAGAGCGGACACAGGCCTCACCTCGGCCGTGGTGGCAGGGAAGAACTTCGTGGGATGCCCCATCAGGGCGGACATACAGGTCGGACCGGCGTGCGTTTCCCGGTCCACGAAGGAGGCGTTTCCCCATTTTCGAAAATTTCCGGAGGTGATCGGCTGGGACTCACCGGACCGATGGGTGATGGACATGGCCCTGGAGGTGATCGAGGCCCGCGATCCCGATGTCGCCTTCATCCACCTCCCCTTCGTCGATCCGGTGCAGCACTACTTCGGCCACGGCTCGACCGAGGCGTGGGCCGCCGTGGCATGGGCGGACGCGCAGGTCGGCCGGCTCCTCGACCTTCTCCGGCGCTCGGGCAAGCTCGGGCGCACCCTGATCATCCTCACCGCGGACCACGGCCAGACCAACATATGGCGGCCCGTGGCCCCGGACGAAATGCTCGCCGAAGAGGGCATAGAGTGCGAGGTATACCCAGAGGGGCCCTTTGCAAACATTTTCCTGCAGCGCCGGGGCGACCTGGAGCGGGCGGTCGGGAGGCTCGAGGCATCCGGGATCTTCGACGGAATCTGGTACGGAAACCTCATCGACGGCGCGGGCCTGAGGACCCCATACACAGGGGACATCCTCGTCTCCATGAGGCCCCCCTTCGACACGATGGTCTACTTTGCGGCGGCTCCTCACCTCGGGGCCCACGGGGGCCTCTCCACCATGACGGTGCCGATCATCTTCTTCGGCCCTTCCGTGGACCGGGGCGTGGTCTCGGTCGAGCAGGCAAGCCTCACCGACATCGTCCCGACCCTCTGCCGCCTCACGGGCCTACCCCTGCCGCGCGACGTGCAGGGCACTGTTCTCCCTGTCGAGAACAGCTCCTTCGATTTAGCGCCGGAGATCGATGTTTTTCTGAAAAAGGGAGAGGCCGGCGGGACCGGTTTCCTCCCGATCATCTTCATCGCCATCGCCCTGGCCCTTCTCGTGGCGGTCCTCGCCCAGGAGGGGAATCACCGGGTACTCTTCTTCGACGCCTCGGTATTCCGAGCCGGGAGCCCGGGCCCGCTGACGGGAACGGCCCTGACCCTGAGCACGGCCCTCTCGATCTGCTCCGCCTTCTTCGTCCTCTTCCATGATCTCTATGCGAGCGTGCCCGGCATTCCGCCCGACGCCTACATCACCTCCATGCTGCCGTCGATCCACGGAGGCTCGTACATCATCTTCCTGCCCATCGTGGCCGGGCTCATGTGGTTCGGCCACTGGTCGGTGGGGGGGCTCATCCTGTGGGCCGCGGCGAGGAGGATCGTGAAGACCGGCCCCGGCGCACTCCTCCGTCACCTCCCGCTCACCTTCACGCCCATGGCGGTCGGCATGGGGGCCTACACTGTGGTCCACCTGTTTACACGGCTCCCTGCTCACCCCGCCTTCTTTGCTTTCCAGTTCCTCTTCTGGGGCGATATGCTTCTGATGGGCCTCTGGTCCCTCGTTCTCGTGCAGGAGATGTCCGGGGCCCCGGCCGGGCGGGCCTTGTTTCCCGCCCTCCTGTTTACCGGCCTCACCGCACTGAATTGGTTTTCTCTCTTCTTTCTCTTCCTCTTCGCCCACGTGCTGCCCATCGACTGGGTGTTCTGATGAAAGATCGAGTCGTCCGCCTCGGGATCATCGGCTTCGGCCGTATGGCAAGGGGCTATCATCTCCCCTCCCTTAAGAAGATCTCCGGGGCCCGGGTCACGGCTGTCGCAGAGAGCCGGCCCGATCGCTGCGACCAGGCGCGACGCCTGGGGATCGATCACGTCTTCGATGACTTTCGCGAGATGTTCGAGCAGGTCGATCTGGACGGCGTACTGGTCTGCACCCCACCCTGGCTGCACCGCGAGCCGGTCGAGCTGGCCGCCGGCCGGGGGGTGGCGGTCTTCTGCGAAAAACCGATGGCCACGACGCTCGCGGACTGCGACGCCATGATCGCGGCCTGCGAGTCCGCCGGCGTCCCCCTCTACATGGGATTCATCCGCCGCTTCGATCCCGGATTCGCCCGCGCGCGCCGGGCCGTGCAGTCCGGGGAATTGGGCAAGGTTTTTCACGTCGAGGCGACCTTTAACTACTGGGTGCCCGACATCGCGTCTCCCCCGTGGAGCACCATGCTCGGCTGGGCCAGGCGCCGCCTCGGAATGGACCTCGACGAGATGGTCGGAACATGGCGGATCACCAATCCCCAGGTCGAGGGCGGCGTCTTCCAGGATCACGGTCCCCACTACGCCGACCTCTTTCGCTGGATCCTGGGAGACGAGATCGAGAGCATCTCCGCAATCGTGACCAAGCAGGTCCCCTCCCGGGCCTTCGAGGACGAGACCGCGGCCCTGCTTCGCTTTCGCTCCGGGTGCTCGGCCTACCTCCAGATCGGCCTGGCCGTGCTCCCCGGCCGGGACTTCACCGAATTCGGCGTGCTTCACGGCACCCGAGGAAGCCTCCGCTTCAGGATCTCCGCATGGTGGTTCGTACTCCCCTATATCTTCCATCTCCTCCACAGAAACCGGCTGCGCAAGTTCTCGCTCGCCACCTATCCACTAAACATCTGGCGGCCGGTCTTCACCGGGTCCTGGCGTGACCGCTGGATGGGAGACCTCCAGATGGAGGCCTTTGTCGAAGCCCTCCGCGGGGAGGAAACAGGAGAGAAGCATTCGACCCTGGCCACCGGCATCGACGGCCGCAAGGCCATGGAGGTCGTGATCGGGGCCTACAGATCCTCCGAGACGGGCGAAACCGTGCGGATGGAGGATCTTCAAGAACCATAATTAATTTTACATTCCCCTGACAACACATTGACATTCCCCTGACAACACGCCCCCTCTTCATTTCATAAAATTCCAGCCATGCTAGGGATAGATCGGAAACGCGCCGGCCACCAACACCGAACAGGACCGGCCAAACAGGACCCTGACAGGGATCGGGAGGGTAAGCGATGGCTCTGAAGAGACTTCTTGCCGTACTGCTGACTATCGGTCTGATCACCGGCTGCTCCTCCGGGAGTGGAGACGGGACGATCGATCCGGTACCCACCATCGAGGAGCAGGGATCAGCCAAGACGGGTATGCTCCTTGCGCTCCTGCTGGCTCTCGGCCTCATGACCGACTGGACCCCCGACTGGGAGGATGTGGAGATCGACTCGGTCCGGGCCCCTGACGAATACACCGTGAAGGTCGCCTTCAAAGACAAGCCGCCGGCCGACGCGGCGGCCGCCCTCGAGACATACGAGATCGACTCGGAAAAGGGCTTCCTCTTGATCGACGCGGTCGAGTACGACGCGGCCCTAAATATCGCCACCCTCACCACGAAGCGCCAGAAGCTGGGCATCACCTATACAGTCACCATCCTGGAGGAGGCCGAGCCCCTCGACTGGCTCCGGGCCGACTTCCTCTCGGCCGAGACGGCCAGCCTGTGGGCCACGGACTTCGGCGATCCCTACTTCAGCAAGTACAAGATCACGGCGGACCGGGCCGCCGTGGGCACCCACTGCGTCGTCTATATGGAGCAGGGCTTGAATCCCGGAGGCATCGACGAGGCTGTCGCCCACTTCGACGAGCAGGCCTACCCGATCGAAACGGAGCTTTATATCGACGCCCCCGACATCGACGACAACGACCGGATACTCCTGCTCGGCGTGGACGGGCAGTACTACTTCGGCGGATACTTCGACGGGACGAACGCCTATCGGAATGCGTATACCATGTTGCAATGGGGGATTCCGTCCAATGAGATGGACATGGTATACATCAACGCCTTCTTCGGCGACTTCGACAGCTACCACACCGTCATCCCCCACGAGTTCGGGCACCTGCTCTACCATGAGCGCCACGGCTTCACGTACCCCTATTGGGCCTACCACGACGAGGGCCTGGCCGAGTGCGCCACCCGGGCCGTGAACGGCGGATATCCGTACGGTGTCGACTTCTACATGGCGGACTACCAGGGGCTGATCGGAGCCGGTCTCTCCCTGGTCAACTGGACCTGGGCCCTGTACGAGAACTACGTGGTGGCCTGCTTGTTCTGGAGCTACCTGGCCGCGCAGCTCGACGGGGTGGAGAGCTACGGCGACTTCTTCGACCTGGACACCGGCAGCCCCGCCGAGGTGGACGCCCTGATCGGGGATCTCCTGGGTTCCGATTTCCCCACGGTCCAGATGGAGGGGATGATCGCCACCTGGGTCCAGGCCGACTCTGGGACCTACAGCTATGGCGACATGATCGAGTTCCCGCCGGGGCTCCCGCCCACGGTCCGGGACGGAGTCACCTCCGTCGACCTGGAGCCTTTTGCCGGAACCTATTTCCTGTTCCCCGAACCGCTGGTGAACTACCCGGGCACAGAGGGCCCCAACATCGTCTACGCCGGGATCAGCGGGCAGGGCAATGTCGACATGGAGGAGCCCTTCGGAAAGGGTGGCGGTGCGCTGCTCGTGTTCAATTCCAACTTCGAGTTCTCGGCCTTCCCGGCAGAGCACTCCGGCCCGGACCTGCCCGCAGTCGCCTCGAGGGCCTACGGCTACGAGAGGGGGGGAGAGGTGCCGCGGGCCTGGCTCGATCCTCCGCCGATCAACCCGTACGACCAGGGTCCGCTCCGGCGCTGGCACGAGGCGACGCGGCTGCGGCTGGCGGCGGAGGGATTTTAGAGGGACAATTTGCCGACACTCCTCGCTTGAAACGTATTTGCATCGATGCGCCACTCCGGTCATTGCGAGCGGAGCGAAGCAATCCACCGAGGTCGGAATGCTATGGTGCTCGGGGGATTGCTTCGTCGCTGGCGCTCCTCGCAACGACCTCGAGGGGCTCAATCGGCGATTTCCATAATTCCCTGAACCGCACAAAAGAACGCCCCTGGGCTTGTTTGCCAGGGGCGTTTTTGTCGATATATTGACCTCTATCCCGGCCGCGCCTACCTCCCCTTGAAAACGGGGTCCCGCTTCTCCAGAAAGGCGGCCACTCCCTCGGCCTTGTCCTCGGTGCCGCACGAGAGAGCGTGCAGATATGACTCGTGGGCCATGCCCTCGGCGGCCGAGCTCCCGAGGCCCCGCAGCACGGACTCCTTGGCGTACTGTAGGGCGAGCTTCGGACGCGCGGCCAGGGTGGTGGCCAGCTCGCGGACCGCGCTCATGAGCTCCTCCGGAGCGACTACGCGGTTCACGAGTCCGATCCGCTCGGCCTCATCAGCCCGGATCGGGTCCCCGGTGAGGATCATCTCAAGCGCCTTGCCCGGGCCGACCAGCCTGGGGAGGCGCTGCGTGCCGCCGGCGCCCGGCGTGATCCCGAGCTTCACCTCGGGCTGTCCCATGCCCGCCTTTGCCGAGGCCAGGCGCAGGGTGCAGGCCATGGCGATCTCGAGACCGGCCCCCATGGCCCAGCCGTTGATGGCGGCGATGGAGGGGATGTCGAGCCCCTCGAGCCGGTCGAGCACCTGTTGGCGTCGCCGGGTCACGGTTCGGCCCCGCGCCAGGTCCCGCTGCACGAGCTCGTTCACGTCGGCCCCGGCCACAAAGGCCTTGTCGCCGGCGCCGGTGACAACGAGGACCCTCAGGTCCGGGTTGGCCTCCACCTCGGCCAGGGCCCGGTCCAGCTCCTCGATGGTGGCGTCATCAACGGCGTTGCGCCGTTCCGGGCGGTTCACGGTGATGAAGGCCAGAGGCCCTTCGACTTCGTAGATCAGATTTTCGAACATAAATCTTCCTCCATAAAAGTAAGGCCGTCTCCGAAGACGGCCCGACTTTTATTCGTAGTCATAGAAGCCCTTCTTGACCTTCCTGCCGAGCCGACCCGCGCGCACCATCTTGCGGAGGATGTAGGGGGGCTTGTAGCGCTCGTCCCCGAGCTCGCGGTACAGGGTTTCCATCTTGGCCAGGTGGATGTCCAGGCCGATCAGGTCGATCAGCGTCAACGGCCCCATCTTGTGATTGGCCCCCAGGGTCATGGCCTTGTCGATGTCCTCGGCGCTGGCCACGCCGGACTGAAAGACATAGGTCGCCTCATTGAGGAGCCCGCCCAGGGTTCGGCTCACGATTCCGGCCGGCGACTCGGTCTTGCACACGACGGGGTCCTTGCCTAGCTGTTTGGCCAGGGCCTCGGCCGCGTCCAGCGTTTCCTGAGAGGTCGCCATGCCGGGCATGATCTCCACGAGCTTCATGATCACCGGGGGGTTGAAAAAGTGCATTCCGAGCACCTTGTCCGGCCTCTTGGTGGCCGAGGCCATCTCGCTTATGGAGAGGGCCGTAGTGTTCGTGGCGATGATCACCTCGGGACGAGCCTTTTCGTCGAGCTCGGCAAAGATCTTTTTCTTGATCTCGATGTTCTCTGAGGCGCTCTCCATGATGAAGTCCGCTTCGGCGGCCGCAGCCAGATCCCCGGCGGCCGAGATGCGGCTCATGATCGACTGGCGCTCATCTTCGCTGATCTTCTCTTTGGCCACGCGCTTCGCGAGACCCTTGTCGATCCTGCTCCGGGCCGCGGTGGCGAGATCCAGATTGATGTCGGTGATGGTGACCTGGATTCCTTGCTGGGCGAAGAGCTGGCCCACGCCGGCCCCCATGGTGCCCGAGCCGATCACTAGTGCTTGTTTCACTTCCATGATGTACCTCCTCTCGAAAGTCGAGGCGGGCACGGCCCGCCCTACATAGAAGAGGCGACCGGCCGGTCGCCCCTTCAGTTTTATTGCGTCTTGCTTACAGCATCTCCACCACAGCGGCCACGCCGTTTCCTCCGCCGATACAAAGACTTGCCACGCCGAGGGACTGGCCCCGGTCCTTCAGAGCGTACAGGAGCGTGGTGAGGATCTTCGCACCCGTGGCGGCCACGGGGTGGCCCAGGGCGATGGCGCCACCGTGTACGTTGACCTTGGAGCGGTCGAAGTGCATCTCACGCTCGCACGCCAGGTATTGGGCGGCAAAGGCCTCGTTGAGCTCGATGAGATCGATATCCTCGAGCTTGAGCCCCGCCATCTCCAGAGACCGCGGGATGGCGCGGATCGGGCCAAGGCCGAAATGCTTGGGATCGATGCCCGCAAAGGAGTAGCCCCTGAGCAGGGCCATCGGCTTGAGACCGAGGGCCTCGGCCTTCTCTCGGGACATCAGGATCTGGGCCGAAGCGGCGTCGCACAGGGCGCAGGCATTGCCCGCCGTGATGGTGCCGTCCTTCTTGAAAACCGGCCTGAGCTTGGTGAGGCCTTCTGCGGTCACGCCCTCGCGCGGGATCTCCTCGGCGTCGAAGACGTTCACAGCGCCCTTCTTGCCCTTGACCTCGATGGGGACGATCTCCTCGGCGAACTTGCCCCCCTGGATCGCTTCGATCGCCTTATTGTGCGAGTCAGCGGCAAAGGCGTCCTGCTCCTCGCGGCCGATCTCGTACTCGGCCGCCAGCCCCTCGGTGATCTCTCCCATGAGCCCTTCGCCCAGCGGGCAGAGGAAGCCGTCCTTGTGCATGAGGTCGTAGATCTTGTTGGCGCCCATCCGGTAGCCCCAGCGGGCCCCGGTCAGGGCATAGGGAACGTTGCTCGTGCTCTCGGTACCCCCGACCAGCACGGTGTCCACGTCACCGGCTCGGATCGCCTGGGCTCCGAAGATCAGGGCCTGCGTGCTCGACCCGCATCGCACGTTGACGCTCACGGCCGGCGCCTCCACCGGCACTCCGGCCGAGACCGCTGTGAGCCGTGCGGGGTTGGGCCCCACCGCGGCCTGCCATGCACTGCCGAAGACGGTCTGGTCGATCTCTTTGCCGTCGATCCCGGCCCGTTCGATGGCGGCCCTGACCGCGTGGGCCCCGATCTCGGGGGCCGTGAGCTTCTTCAGCGAGCCGCCGAAAGAGCCGCCGGCGGTGCGGGCGGCGCTCAGAATGACTACGTCTCTCATTGTTGCCTCCTTGGTCCTTTTATTGGTTCGTTATCTGGATCGAAACATATTGTAGGGGCGCGATTCATCGCGCCCTTCATCCCGCCTGGTGTCTGGGCGCAATGAATTGCGCCCCTACGATCATTCCGCGACCGGGCCGGACACACAGGTCCGCCCAACGCGGTTACCGGTTCGCCTTGCGGTAGCCGAGCTGGTCCATGGCGATGATCATCTTCTGTATGTTCGCCGTGCCCTCCACGATCTGGTAGAGCACCGCGTCGCGGAAGTAGCGGGCCACGGGGTACTCGTTCGAATAGCCGTAGGCGCCGAGGATCTTCATGGAGCTGTGGGCGCAGCGGGCCGCGGCCTCGCCGGAGAAGAACTTCGCGTAGGAAGTCTCCAGCACGTTGCCGAGCATGCCCTGGTCCTTCTGCCAGGCCGCCCGGTAGGTGAGGAGCCGGGCCGCCTCGATGTCGGCCGCCATGGTTGCGACGATCTCCTGGTTCATCTGGAACTGGCCGATCTGCTTGCCGAACTGCTCCCGTTCGTTGCAGTACTGGACCGCCGCGTCGAGGCTCGCCTGGGCCACGCCCACGGCCCCGGCCGCACAGCTCAGCCGCGTCTGGTTGAGCGAGTTGAAGCAGATCTTCACGCCGTCGCCGAGCTTCCCGAGCAGGGCGTCGCCCGGAAGGCGGACGTCCTCGAAGATGAGCTCGCCCGTGGGCGAGGAGCGGGTCCCCATCTTGTCGAGCGCCCGGGAGGTCACGCCCGGCAGGTGGCAGTCCACGAGAAAGGCCGAGAGCCCTTTGGAGCCGGCCGCCTTGTCGTGGTAGGCGTAGACCAGGGCCATGTCGGCCACCTGGGCGTTGGAGATCCACGTCTTCTGGCCGTTGAGCACGAAGCCGTCCCCGTCCGGCCGGGCCGTGCTCTTGAGGGAGAGGACGTCGCTGCCGGCGTTCGGCTCGGTGATGGCAAAGCACGAGAGCTTCTCGGTGCTGATCATGGGTGCTATGTGAGTGCGCTTCTGCTCCTCGGTGCCGTGGAGGTATATGCTCAGGGCCGTGCCCATGGTCTGCATGTTGAAGGCCACGCGAATCGAGGAGCTCGCCCGGGCGATCTCCTCGGTGACCACGGTTTGGGCGACGAAGCCGGCGCCGATTCCTCCATACTCCTCGGGGATCACGCACCCGAAGAATCCGAGCTCCCCCATCTTCGAGATCACGTCACGGGGATAGTGGTGCTCCTCGTCCCACTGGTCCGCGTAAGGGGCGATCTCCTTTTCGGCAAAACTGCGGGCCATCTCCCGCATCGCTTCCTGTTCATCGGTCAGCTTGAAGTCCATCTCACCTTTCTCCTTGATTGTGTATACGTTTTCGAAAAAATCTCGGAAATATAAACAATCAGCCAGTTTTGCAGAATCGGCTCCTGAAGTCAACAAGTTCTTGCCCGGTGCGGCACAAAAAAACGGAATGGGGCTCGATTGGACTTCGACCGCGATATGGTGCAGAATGGCGGCTCGGACGCAGTGGGGGACGAGCATGATCCGCCTTTCCAGGAAACAGTTCGAGAAGGCCATCTCCCGGGCCATCGAGGGGATCCCCGAGGAGTTCCAATCGTACCTGGCCGAGACGCTGATAGTGGCCGAGGAGAAGCCGGCGCCGGAGGACCTGGAGGCGCTCGGCGTTCCGGAGGGGGAGATCCTTCTCGGGGCCTATTTCGGGATTCCTATCGGCGAGAAGAGCCTCTTCGACATCCAGACGGAGCCGGACCGCATCTCCATCTACAAGCGCCCGATGGAGGAGATGTGCTCCTCCCTCGATGAGCTCATCGAGGAGATCGAGATCACCGTGGTCCACGAGATCGCCCACCACTTCAACATAGACGAGGAGACCCTGGAGGAGTACGGGTATTACTGATTGCTCCGATTACAGCAACGCTTTCGAAGATGTGAGGGACCATGCTGAAGCGCTTCTTTGCAACCGGTGAAGACAAGCCTCTGCTCGAGGATCCGCAGCTCATAGACAAGACGTACAAGCGCAGCCGCTTCTCCATGATGCTGGCCATCACGATCGGGTACGGCCTCGCCTACACCTGTCGCCTGCCCCTATCGGTGGTCAAGAAGCCGCTCATCGATGAAGGCATCTTCTCGCCGGAGCAGCTCGGCCTGATCGGATCGGCGCTCCTCTACGGATACGGCTTCGGGAAACTCACGAACGGCTTCCTTGCGGACCACGCCAACATCAAGAAATTCTTTTCCGCGGGGCTCTTGATATCGGCCCTCGTCAATTTGGTCATGGGAGGGAATTTCTCGACCTCGCTGGGACTCTGGGTCGCACTGTGGGCGCTCAACGGCTGGTTCCAGGGATTCGGAGCCCCCTCGAGCGCCGTGGTGCTGTCGCACTGGTTCAGCAACCGGGAGCGAGGCACCTTCTACGGCATCTGGAGCACGGCCCACGCCATCGGCGAGGGGCTCACCTTCTACGTGACGGCCGCCGTGGTGGCCCTGCTCGGATGGCACGCGGGATTCTGGGGGCCGGGCGTTCTGTGCGTGCTCGTCTCCATCGCCCTGTTCCTCTCTCTCAAGGACCGGCCCCAGACCCTGGGGCTTCCTCCCATCGCCGACTGGAAGAACGATCACGGGGAGGCGGATCAGCCCTCCGCCGGTGAGGAGCTCACGAGGGGAATGGCCCAGCGCCTGATTCTGAAGTCGCCCGCCATCTGGATCATGGGACTCTCCAACGCCATGCTCTACGTGACCCGCTACGCCATCAACAGCTGGGGCATCCTCTATCTCCAGGAGGCGAGAGGATACTCGCTTAGTGCCTCGGGCCTCTTCCTGACGGTAAACACCATCGCCGGGATCGTCGGATCCATAGCCTACGGGTACATGTCGGACCGGTTCTTCAATGCAAGGCGCCCCCCGGTGAATCTCCTCTTCGGCGTCATGGAAGTGGGGGCCCTCTTCATCATCTTCTTCTACCCCCCAGGGCATCGGTGGATCCTGGCTGGCGCCTTTGCCCTGTACGGATTCTCCATGAGCGGAATCCTGGCCTCCCTGGGCGGGCTCTTTGCCATCGACCTGGCGCCGAGGAAGGCCGCCGGGGCCGCCATGGGATTCATCGGAGTCTTCGGCTACCTGGGGGCGGCCATCCAGGACCAGATCAGCGGCCACCTCATCGGAAGCTCAACGACCATGGTGGACGGGGTTCGGCACTACGACTTCAGCCAGCCCGTGATGTTCTGGATCGGCGCCTCCGTCGTCTCCCTCGTGCTGGCCACCTGCCTCTGGCGCGTCAAGCCTAGGGATTGAGATCAACGAACAATCCCGCCTCTTGCGGTAGCCGCCTGATTAACCTCGTTCCGAGGCTCTGCCTCGGAACGGAACCCACCAGGGGCTCTGCCACAATCATGTCTGCAAATTCGCTGTAATCCGATTTAGGAGGCAGAGCCTCCCGTTCGATCGTTCCCAGGCGGAGCCTGGGAACGAGAGGAAAAGTTCTAATAGGGTGTGGCTGTATATTCTTGTAAAAGATCAGCGGTCACGCGGCCCGAGCCGGCGATCTCTCGGTAGAGAGCGGCCGAGCCGGTCTCGGTCCTCGTGAAGGCGGGACTGTCGTAGTCGATCCGGTAGAGTCCGAACCTCTTCTCATATCCGTGTGACCACTCGAAGTTGTCGGTGAGCGACCAGTGGAAGTAGCCCCGGATGTCGTGGCCGGCGGCTATCATCCGGCCCAGCAGGTAGAGGTGCTCCACCAGGTAGCGGGGGCGCTGGTCGTCGTCGGCGTCACAGCACCCGTTCTCGGTGATGTAGAGGGGAAGCCCGTAGGAGGAGAAGCGCTCGATCACCGCTCGCAGCGCGCCCGGGACGATGGCCGTGGGCATTTCGCTCATGGGCGGCGGGGCGCCGGAGACGCGTGACGTGTCGAAAGCGGGAACGCCGTGGGCCAGGGGGATCCAGGAGAAGCCCTCTCCCTGCACCCAGCTCGGGCCGTAGTAGTTGACCCCTATGAACTCGAGGGTGCCGGCGAGCTCTTCGTAGTGCCCCTCCGGCGGGTGGGTGAAGGGGTTGGTGCAGCGGCCGTCCAGGTCCACGTCCAGGTCCCCGTAGACCAGGGCGTTGAGGTAGAGGTCGTTGGCGATGTAGCTCCAGCTCTCAGCTGCCCGCACGTCGGCCGGGCTGGACGGATCCAGCGGCAGAAAGAGCGTCGAGGCGTGGGCGCAGCCGACCATGGAGGCGAGGCCGTCGCCGTCGGCGTCGAGGGTGTCGATCGCCTTGATGGCCCGAAAGGCGGCTGCGTGGGCGAAGAGGAAGTTCACCAGAGAGCCGGTCATGCCGGAGAGGCTTCCCAGTCGGCCGGGCGGGTGGTCGGCGATGAGGTACCCCGAGGAGGCGACCACATAGGGCTCGTTGATCACCGAGTAGAGATCGACCCGCTCCGCAAGGTGGGGCAGGACGAACCGGACGAACCGCTCGAAGGCGTCCACCACGCATCCGCCCCGGTCCCCCCAGGCGGCCCGGCCCTCCAGCGGCGAGTCGAGCCAGGCCGGTGCGACCCAGTGATAGAAGGTGACCATGGGCGTGATGCCGCGGGCGCGAATGGCGTCGATCACGTCGAGGTAGTGTTGGAGGGCGTCCATGTCGAAGACCCCTTCGGCCGGCTCGATCCGCTCCCAGGCGAGCCCCAGACGGTAAGCGTTGTTGTTGAGCCCCTGGGCGAGATCGAGGTCTTCTTCATATTGCTCGTAGAAGCCCGAGCCGTAGACGTTCCGGTCGCCGTTGGCAATCTTGTCCATGCACTCCCACTCGCTCCAGTTGCTCTGGATCACGCCGCCGCCGGGAGCGTGGTGCCCCTCGACCTGGTAGGCCGCCGATGCCGTGCCCCAGAGAAAGTCGTCGGGGAAGACGGCGTCCGGGGGAAGGCCGTCCCCTCCGCCGTGACAGGCGCCCGACAGTATGGCCAGCGCCGCGAGAATGGGCAATGTTATTGCCGATGAACGGATCTCATGCATGCTCGACCTCCTGGCAAAGGTTGAGTGAATAGTAGGTCAGTAAATGTTCCAAGGCAAGGGATTGATTCTGTTGTGGCGATTGCGTGGAGGTGTGTTATACTTCTTGTAGGGGCGGACCTATGTGTGTGTCCGCCCAACGAATGAGGCCACCCATGAACATTCCCCCCGACTGCCGCTCCATCATGGACCGCCTGGCGGGCCAGGGCGCCAAGGTCTTCCTGGCCGGCGGGTGCGTGCGCGATTCTCTGCTGGGCGGGACGCCCAAGGACTTCGACATCGTCACCGACTTCGAGCCCGAGCGCATCCTCGAGATCTTTCCAAAGGGACATTACCACGGCAAGAGCTTCGGCGTGGTGACCGTGGCGGGCTACGAGATCGCCACGTTCCGGCAGGGCCGCCACAGCGGCGCGCCCGGAGATGGGCACGGCTTGGCCTTCGTCACCGACGTCGAGCCGGACCTCGGGCGGAGGGACTTCACCATCAACGCCATGGCCCTCGACCGCAGCGGCGACCTCATCGATCCCTTCGGGGGGCGTGCGGACCTCGAGGCGGGTATCGTGCGCTTCGTGGGCGACCCGGCCGATAGGATCCGCGACGATTCCTGCCGGCTCCTTCGAGGCTGCCGGTTCGTGGGTCTCCTGGGCGGCGCCTTCAACGAGACCACTCGACAGGCGATCGAGGACCATGGCGAATCGGTCCGGCTCGTAGCCAAAGAGAGGGTTCGGGCCGAGATCCTCAAGATGATGGAGGTCCACAATGTGGTGCCCGCCGTGGAGGCCATGAGGCTCACCGGCATCCTCCCCTTTATTTTCCCTCCCCTCCAGGCCTGCGTGGGCGTGGAGCAGAACCGCTATCATGCCGACACGGTCTACGTGCACAGCCTGCTCAGCGCCGGGGCGGTCCCGCCGCGGATGCCCCTTCTCAGGCTGGCCATGCTCCTGCACGACGTGGGCAAGCCTGCAGCCCGCCTGATCAAAGAGAACGGGGAGGCCGCCTTCTACGGACACGAGAAGATGGGCGCCGCCATGGTGAGAGATCTCCTCCGGGGGCTCAAGTTCTCCAACGCCGAAGTGGACTATGTGACCGAGATCGTGGCCCGGCACATGTACAACCTGGAAGGCCGCGCAGGGAAGAAAGCAGTGCGCAGGTTCCTCTCCAGGATTAAGGTGCCGATCAACGAAATCCTGGTGGCCCGGGTGGCCGACCTCAAGGGGAACCTTGCCCTGTCGGTCGACCGGGCGGTCCCTTTCATCCGCACGGTACGTCGAATCCAGAATGAGCGCCCTCCCCTGGGAATCAAGGACCTGGCCGTGGGCGGGGCCGACCTCATGAGGGAGCTGGGCCTGGAGAGCGGCCCGGAGGTCGGCAGGATCCTCAGGGCCCTGCTGGACAAGGTCCTCGAGGAGCCTGAGCGAAACGACCGCGAAACCCTGCTGGAACTGGCCCGGGAGATGCGGGGGATGTAAGGGCACGGAGCGAATGTAATTCTTGGCAGGGATGAAGCGTCAGCACTCCCATGAATATCCTGGTAAAGTGAATCCGTAGGAGGGGGATCATGAAGAAATCAACCCTGTCAGCCACCCTCATCTCCACACTCATCCTTTACCCCTGCGCGACCTTCAGCGCTACGATCCATGTCCCTTCAGAGCAGCCCACGATCCAGGCCGGGATCGATTCGGCCGCAGATGGGGATCTCGTCCTGGTATCCCCCGGCACCTATGTGGAGAACATCGACTTTCTCGGCAAGGCGATCACGGTCCAGGGCGAGGCCGGGGCCGATGTGACCACCCTAGATGGGAACAAGGATGCTTCGGTGGTCACATTCGATAGTGGTGAGACCGCGGAGTCGGTCCTGGAGGGATTTTCGATCCGGAACGGTGATGGAACGTATGTTCCTGGTAAGGGAGATTTAGGCGCCGGGATCTTCTGCCGTGATTCCGCACCTACCATCTTGTACTGCAGAATCACCGAAAACAGCACGTTCAAAGGTGGGGGGATCTCCTGCCTTGATTCATCCCCCGTGATCTCGAATTGCGAGATCCTGGGAAATCGAGCTAAGAAGTCTGGAGCCGGCATCTATTGCCTCGATTCCTCACCCATTATAGAAGACTGCCTTTTCTCGACAAACGAGGCGTATGGCTCATCGTCATATGATCCAACTGGAGGGGCGATCTACTGCAGCGCATCGTCGCCGACGATCAAAAACTGCACGATCTCCGATAACAGCGCAGGCAGTCCCTCGGTGGACCACGCCAATGCAGGAGGAATATACCTTTACGACTGCTCCGCGACCATCGCGAACTGCACGATAGAAAATAACATTCTCGGCGATAACCGCGGTTGGGTTGGAAGTGGCGCAGGTATCTATGCGAGCAATGATCACAATTCAGTCATCATGGACTGTATCATTTTCGAGAACAGCGCTCACTGGGGTGGTGGAATCTATCTTTCCTGGGACTCCTCATCTACGTTCAGGGACTGCACGATCTCGGGGAATCGTTCTTTTAGATCTGGCGGAGGGATTTACTCGAGTAGATCTCCCTCGACTTTCATCAACTGCATGATCACAGACAACAGCGCCGCTCAAAGTGGAGGCGGGGTCTTTATGAGCAGTGGTTCTTCACTGACAATTACGGACTGCACGATCTCGGGAAACAGGGCTATTGAATCCAAAGGCGGCGGGATCTACTGCGATAATTCGTATGCCACGGTCTCGGACTGTTTCATCATCGGAAATACTTCATTAGAAAGCGGCGGAGGAATCTATGTCTTCGATTCCGATCCCGCCTTCATGGACTGCACCATTACGGGAAACAATTCCGGAATAGAGGGCGGAGGGATATATCTCAGCTCCTCATCCGGACTAATAAAAACCTGCACCATTTCAAGGAATGAATCGACTACCTGGGGAGGCGGATTTGCCTGTCACGAATCGACTCCGACCATCTTAAATTGCATGATCATGCAGAACACTTCTCCTTATGGCGGCGGTGGAATCTCTTGCTATGAATCTTCTCCCAAGGTGAAGAACTGTAGGTTCGCACAAAACACTACCACCCATTATGGGGGGGCCGTCTCCTGCCTCGTCTCTTCCTCTCCCATGATCTCAAATTGTGTGATCCTGAAGAACATCGCACCTTACGGCGGCGGAATGTTTTGCGGGGATTCTTCAAACCCGGTCATGAATAACTGCACTGTCTCGGAGAATATCGCGGACTTCGGGGGGGCGGTCTATTGCACCCGGCTTTCCCACACGACGATCACGAACTCGATCCTCTGGAATGACATCGCCCTGGAAGGTATGGAGTTATGGGTCGGGACTTTTGATGATCCATCAACTCTTACAGTGAGCTACAGCGACGTCATGGGTGGAATGCGCGGTGTCCATGTTGAACTAGGCAGTATCCTGCACTGGAAGGAGGGGAACCTTGATGTTGAACCACTCTTCGTCGGAGAAGAGGACTATCACGTAAGTGTAGGCTCACCCTGCATCGATGCAGGGGATCCGACCCCATTCAGCGACGACAAATGCTTTCCACCGTCCCTGGGGACCGAACGCAACGACATGGGCGCCTTCGGAGGGCCCGCGGCCTGTGGATGGATATGCTGGGATGTGGATGAAGACGGATTCGGCGACGAGGCATGCGGCGGGGCGGATTGTGACGACTCGGATCCGCAGCTCCATCCGGGCGCCGAGGAATTGTGCGACGGCATCGATAACGATTGTGACGGGACCTTACCGGACGACGAGGCGAATCCGGATGGAGACGACTGGATGATCTGCGAGGGGGACTGTGACGATACCGATCCGGAGATCTATCCCGGCCATCCCGAGATCGTCGGAAACGGCAGGGACGACGACTGCGACGGAGAGATCGACGAGCCCTATTCGACATTCCATATCCCCTACGATCAACCCACGATCCAGGCCGGGATCGACAAGGCCTATGATGGGGACCTGGTGGTGGTGGCACCGGGCCTATACAGAGAGAACATCGACTTCCGAGGCAAGGCGATCAGCCTGAGGAGCGAACGGGGTGCGCTACTAACGACGATCGACGGCAGTCGATGCGGGTCGGTGGTGGTATTGGAAGATGTTGAGACCGAGGGAGCGGTGATCGATGGGTTCACGATTCGCAACGGTTACGGGGAAGATGGCGGAGGGATCTACTGCAAATTTTCTTCACCGATCATAATGAACTGTGTGATCACGGATAACTTTACGGAAGAAAATGGAGTTGGCGGCGGTATCTATTGCAATTCTTCATATCCAGCATCGATCGTGGACTGCTCTTTTCTACGAAACAGCGCAACATACGGAGGTGGCATCTATTGTAAGGAATCCTCACATAATATTACGAACTGCACAATCTCAAGTAATACGGTTTTCTATGGTGGAGGAGGCATCTCTTTAGTGGAAACATCAGGAACGATTACCGACTGCATGATTTCAAGCAACAGCGCTTCCTATTATGGAGGGGGAATTAGGTGTTACGAGTCTTCAGCGGCCATTATGAGCTGCGCCATATTCAATAATGAGGCAGACCGAATGGGAGGAGGAATACAATGCTCCGATCGTTCAAAGCCGACGATAGAGAGCTGTACGATCTGGGGAAACAGCGCTCCCTCCGGGGGCGGCATCTTCTGTGAAGATTCCAACACGGCACCGACGATCATGAGCTGCTCGATCTGGGGAAATTCCGCTTTATCCGGCGGAGGAATCAAGAGCTCCGACTATTCCGCGCCGACGATCGTAAACAGTGTGGTCTGGGGAAATTACGCCGTCGCCGGTGCCGGGCTCTACTGCTGGCGCTCTTCACTGGAAATAACAAACAGCACCATCAGAGGGAATGTGGCCTTTAGCGGAGGGGGGATGGCCTGCAGCGGATGTGATCCGACAGAAATCACGAATTCCATCTTTTGGGGCAACCTTGCTCTGATAGGTCATGAGCTGTGGGTCGGAAGGCTCGGCTATTCCTCTCACCTCAGTGTGAGCTACAGCGATGTGCAGGGAGGGGAGGCGGCCGCTTACGTGAGCCTATGGTCCACCCTGAACTGGCTGGAGGGGAACATCAATAGAATCCCCCGCTTCGCAGGATTGTTCAATCACCATCTCCAGCCCGGGTCTCCATGCATCGACGCCGGTACGGATACGGGCGTCTACACGGACAGAGACGGCGACGAAAGGCCCCAGGGAGACGGGTTCGACATGGGAGCCGATGAGTTCGTGCCCTTTGCGCCCTGCTTCATCGCTGCGGGAATGATGGGCGACCGCCGGTCGCCCCTTCTATAAGGGAACGGCATGCCGTGCCCCTACGATTGCGGCATGGGGCAGAGCCCCGGGAATGTGCGTACCCAGGCAGAGCCTGGGCACGAGATTAGATTGCCGGCGAGACGCCGGCGTTACTTGCAACGGCCGGGTCTGCTCTGCTACGATCCCTGCGCCGATAGGTCAACAAGTCCGCTGGGAGACGAAATCCCAACATTGGGTTGAACAGACATGGAACGACAGGTCCCGACATCCCTTACCGAGGAAATCGACCTCTACATCCGCACTTATTATCTCTTGCTCCGGAGCAGCGGGGACGTGCGGGTGCGCTCTTTCGAAGATAGCCACCAGGCTATGGGCGCAAGTCTTCACTCCGGGGCGGGCGAGACCGTTCCGGACTTCTCCGCCTTCGGCTATAGCGCCGCACGCCTGCCCGACTGTATCCCGACGATCCAGCGCCTCGTGCTCGGCCAGTCCATCGAAGTCTTCGAGGCGGCCGGGTACAAGGACATACGAAAATGGACGGTCGTGAAGGCCCGGGGCCGGCGCCGGCCCATGAGAACAGACGGCCTCGGCACCCTGGCGGTCTTCATCGCCAGCACGTCCGACATAGACGATCTCGTGCCGATTGTGACCGCCTACCAGATCGAGTGGAACAAGATCCACGAACGCCTCGTCCTGTCGGGGGGGGCCGGATGGATCCTGTCGGGTCCGCAAGAAGAGAATGAAGAGGCGCGGCCGGACCTGAACGGCCGCCTCGCCCAGGCCCTCGGCCTCGAGCCCGAGGAGGTCGGAAAGCTCCACGACGCCTGGGGCGAGAGGTTCTCCGACAATCTCCGACGTGTCGCCCGAGAGGCGATCGACCTTCGCATGCGGCTGCTGGCCGGCTCCTTTTCCCAGTATCAGCGGGCCGCCCAGCGGTGGTGGCGGAACGTGGAGAAGGTCTACCTCTCCAGCGGCAGGGGGCGCCGCCATCCGGTCTACTTCGTCTCCTCCAACACCCACAGCCTGGCCAACCTGCTGGGGGGGTACGCCGGGTCCCACGGGGAGGAGGTCGCCGCCTTTGCCCGGGAGAGGGATCCCGAGGGGCTCTCAGGAATCCTCGAAGAGGCCGAGAGCGAGGGGAACGAGGAAGAGCTGAACAACCTTCGCTACTACATGCTCCGGGCCTGGACCGACGACGAAGAGGGCGGCGACCAGGCCCGCCGCGTTCAGGCCTGGGAGGCGGAGCGCGGCATCCGCAGGGTCTCGGACCCGAGGCACATCGACGTGGGCGCCCAGGTGATCCGCCTCTCGGAGCTCCGGCCCGAGGCCTTCGATCCTCGCATCCGCGTGGAGGGGCTCGAAGGGCTTGCCCGGAGCGACGCGGTCATCATCAACATCGACTACCCCCTGGGAATGGCCGCCTACCACCTGATGGCGGTCCTGGGAAACGGCGTCGGCGAGCTCAGAGGGATCTATGTGATGGGCAAGGCGGCCACGCTCAACGCCCGCGTGGGGGACGTGCTGATCAGCGACGTGATCCACGATGAACACTCGCGCAACACCTACCTGTTCCGGAACTGCTTCAGCGCTGCCGACGTGGCCCCCTACCTCCTGCACGGCACGGTCTTCGACAACCAGAAGGCCCTGACCGTGCGCGGGGCCTTTCTGCAGAACCGCGACTACATGGGGATCTTCTACAGGGAGGGATACACCGTCATCGAGATGGAGGCGGGCCCCTACCTGAGCGCGGCCTATGAGATGATCAGCCCGAAGCGCCACCCGGTCGACGAGATCGTCAAGCTCTTCGTGCAGATCCCCTTTGACATCGGGTTCCTTCACTACGCATCGGACACACCGTACAGCCGCCGGCAGAGCCTCCTCTCCAAGAGCCTCTCCTACTTCGGCATGGACAGCGCCTATGCGGCCTCCGCGGCCATTCTGCGGCACATCTTCGACCAGGAGCTCGCCCGGTCGGCCGCGCCGGGCTGTGCCGACTCATCGGCGGGAAGGGAGCTGGAATGAGCAAGCTCCGGGTCGGCATGATCGGAGTCGGCGACATCACCATGATGCACTGGCCCGCCTACCGGGACCACCCCAAGGCCGAAATCCATGCCATCTGCGATGTGGACGAGACCCTGCTCGCAAGGCGCTCGCGCGAGTGGGGTGTGGAGCGATGCTACACCGACTTTCGCGTCCTCCTCGAGGACAAAGATATCGACATGGTCGAGGTCCTCACTCCCCACCACCTCCACGAGCCGATCGTGGTGGCCGCGGCCGCGGCGGGCAAACACATCTCGGTCCAGAAGCCGATCAGCGTGAGCGTGGCCGAGGCGGACCGGATGATCGAGGCCACCCGGTCCGCGGGGGTAAAGTTCAAGGTCTTCGAGAACTTCGTCTTCTACCCCCCGTACCTCAAGGCCAAAGAGCTCATCGCCGCCGGCGAGATCGGCGATCCCCTGAGTGTGCGCTTTAAGCTCGGCACGGGCGGCTTCGGCATGACGCGCCCCTACCCGGCAAGCGTGGAGCTCTGGCACCTCATGGAGTCGGAAAAGGGGATGGGCCAGGCCGTGTTCGACGACGGCTACCACAAGTGGTCCCAGGCGATCGACCTGCTCGGCGAGGTCGAGGTGGTCCGGGGCTGGATTGGCCGCTCATTCGCCATGGCCGACGCACCGGCCGCGATCATGTGGCGCTACAAGGAGGGAGGCCGCCTCGGGTACATCGACATCGCCGTCTCCCTCAATCTCCACGTCCAGTCCGACTACTTCTCCGCGGACGAGCGGATCGAGGTGACTGGGACCCAGGGCGTGATCTGGATCACCCGCTGCACGGGGCACCTGCTGGGCACGGCCCCGCTCATTCTCTACCGGGACGGAAAGCGCACCCTCTTCGACGACGTGGAGGCGGACTGGATGGCGAGCTTCGCGGCATCCACGGACCACTTCATCGACTGCATTCTCGACGACGGAGAGCCGCACCTCACCGGGGAGCGGGCCAAGCAGGTACTACAGCTCGCCTTCGCCGCGATCCGCTCTTCGGCCACGGGCGAGGAGGTCCGGCCCGACGAGGTGGGGGATTAGAGTACGGGGGGCCGCATCTACGGTATGGGGCGGAGCCCCATGAAGAAATGTTCCCAGGCGGAGCCTGGGAACGAGGTGATAATGTAGGGGCAACCGGCCGTGTGCCCTTAATGTAGGGGCAACCGGCGGTCGCCCTCAAGAGAGATTAAGTGAAAACAATCAGGACCTATCTCCTCGCACTCGAAGTAGAACTGATCTACCGCCTCTTCCGGGCGATCCTCCGGATCCCGGACCGGGTCTTTGCCTTTCTGTTCCGCACGATACACGCCGTGGCCCTCCCCTTTGTCGACGATGAGGAAAGCCTCATGCACCTGCGCGATTTCGAGCAGATCTTTGCGGGGGGCCCTCCCATGTCCACGGCCCTGCGGCGCGTGATCCTCGATGCCCGGCCTCGCCAGCTCAAGAGTACGATCCGGGGATTCATCCTCAACCACCTCCGAAAGGAGCGGGTATGGATATCTCGCGCCGGCTGAGGGAGGCTCGACTGAGCCGCCGGCGCCGGGTCCGCATCGGCATCGTGGGCGGAGGGCCGGAGGCGGACCTCCTGGCCCGGGGTTACCGGAAGAGCCACAGCGCCGAGCTTGTCGCGGCCATCCACCCCGACCCGGCCGAGGCAAAGAGGCGGGCTGAGGCGTGGGGGTGCGAAATCCACGGCACGTCTCTCGAGGATATCCTCGTCCCGGGCCGGGTCGAAGCCGTGGAGATCCTGGCCCCCCTGGACCAACGGGCCGAACTGGCCGTCACGGCCCTGTCGGCGAACAGACACGTCTCGCTGCTCAAGCCGATGGCAAGGGATATCGACGAGGCCCGTCGCCTCGTGGCTGCCATGTCCCGGACCACCGAGATCTTTCTCCGGGTGAACGACCCCCTGCACTTCTACCCCCCCTATGTGAAGGCCCGCGAGATGGTGCGCTCCGGAGAGGTGGGCGAGATCGGGTCGATCCGGATCAAGACCGTGCTGGGCCGCCCCGGGCCCCCGGCCACTTTCGGCGCCCCGGGCGGCTGGCCCTGGCCGGTCGACCTCGCACCCGGGGTCCCGGAGCCCGCCGGCTACCTCTTCAACCTCTGCGTGGACAAGTTCGGGCTCGCCGCCGACCTGGCCGGCGAAGTGGAGCTTACTGCGGCCTATCTCAACGACCTCGACGGAGTGCGGGGCGGGCAGGGACAAGTCATCTGGAAGTGCAGGGAGCCGGGCCGGTACGGGGTGATGGAGATCGTCCGAGCCCCGGAGATGCAGATCCGATCCGACTATTTTCCGTGCGACGACACGGTGGAGATAAGCGGAACGGACGGGATTCTATGGGTTAATCACTGCACGGCCCGCCTGACCGAGGCGCCGGCCGTGGAGGTGCGCCGGGGACGGACCTACTACACCCTGGGAACCGAATGCGGCCTGAGGACGAGCTGGGCCGATGCCTGGCACGACTCGGCCGATCACTTCGCGACCTCCATCCTCAGGGGACGCCCGCCGCGGCCCGGAATCGAGGCGGGGAAACTGGCCCTCCAGTTCTTGCTGGCCGCCAGGCTCTCGGCCTCGACAGGTGAGCCGGTCGAGCCGGACTCGATCGCCTGACTCCGGCTGTACTCTGCCCTCATCGCCCTTCGAGAATACTTTTTCTCTCTGCCATTTCAAACGTTACTTTATATAAATTCACCACAGAGGACACAGAGAGCACAGAGAAAGGAAAAGCTTGATTACTTTTATTCTCTCTCTGTGTCCTCTGTGATCTCTGTGGTTAAAAAAAAATCTTTTTCATAAGCTCCGCGAGTTTCCTTCTCTGCGCCTCTGCGTCTTTGCGTTACAATCCTTAAACGGAATAAATTGGATTTCCTGGGCAATCAAATCGGTCCTCTTTGAGTACCCGAGCGGCTACTGCCCGGACCGGGCTTCCTTCTGTCCCGACTCCTTGCCCCCGTAGTAGTCGACGAGCGCCTTCACATAGGCCCGGGCAAACCGGTCGCGCCAATCCGGGCTGCTCAGCCGGCTCCGGTCCGTGCCATTGTTGAGGTTGGCCACCTCGACGAAGACTTTGGTCGGCACGTGATTGTACCGTAGGACCGCCGGCAGAAACTCCTTCCGCTTCCGGCGGATGCACTCACGAATCGGCTTCGGCTCGCAGACCTTGACCTGGTTCTGCCTCAGGCTCTGGATGAGAGAGCCAGCGAAGCGCTTGGAGCGTCCTTCGGAATCATACTTGTTGGGGCGCTTCGGACTGCTCGCCTTCAGGACCTTTACCTCCTCGAACCGGTTGTAAAACGAACCCGGGATGTTCCGCTCATTGCAGTACTCGGAGGCCGGGACATAGATCGATGCCCCTCGAAGCTCGTGGTAGAGGGAGTCGGCATGGACCGACGTGAAGAGGATCTTCTCCGAATCGACCCGCCGCTGCAATAGATCGTAGTAGCACCAGTTCGCATAGATCCACCGGAGCCTGACCCCGTGGGTGGCATCATCGAGGGAGTAGGCGGGCCGTGTGAGCAGGATCTCGTTGCGATCGTGGGAGAGAGAGGTTTTCGGCGTGAATCCGCTCTTCTTGTCCTTGACGACCATGTGGACCTTGGCTGAGGTGGTGGTCTCCAGGAGATGCTTTATCCGACAGGCGATGTCATAGACGAGCTCGTCCTCGTAGAGGCCCTTTTTCACTGCCCCCGGATCCGACCCGCCGTGCCCCGGATCGAGGATCACATGGACGCCCTTCAGACTGCGGGCGACCACGGTAAGGTCCCGGTAGGGCCGGGCGCGGCTTCGCTCGGCCTGGTAGGCCACGCGCTTCGGGTCCCCCTCGGGGAGGAACTCCGGCATGACGAGGTCCCGGGGGATCTTCACCCGGTAGCCGACCGGGATGGCCCTTACATCGCCGATGCCGCTCCGGCGGGCCACCTCGTCCGCGATCTCGAGGACCTCCTGGGGATCGACCACGCCCACGAAACGCACGACCACGGCGGAGTAGAGGGCCTCGGCCTTCTTGAGTCGATATTCGGCGTACTCGCCACGCACATCCTGCTTGAACTCCAGGGGGCCCACCACGCCCCGGGGGGGCTCGATGGGAGTGCACAGGGCCTCGTCCAGGATCTCCTCGGGGATGATGAAGGCCTGCCCGGGAACGATCCTTGTGCCGCCGAGCTTGTTCGCCTTTACGATCTTCGGGTAGAGCGCCCCATCCCCGGCAAAGAGTCGGCTCACGCTCCACAGGGACTCGCAGACCTCGGCGCCCGAATAAGTGACCAAGTGCCTCCATCCGCCCGGGACCCGCTCATCCCCGGGGAAGAGGGCCAGCAAAGAGCGGCGCTTGAGGTCGTCCCGGAGCAGATTGAACGGAATCGTCACCGGCACGCCGTACATCAAAGACCTTCCTTTGTTGACCTTGCGGATCTGCCGCCAGATGCCGGGCTCGCCGGTGACGCGCTCGGACAGCACACTGTAGGCCTCGCCCTTTTTCGGCCACACGCGCAGCTCGATCCGCAGCCCCTGAGCCAGGCGTGCAGAGATTCCTTCGGCCACGACGACTTCGATCCCCTTGGAGTTTGCGGCTCCGGCGAAGGTGGGAGCGGCCAGGGGCAGGATGAGCGCCGAGGCGAACAGCAAGAGAGAGAATGGACCGGATCGAAGACGCATGGCGCCTCTATAATGGATCAAACGACCCGTAGGTTCAAGATAGTTGCCGCCGGGTGAAATTGACTTGCCCCGCCGATTTCTCTAAGATGCCCCGTGCATGATAATGGCGGTGTCTCGCATAAAACCTCCAAAGGGGATGACGGCGTGTTCCAGAAACTTACCATGATGTTCCGCAAGGAGATCATCGGCCTTGTGAATATCCGCGGCATCCTGACCAACCCCAAGGTCATCGTCGACGAGATCCGCCGCTTTGAAAAGCGCCGGCACGTGAAGGCCATCGTCCTGCGGATCGACTCTCCGGGTGGCGGCGTTGTGGCCGCCCAGGAGGTCAGCGAGGCTGTGAAGCGGGCCCGAGGGAAAAAACCGGTGGTGGCCTCCCTCGGCTCGGTGGCCGCAAGCGGCGGCTACTACATCGCCTGCTCCACCGAAAAGATCTATGCGAACCCCGGCACGATCACCGGCAGCATCGGGGTGATCATGCAGCTGCACAACGTGGAGATGCTCCTGAAGAAAGTCGGCATGGAGAGCTCGGTTCTCAAGGCGGGGGATTTCAAGGATGCCGGCTCCCCCCTGCGCCGGATCACTCCGCGCGAGACGAAACACCTCCAGGGCATGCTGGACAGCGTCCATTCGCAGTTCATCGACGCGGTGGCCTCGGGTCGCGAGATGGACCCGGAAGCCGTGATCCCGCTGGCCGACGGCCGCATCTTCATCGGCGAGGAGGCGAAGGGTCTCGGCCTGGTTGACGAGATCGGAGGACTCCAGCGCACCATCGACGAAACGGCCCGCCGTGTGGGGATCCGCGATGAGCCCCGTGTGGTCTCGTTCCGTCGCCGCCGGCGCAGGTTTTTCCTCGACACCCTGTTCAACCGTCTGTCCGGCTCCGTGTGGAACCAGGCGGTCCATGGCTGGGAGGGGCCCATGTACCTCGCCCGCCCGGAGGGCCTGTGACAGACGAGAGCGATCAGAGCCGGCCCCTGGATGAGGGCAGCATCATCTTCAGGCTCATCCCGCCGGGCACAAAGCAGCCCCGCCCCGTAGCGGTGGCCGACGTGCCGATCTTCAAAGGGGTTTACCTGAGAGGGTGGGAAATCTACCGTAAGGAAGAAGGAATCCTTGTCCTCCCTCCCTACAGAATCATTCGCGATGAGGAGAGCGGAGAGCCGAGGGTGTGGACCTATCTCAAGTTCCAGAGGGACGAAGACTTTCGCCAGTGGATCGACAAAATCCGCCATGAGTTCGAACGGTGGGAAGCCGCGGAAGATACTTGTGAGTGAGATGTAAGCCGGGAGGAGCAGCATGGCGGAAATTCCATACAGAGGACTGGAGCGGCGGCGAGCACGCAGAGAAAAAGTCAGCATCCCTTCCTCGCTCACCATCCTGCACCCCGACGATCCGTCAAAGGAATCGCGTCCCATCGAGGTGACCGTATGGTCCATCTCGCACATGGGCGCCGGCATCGAGCTCGACGAGGTCCGGGCCGACGGGCTCCACATAGCGTCCACCCCCTCGATGATCGAGACCAGCGTGGTCATCCTCTCGCTTCCCTGCCCGCCGGACTCTACGCCGGTAAGGCTCCAGGGCGCAGTGATATGGTACGATCTCGCGCCGGACGAATCAGAGAGAAAGTTCAAGGCCGGTATCGAGTTCACCGACATCGACTCGGAAGATCAGCGCAGGGTCGAAGACCTCCTCCGGGAGATCAAGAAGCAGAACGAATCGCCGTGAAGCTATCACTCGACCTCCCCCTCCCCGCAAGCAAACCCTTCGACGTGGTCGCCCTCGGCCTCAACGCGGTCGACCACCTCTGCGTGGTCCCTGAATACCCCGAGTACGGATTCAAGAGAAAGATGAGCGCCTTCTCGCGGCAGGGCGGGGGCCAGGCGGCCACCGCCATGGTGGCGTGCAGCCGGTGGGGCGCGCGGACCAAGTACATGGGCAAAGTGGGTCCGGATGAGCTGGGCAGCTTTTCCCTGGAGAGCATAGCCTCCGAGGGGGTCGATGTGTCAGACGTCCTCGTGGCCGGGTTCGGCACCAACCAGTTCGCCTTCATCCTCGTGGACGCCTCCACCGGGGAGCGAACCATCATCTGGCACCGGGGTCCCGAGCTGGCCATCGACCCGAACGAGCTGGTGCGGGAGGCCTTCGGACAGGGGCGCGTTCTCCTCCTCGACGGACACGAGGTGGCGGCCTCGATCCAGGCCGCCCGATGGGCCAAGGAGGCAGGCGTCCCCGTCGTCCTGGACGCCGAGCGGGTGAAGGAGGGCACCGACGAGCTGGTGGGCCTCACCGACGTGCTGCTCGCCTCGTCCGATTTCCCCGCCCTCCTCACCGGGGCGTCCGATGAGCGCGAAGCCCTCGAGACACTGAGCGGCCTCGGCCCGACCCTGGTGGGGATGACCCTGGGACGGGACGGCTCCATCGCCCTCTACCGGGGCGAGTGGATACGCACCCCCGGGTACGCCGTGGATGCGGTGGACACCACCGGCGCCGGGGACATCTTCCACGCGGGTTTTGTTTACGGGATGCTCAGGGATTGGCCCCTGGAGGATATCCTGCGATTCGCCAATGCGGCAGCCGCCCTCTCGTGCCGGGCCCTGGGCGGCAGGACCGGCATTCCCGCGATCGAAGAGACGACCGCCCTGGCCGGGATTCGACCTTCTGGGGAAGTTACTCGACTGTGAACGGGGGCGTCATTCATAACGCCCAATACAATGGACTCATACCGACTTCGCCGGGGACTTTTTCTCTACCTTCTCCTCGTCTTTTCCTCCAAAAAGCAGAACCTTATTGTTATTCTCCTTATTGTTCGAAGCATGATGGCCTGGAGTGAAGATATCGAAATCAAAGCGTGATTATTTATAGAGGGATCGATTGTAAGTATAGAAAGCACCTATCGCAATTATTCAGCGCTCCAGATTTTTAACGGTTTGTAGATGATACCTTGAACAATTGGAGGGGCATCAGATTGAAGATAATAGAAACCTAGCATTTCCAGTTCACCTGTTTTTTCCAGATTTCAGATCGATATATGAATAACATACCAACATAAGCTCCTTTAGTCTGCAAGCCTCTTTCTCACTCCAGATAGATCCATCTCAAGGGC
>CAZFWM010000047.1:0-31575 GCA_964522545.1 uncultured Thermodesulfobacteriota bacterium
CCTATTCACGACAAATCAGACAGAAACAAGTCAAATATTGGATTTCCTATTGAATCAAGTTATCGAGCTCCTCCCGTGTCAACTGGAATATAAAATCACCACGAATGAAAGCGTCACAAAGTCAAGGCAATTTTATTGAATTCTTGTATTAAGGTCAGGGATCCGGCAATTCCGTCTCTTCGATGAAGGGAGGGAGGACCAGAATGGGCTCGATCGACAGGGCGAGATCCGAGGCCGGCCATGGACAGTCCGTATAGCCGTAAGTGGCGAGGTCTCCGCAGCACGGCTCATCGACGAAGCCGTCGCAGTCGTCGTCGATCCGGTTTCCCATCCTCTCCTTGGCCCCCGGGTTGACGTCCGGGTCGTCGTCGTCGCAGTCCGGCTCCGGATGGGGACAGCCCGGGCCGGGCGGGTCGCCGTAGCCGTCCCCGTCCCCGTCGATGCACGATTCCAAGAACTCGCGGGCGCCGATGTCGGGATGATCGTCTCGCGCCAGGCCGTCGAAGTCGTCGGTGGGTGCGCCCTCGGTCGTGCCGGCGTCGATGGCGGGGCTGGTCGGGAGAAGGTGGGCATCGAAAGAATCGACGGAGGGGTCGGCGAGACAGGGCGGGACGCCGCAGATGTCGTGAGGCCCGGGGCACGGGTCACCCTTCACGTCGGCGATCACCGAGTAGTCCAGATCGAAAGGATCGGCGGGAAAGGTCTCCTCGTAGATGAGGCAGGTGTTCTCGTAGGGCTGCAGAAAATCGGGATGCCCCTGGAAGATGTTGTTGCGCAGCTCGATCAGCTCGGAGCCGTCGCAGCCCACGATCCCGCCGCACTCGGCCGCCACCAGGCAGTCCCCTTCGCCGGTGAGGGTGGAGTTGGTTACCGTGACTTGGTCCCCCCGCCCCAGGTAGAGGACCAGGGCGGACCCGAGGGCCCGGCAGGGATCGACATGGAAGGTGAAGGGCCGGCCCTGGAAGTAGCCGCAGTTTCCGACGAGGATCGAGTTCTCGATGTGGGTGGGGCCGCGGGTCTTGATCTGTTGGCCCGCGTTGCCCTCGGCGATGGTGCGGTGGATCTCGATGAAGGCTCCGGGCTGCGCGTAGAGGAGGTCGAGTCCGTCCGAGGTGTTGTGCAGAAAGGCAGAGTCCTCGATGATCCAGTGCCCCTGGGTGGCGCCGGTGCCGAGCCCGTCCCCGTAGCCTCCGGCCGTCTGGGCCCAGCAGCCGGTCGGTTCGCCGCCCGGGTAGGTCTCGCCGCAGCCGTTCCACTCCACCGTGAAACGCCGGAAGTGCAGGGTCCCCGAGTTCGAGTCGCCCCCTTCCCAGAGGTCGCCGTCCCAGCCGACGAATCCGTTTCCCGCGATGCGCACGTCCTCCACGGTCCAGTCGGTGAGCCGGCCCGCGTGAATCCCGGCACTGGCGAGGCCGTGGATGTCGAGATCCCGGAGATGGACGTTCGTGGAGTCCTCGGCGTATAGGCCGGTGGCGGCCCAGGGGCCGTAGGGAAAGGTGTGGCGCTCGCAGGTGAGATCCCCGGAGTGGAACTCGACACAGTCGGAATGATCGGTGATCTCGAGACAGGCCACCTCGACGTGACTCGCGTCGGTCAGGTCGAGAACCCTGTCGGCCCGCTCGGCCCCCCATAGCTCGGGCGGATCCGGGCATCCGGCATCCCAGCCCTCCCCGAGAATGCGGGTGGGATTCTCCTCGTCGGGGCCGCCGGGAATCGCCGTCATGTGGCACGCCCAGGGATAGTCGGGGTGACAGACTTCGGGATCGAAGCCCCCGGGGGCTCCGTATCCCATCCTGTAGCTGCCGGATCCGATGATCAGCGTATCGCCGCCGTCGATCAGCGCAGGGCCGCCCGGAGGCAGGGCTCGAAAGGGGTGGTCCCATGCACAGGGCTGAGAGGTCCCGGAACCGGGATAGGGCGCATCCGCAAGCCCGGTGCACTGATAGGGCGATCCCCCGTCCAGGCGCACATAATAGGTGGTCGACAGCCGGCCGGTCCGGCTCGAAGAGAGGGAGACCGACGAACCGTTCCCCTCTCTCGCGGAGGAAGAGATGCACAACGAGAAAACCGCCATGAGAGCCAAGATCAGGAAACCACTGGCTCCAGCTCTCTTCCTTCTCCCGCACGGTTCGAGATTCATCGATCTTCTTGAAGAATCATGTAACTCCGGATCGCCTCCACGACGGCGTCCGAGAGCACCTCGTTTCCGAATTCCGTGATGTGGCACCCGTCTTCCTGAAGGCACCTGGAAAAATCGTTGCGAAGGATGACTTCGTGAAGGTCGTTCACGGGAAATCCCTCCCTCTGCACGATCTCCCGGGCGGCGGCGTTGTAGTCCTTGATCCTCGCCTCTTCCCTCTTCCTCCACCGGGCCATGGGCACATCCTCTTCAGGAACATAGAGAGGAGTCGTGGTGGCCCATATCAGCCCGGGGTGGCCGAGCTCCCTCACTCTGTCGATGAATCGCCGGACGCAGAGCCTGTACTGATGGAGTACGATCTGGGGCTCTCCGTCCGCCTGGATCGTGGCGTCGTGGAGGCCGAAGTTGGCATGAACGACGTCAGGCCGCTGACGGGCGACCCATTCCTCGAAATGGTCGAGGACCCGGATTCCGTGGCGACCGTTCTCCGGCGGCCCCCAGATCTCGGCCTCCCTGCACTTTTGGGCAACCCTATGCTGGTATCCCATCCGGATGGAATCGCCGATCAGTACGACCTTCATCTTATCTTTTCACCTGTTCCATCGGAAAGATAAATTTGCTCATACTGCTCGGGTTTATTCATCTATGACCCTCTCATTCCCCCATATGTTCCGCAAGGAATCTGTAAAGGGTCGCCCGAGAGACGCCGAGCAGTTTGGCCGCCCTGACCTTGTTGCTTTTGGCTTCCTCCATTGCCTGGGCCACGGCGCCCTCTTCGAGCTTTCTCTTGCGCCTCCTCTTTCCGACCGGTGCGCCGGCGGCCTGGAAAATTTCGGAGGGCAGATGCTCCGGCTCGATATCCTTCCCTCTCGACTTGATCAAGGCAAACTGAAGGTTGTTCTGGAGCTCGCGCACATTGCCGGGCCATTGATAGTCCATCAGCGCGGGAAGCGCCTCCGGCGACAGGGAGGCCTTTTCACGGCTCGTTTTCTTCGCATCCTGCTCGAGAAAATGCTCGGCAAGGAGGGGAATGTCATTTGGCCTTTCGCGAAGGGGCGGCAGTGTCATCGGCACGACGCAGATCCTGTAAAAGAGATCCTCTCGAAATCTCCCCTTGGCGACTTCCTGCTTCAGGCTCTTGTTTGTTGCGCTGATCACGCGTACGTCGACCTCGACCGTCTTCTCACTCCCCACAGGTTCGAATCGTCCCTCCTGGAGAACGCGCAGCAGCTTGACCTGCATGGCGGGGCTCAGGTCGCCGACCTCGTCGAGGAATATGGTGCCCCCGTCGGCCAGCTGAAAGCGTCCCTTTTTATCGCGAAAGGCGCCGGTGAACGCCCCTTTGACGTGTCCGAAAAGCTCGCTCTCGAGCAGTCCGTCGGGCAGGGCCCCGCAGTTGACCGGTACGAACTGTTTGCCCGCCCGCGGCCCCTCATTGTGGATCGCCGCCGCCACCAGCTCCTTGCCCGTACCGCTCTCACCCTCGATCAGCACGGGAACCTTGGACTCGGCCAGCTCTCTGATCGTGTCGAAAAGCTCCTGGATCTTTTTATCCCGCCCCACGATTCCCGAAAATCCCTGCTCCGCTTTGAGCCGCCGCCGCAGCCCGTTCAGCTCGGTAATGTCCTCGAGAATGACGATGGCGAGCCTCTCGCCTTCGTAATCGACCGGAGCCGCGCTCACGAGAAACAGCAGATCGCAGGCCTTCCCGTTTACGAGCAACTGTACATTTGCCTTGCTTCGGTGCACCCGATTTCCATCGAGAGCCCTCAGAGCCGTTTGGCGAATCTGACATGTAGTGCACACATCCATAAAGCCGCAGCCCTCCGGATTCTCTGAAGCATGAATGCACCTGAGAGCATTACCTACGCATTCATCGATCACCTCTGTCTTGGAGATTCGAAATGTCTGCTCCAGCACATTGTTCACCGACTTGATCCGTCTTTCAGCGTCGAATACAAGGACTCCGCAGGGGATCGACTCGAACAGATTCTCCAAGTAATCCGATATCTGTTTTACCTGCGTCAGAGCATTCTGAAGCTTGGAAATCATCGTATCGCGATCATCCCTTGCCCTCTCCAGTTCCGCCGTGCGCTCAGCCACCAGCTCTTCGAGGTGATCCCGGTATCGTCTCAACTCCTCCTCGACCAACCTGCGCTCTGTTATGTCCTGTACGGTGCCGAGTGAACGCAGTGGATTTCCATCCTCATCGTATTCGGTCCGGCATTTTTCATGCACGAATTTAATCTTGCCGTTCTTTAGCAGCAATCGGTGGACAATGTCGTAGCCCGTCCTGTTCTTCAGTGAATCCGTATAGGCTTTGTTCACAAGCTCTTGGTCATCGGGATGCACTCTCTCCAGGAACGCCTCATAGGTGGCGTTGAATTCCTGAGGCACTAATTCGAAGATGCGGAAAATTTCGTCCGACCAAAGCAAGCAATTCGAAACCAGGTCCAGTTCCCAGTGGCCCAGGGATGCAATCTGCTCGGCCTCCTTCAGCCTCGATTCACTCTTGCGCAGTTCTTCCTCGGATCGCGCTAGCTCATTGTGCTGTCTGTTTCCCATGATCCTTCTCCAACATACTGGGTGGTGCTTCAAGTATACTGAGTAAGGCAATAAAGTATAAGGGCCTTATCATGGGTTTACAGGTTTCTCGATAATCGGCAAAATTCGTGTGCCATGAGCAGAGAAGAAAAAAGTTATGATCTTGTTCGAATCGATGGCCGACAAGCTCCGTTTTCAGTGGAAGGCCGGATGATCGTTGCCTGCTACAGAGGACTGATGTATGCAATGAGCAAAGAAGCGAGCAAAGGCACCGTGGTCGCCATCAATAGGAAAAAGACGATTTGAATATAGTCCTTGTACTTTATCGATTCGAATTTCATTGTGATCACCTCTCTTCCCGCTCCTCTTTATTGCTATTGAGAAACATTCTCATGTTTATAATATATAGCCATTGTTACGATCCTGTCAAGGAGATCGGTGTCGATTGGAGCGGCCGCTTATTGAAATCCCTAATCCCTTACACTATAAATGTCGCCGGAGCCCGCGAGCGCTTATTAGCTCAAATGTGCAAAAAAAGCCGGGGAACTTAGTGAATAATAAGAAATTTATAGCCATTCCCCTCGCACTTCTCAGGGACCGAAATTTCATACTCATACTTGCTTTCGTGCTCGGTCTATTCGTGGGGCAGGCGGCCCTTTGGGTACAGAAGCTGATCCTGCCGGCACTGATTTTCATTATGACCCTCTCCATCAGCAACATCTCATCCCGGGATATCCCCTCTCTCAGTGACCTGACTCGCTCGCTGCTCATTTCGCTTCTGCTCAACTACGTTGTTCTCGGGGGCTTCATGCTGCTCATGGCCGGGATGTTGCTCGATGACCGTGAGCTGTGGTCAGGATTCGTGGTTATAGCGGCCGTACCTCCTGCGATCGCGGTGGTCCCCTTCACCTATTTACTTGCAGGAAACACAACCTTCTCCCTGATCGGCATGGTAGCGACATACCTGGTCGCGCCGGTGGTCACGCCCGCCTTGATGGTCCTGCTCATCGGGGTCGACTCCCTCGATCCGGTCAAGCTCATCGTCATGATCGCAGAGCTGATCGTCATTCCTTTGATCCTCTCCCGAATTCTCCTGTTCACGGGGCTGACTCAGCGAATCGAGAAGTGGCGGGGGACGGCGGTCAACTGGGGGTTTTTCATCCTCGTATTCACCGTGATCGGCCTGAACCGTCCATTTTTCTTTGGGGAGCCGGCTGTCCTTGGCAAGATCGTCCTGATCGCCGTGGCGACCACGTTTCTCCTCGGGGCCGCCGTGGAGTGGATTGCCGGGAAGCTGAATATGAGGCGGGAAACCAGCGTCAGCCTGGTCCTTATGGCTACGATGAAGAACTTCGGTCTGGCGAGCGGAATCTGTCTCACCCTCCTCGGCGGCAGGGCCCCGATTCCCGCGGCCATCTTCTCGGCGTGCTTTATCTTATATTTTATCTGGCTGGGATTTCACTTCGACATTAAAGACCGTCAGTGAGCGAAAGCCTCCCTGTCCAGCAGGCGGCCCAGAACGTTGACGTCGTTTGTGGGGAGTCTGCACGTGTAATTGACACAGACATAGGCGGTGGGCCTGGCGTCGATCTGCGAGAAATTTTCCAGAAATGGGAGGCGCCCGACCAGCCCCTTCCGGCCGAGGCCGCGGTCCAGCACGATCAGGATCTTGTTCGGGATGAAGCGGCTGTGGACCTCTCTGAGCATGGCCTTTATTCCGGGGGCATCCGGGTGGCCGACGATGATGATCTGGTACGGTTTGGAGAGAGCGAAATCCAGGGCTGCGAGCATCTGGGGCACGGCCGCCGGATGCTCTTTCATCTGCGTTCCAAAGAGCCTCAAGGTCTTCTCCGCCGCCCCGCGCAAATCCTTCCGGTCTGAATAGTATGCCAGTCGCAAGAGATTCATGGCGGCCACCGAGCTGGCACCCGGCTCCACGTTGTCGGTATCCTCCTTGACGCGGATGATGATGCTCTCATCGTGATCGGGCGACGTCATGAAGAAGCCCCCCTTGTCCGCATCGTAAAAGAGCCCGAGCTGCTCCTCGGCCAGATCGAAGGCCCAGTCGAGCCACTTCGGATCGAAAGAGGCCTCGTAAAGGTCGATGAGTCCCTGCGTGAGGAAGGCGTAATCATCGGCGATGCCCCTGACCTTCTTCTCCCCATCCCTCCAGCGCCGGTACAGCAGCTTTGTCTCGGGTTCATAGAGATTGAGGCACATGAAGGCAGCCGCCTTTTCGGCCGCCGAGAGGTAGCGGTCATCTCCCAGTACCTGGTGGGCCCGGGAAAAGGCGGAGATCGCCAGGCCGTTCCAGGCCGTGATCACCTTATCGTCGAGGTGGGGACGGGGCCGCCGGGACCGGGCCTCGAAGAGCCCGGCCTTCCCCTCGCCGATGATACGCCGGACCTCATCCTCGGATTTTTCGAACCGGGCGGCCGTATCGGCCGGAGAATTCGCGGCAAAGAGAATGTTCTTGCCCTTGAACTCGCCGTGAGGATCGTTGAGCGCATTGCCTCCGGCCTTCACGCCATACCGATATTGAAAGATCTCGCCGGCTTCCGGTCCAAGGATATCCAGAATCTCCCCACTCTCCCACACATAGAAAGCTCCCTCCACTTTGTGCCCGTGGGCGGATTCTCCTGCCCTCCCAGGCAGGTCCGCTGATACGCTGTCGGCGTCTTCCGCCGAGTAGAAGGCGCCCTCCGGGTGGGTCATGTCGCGCAGAATGTACTCCAGGGTCTCCCGGGCCACCTGCTCGAAGAGCTCCTCGCGGGTGAGCTGAAAGGCATCGAGATAATTCAGGGCGAGCTGGGCATTGTCATAGAGCATCTTTTCGAAGTGCGGAACGTGCCAGCGCTCGTCCGTGGAATAGCGGTGAAAGCCGCCGCCGATTTGGTCATATATGCCTCCTTTCGCCATGGCCCTGAGCGTGTGGAGAGACATCTGCCGTGCTTTGTCTGCCCACTCCCCGTCCCCTTTGCCGCCGCCGGCACGGGCCTGGAAGCGCAACAGAAAATTGTGGTTCACCGGCATGGGAAATTTAGGGGCCTCGGCAAAGCCGCCGAGCTCGGCGTCGTAGCCCGACTCCAGAGCCTTGAAGCCCCGCCCCAGCCATGCCGGGTCAAGGTCGATTGCCCCGGCCGAGCCGGACAGATGCCGCTCGAGAGTCTCGGTGAGCCCCCGGGCCGAGGAGACGAGCTGTTTTCGCTCCTCCGAATTTTGCCAGGCCCGGCCGATCCGCTCCACCACGTCGGACCAGCCCGGGCTTCCCCATCGTCCCTCGGGCGGGAAATAGGTCCCTCCGTAGAAAGGGTTCAGCTCCGGCGTGAGAAAAACGTTGAGCGGCCACCCCGCCGACCCGGTCATGGCGCTCACGGCGGAGATATAGATCTTGTCCACGGCGGGGCGCTCCTCCCGGTCCACTTTGATGCAGACCAGGTTTTCGTTCATCACCTCGGCCACCTTCGGATCGGAAAAGGATTCGCGCTCCATCACGTGACACCAGTGGCACGTGGAATACCCGATGGAGACGAGGATCGGCTTGTCCTCGTGCCGGGCCTTCTCGAAGGCCTCTTCGCCCCAGGGATACCAGTGGACCGGGTTGTAGGCGTGCTGCAGCAGGTAGGGGCTCTTTTCGTTGATGAGCTTGTTCGGCTTGCCTTTGCCGTGATCCGGGATTTCCATTTTATCTCTATCTCCTGAGGTGGATCCATCGTCGAGCACCGCCGTCATTCCGACCGCTCCGGCCGCGATCAGGGCGATTGCAAGGCTGATCGATTTGGTTCGTTTTTTCATGAGTTTCTCAGCACCAGGGCATAAATATATATTGGTACAATAATACCAATTTAAGTATAAATTATTGGATGTCAAGGGATTATCTTCGGGCCTATTGAACTCACAGTAAAAAATTGATAATCGTCCATAGTAGTCCTCCCCCTCTATACGAATCGCAAGCCACAAGATGATGCAGCCGAAGAAATCCACGAAATTCCTGAGAAAGCAGCCGCCCATGCGGCGGGTGATCCTGGCGACGTTGCCCTGCATCGCCGGGTCGGTCTACTTCTTCGGGTGGCGGAGCCTCGCCGTGGTGGCCGTATCCTGCTTTTTCGGGCTCCTCACGGAGTACCTCTTCTGCCGGCACCGGGGCGAGCCCGTGAGCGAGGCGGTCTTTGTCAGCGCCGTTCTCTACGCCCTGATCATGCCTCCCACGGTCCCGTGGCACGTCCTCATCATCGGGATCGTCTTCGCCGTCACCTTTGCCAAGGAGGCCTTCGGCGGGTTCGGCCGCAACATCTTCAACCCCGCCCTGAGCGGCCGGTGCTTTGTGTATGTCTGCTTCCCCGTGGCCATGACCTCCCAATGGGCCCCGGCGGCCCGCGGCCCCCTGGGCGCGCTCGCGAAGTGGTCCACGGCCGCGGCACCGGATGCCGTCACCTCGGCCACGCCCATGGCGCTCATGAAGGCCGGCCAGGCGGCCCCGGAGCTGGCGGATCTCCTGCTCGGCCGGATCGACGGCACCATGGGGGTGACGAGCGCCCTGCTGATCCTCCTGGGCGGGCTCTACCTGTTCTACACGAAGACGGCCAACCGGACCGTCGTCATCACCGTGATCGCGTCTTACGCCGTGCTGACCGAGCTCCTGTACAGGGCCGGGGCGCCCCAGGTCCAGGGGGCACTGCCCGCGCTGCTCGGGGGCGGCTTCCTCTTCGGCGCTTTCTTCATGGCAACCGACCCGGTCACTCAGCCCACGACCCAGCCGGCGCGCATCATCTTCGGCGTGCTGATAGCGATCTTCGCGGTCATCATCCGTAACTTCTCCGTCTTCAACGGCGGCATGATGTTCGCCATACTCCTGGCCAACATGTTCGGCCCGATCATCGACTATGCGGTGAAGGAGCACAAGAAGAAGAAAAAGGCCGCCGCCGCGTCCGGGAGGGCCGCGCCATGAGAGGGAAGCCCTGGTTCCCGGTGGTCTACATGTTCGTCGTCACAGCTTTTTTCAGCTCGATCCTGATCGGCCTGGCCCGCTTCACCCGCGACCGGGTCGACGCCAATCAGCGCCTCGCCTTCGAGAAAGCGGTCCTCACGGCCCTTGCCCTGGACCTCCCGGAAGAGGCGTCTTCGCTGGAGCTGCACCGGATCTTCACCGAGCGAATCGTCCCGCCCTCGTCCTCGTCGGCCGGCGCCTACCGGCTCATGGAGGGCGGCCGCGTGGCCGGATACGCCGTGCCCATCGAGGGGCAGGGCTTCTGGGACACCATCAAGGGCGTGATCGGGATCGCGCCCGACAAGAGGATGATCACCGGCGTCTGCTTTTACGAGCAGAACGAGACGCCCGGGCTCGGGGCCGAGATCGCGCGCCTTCCCTTCCGCTCGCAGTTCGTGGGCAGGGAGATCGCCGACGAAGGGAAGCCCTTCGGCATTAAGCCGGTCGGTTCGTCGCTGGACAGAAGCGAAGTCCACGCCGTGACCGGCGCGACACAGACCAGCACCCGCATCGAGAGGATCATCGTGGAGCAGCTCTCCCGGTGGCGTGAAGCCGTGAAGGCGGGGGGGGACTGAGGCATGGGGCATCCCCAAGCGACGGCTGAATCGGAGATCCGCAAGGCGGTCTTCGACGGCGTCTGGCGGAACAATCCGATCTTCCGCCAGATCCTGGGGATCTGTAGCACCCTGGCCATCACCAACCTGGTGCTGAACACGATCGTCATGTGCGCGGCCCTCATCTTCACCACCGCCCTGAGCTGCGCCACGGTCTCCCTGCTGCGCAGCTGGACGCCGCGCCGGATCCGGATGATGGTCCAGACCCTGATCATCGCCTTCTATGTCATCCTCGTCGATCTGGCCCTGAAGGCCTACTGGCCGGAGATGAGCGCCAGCCTCGGCCCTTACGTAGGCCTCATCATCACCAACTGCATCATCATGGGCCGATGCGAGGCCTATGCCAGCTCTCACACGCCCGGCTTGGCCATGATCGACGGCCTGGCCAGCGGGATCGGGTACAGCCTGGTGCTCCTGGCGATCGCGGTGGTGCGGGAGCTCCTCGGCATGGGCACCCTGCTCGGAATTCCGGTGCCCTACTTTGCAACCGGGTGGGACCGGTGGATCATCATGGTCATGCCGCCCGGCGCCTTCTTCACCCTGGCCGGCCTCATCTGGCTCCTACGCTCCACCCGGGCGGCCGGGGAAGGAGAGACATCATGAGCTTTGGTGTGGAGCTCTGGCACATGTTGGCGGTATTTTTCTCGGCCGTGTTCACGGGAAACATCCTGCTCACCACATTCCTCGGGATGTGCCCCTTCCTCGCGGTTTCACGCGAGGTCAAATCGGCCTCCGGCCTGGGAATGGCGGTCATCTTCGTTCTGACCTGTACGTGCGTGCTCGACTGGGTGGCCTACCGGTACGTCCTGGTCCCCCTGGAGCTCGAGTTCTTCCGGTTCATCCTGTTCATCATCATCATCGCCACCTTCGTCCAGTTCGTCGAGATGGTCCTGGAGCGGTACTCGCCCGTGCTCTACCAGAACCTGGGGATCTTTCTTCCGTTGATCACCGTGAACTGCGCCATTCTCGGGGCCTCGCTCTTCATGGTGATTCGCGACTACTCATTTCTCGTGACGATCGGGTACGGATTCGGCAGCGGAGTCGGCTGGGCCCTCGCGATCATCGCCATGGCCGGCATCCGGCAGAAGATGGCCGTGGCCCGCATCCCCAAGGGACTGCAGGGGCCCGGGATCACGCTGATCACCGCAGGGCTCATGGCCCTGGCCTTCATCGGATTCACCGGCGTACTGCAGGGGTGATGGGATGGCTTTGCTATACACCCTTGTGACAGGCTTTTGCTTCCGGAACTTTAACGCAGAGGCGCAGAGACGCAGAGGGCTTTTCAAATTGATTCAAACAGATAAGTTCAGCTATGCACAATCTGGTCCGATCTTCCTAAATGCGTTCGCTTCGTCATTCCTGCGCAAGCAGGAATCCATGTCTGCGCATCTTTTCTTGATGCCCGCTTTCGCGGGCATGACGTTTCGAAATAGACGTATTGAATTTCAAGAATCTTTCCAGGTAATTTCTCTATCTAAATCGTTTCCAATTTCAATTCACTTCTCTCTGCGTCTCTGCGTCTCTGCGTTAAATTTTTTCTGTCGAGAAAAATGATCTCAACACTATTAGCCATACTGGCCGTAAGCGCCATCGGCGCCGGGCTCGCCGCGGTGCTGGTCATCGCGGATCGTTTCATCTCCGACTACGGCGAGTGCGAGATCACGATCAACGGCGAGCGCAGGTTCCAACTCCGCGGGGGAGTGTCCCTGCTTGAGGCCCTGGGCTCGGAGAAGGTCTTCATCCCCAGCGCATGCGGGGGACGGGGATCGTGCGGGTTCTGCAAGGTCACGGTGCCCGAGGGGGCCGGACCGATCCTCCCCACGGAAGAGCCCTACCTGAGCCCCGAGGAAAAGGGCCGGGGCCTTCGGCTCTCCTGCCAGGTCAAGGTCCGGGGCGACCTCGGCGTCGAGGTCCCGCGGGAGCTCTTCACCGTACGCGAATACACCTGTCTCGTCGAGGAGATCCGGGAGCTGACGTACGACACCCGGCAATTTCGATTCAAGCTCGAAGAGCCCGTCTCCATCGATTATGTCCCGGGACAGTATGTGCAGGTGCTGGCCCCTGCGTACAAGGGGAATCCGGAAGAGGTGTACCGCGCTTACTCCATCTCCTCGGACCCTGCAGACAAGGGGTCCATCGAGCTGATCGTGCGGCGGGCCCCCAACGGGATCTGCACCACCTATCTGTTCGACCACCTGAAAACAGGGGACCGGGTGAAGATCAACGGGCCCTATGGGGATTTCCGGCTCTCCGAGACGGACGCGCCGATCATCTTCATAGCGGGCGGGTCAGGCATGGCGCCCATCAAATGCATGCTGCACCACATGGTGAACACCGCGTGCGTCAGACCGGCCGCCTATTTCTTCGGGGTGAACGAGATGCGGGACTTCTATTTCGAAGAGGAGATAAGGAAACAGGAAACAGCGCTTCCCGACTTCCGCTTCGTGCCAGTGGTGGCACAGCCCGACAGCGGTTGGTCCGGGGAAACAGGACTGGTAACAGAGTCCCTCGCACGCAATCTCCAGGATGCCTCAGGACATGAGGCCTACCTGTGCGGAAGCCCCGGCATGATCGACGCGTGCATCAAGGTGCTCTCGGGGCTGGGTATGCCCGAAGAGCGCATCTATTTCGATAAGTTTTGATGGAAGCGATAAAAACATGAAGAGAATACCCGGCATGCAGCAATTGGAAGAGGTCCTACGTTCCTCCCGGCTTGTGGCGGACGGCTTCATGGGCGACGATCCCCGCATCCTGGAGGAGATCCTCGATCACGATGCGGCCGAGATGGCCGGGCTCGGCACCACGGTCGATGCCATCGCCGACCGCATGCAGGAATTGACCGACCTCGCGAGAACGGGGCTCGGGACGACCGTGAAGCTGGAGGACCGGCTCGAGGGCTTCGTCCAGGAAACCCGGGGGGCCATGGTCTGCCCCTGGCCGCACAGCGGGAGCTATTCCAAGCACGTCACGACCGTCCGCCGGACCGACACGGGTGAGACGATCCGGTGGTCGGACCTCAGCATCCACTTCATCCGGGCCCACGGCTTCTTCGAAGGCCGCGGCTCACACTTCAGGCTCGAGCCGAAGGACCTTGTGCGAATTCTGTTTTGACCCGGTCCATTCAATCCCTTTCACCAAGGAGGTTCACATGAACAGATCGAAAAAAGTAGTGTTGTTAGTCTCTTCTCTGGTGCTGTTTCTCCTCGCGGCCCCCGCCCTGGCGGACCAGTCCTCCGTGGAGATCGACGCTCCCGAAACGGCAAAAAAGGGGAGCACCATCACAGTGAAGATCAAGGTCATCCACAAGGGAAACAATTACCTCCACCACACCGACTGGGTCTACGTCAAGGTGAACGACAAGGAAGTGGCCCGCTGGGATTACTCGCTTCGAAAACTTCCTGAGGACGAGGTCTTCACCAAAGAGGTGGAGGTCAAAGTGGACGGGCCTCTCGACATACGATCACAGGCCCACTGCAACATACACGGCAGTTCGGGCGAAGCCAAGGCCAAGGTAGAGGTTAAATAATCCGCTAAAGGGAGTGAATCACCATGATCGGCGGCATATCGATAATAACGATACTCGGTATCGTCAACTTCTTTCTGCTCCTCTTCCAGCTCCTCTCCGGCACTCGTGTCGTGAAGGTTCGCATGACCCTCCACCGGAAGGTTGGAAAGACCCTGTTCGTCGTGGGAGCCGTACACGGCCTGCTGGCATTGCTCGCGTAATCGTCAGTGGCCGGGGTATCAGCCTTGCAGATCTATAGTACGGGTGAATTCTCGGAATGGATCTTTCACAAGTTCGGAAGATGTTCACAAAATCATGGTGTGTATTATCGCACGCATTTGGCTGATATCATTACATCCAGTGCGTTGGCTGAACCACATGTAGATAATAAGGAAGAGCCGCTGCCACCAGAATGACGGGGGCCACGTTCGTCCCACTTTCCATGTATTGCTATGGAGTCGGCGACACTGGGCAGGTGAAGCCTCTGCATGCCTGGGCCGGTCCGAGTTCATGGAGGAGTTCTTCGCCTGAGTAAGTGAGGATCTTGGGCGGCTCGTAAGTCTTGGGTCTCTCTTTCTTTTCCCCAGTTGCCTTCCGCTTCTTTGCTAGTTTCATTCCGCCCGCCACCACAAGGGACACTGGAACCATTAGGACCAGAAGCCACAGCGCCCCGAACCTGTCGGTCGGTCCGTAGACCACGCCGCAGGAGGTCTGGATCGCGGCCTCGACCGGGCCGTGGAAAGTGGAATGGCCGTAGATGTCTACGTCTTCGAGCTTGTACCAGTAGGTCTTGCCCATCTCCACGTCGAGATCCTCGTACGTGTAGGAGGCGCCCCAGATGGGTCCGCCCTCGGCTGAAATGATGTCCTCGGTGATCTGTACATACTCCCCGTCCTCAACCGCCCTCCACAGATGAAATCCTTCACAGTCGACCTCTGAGGCCGTCTCCCAGACTACATCTATTTCTGATTCTGAGTAATGAGGAACGGCATTGAATGAGATCAGCTCGATCAGGGTAGCTTGCTGTATTTCCGGAAGTGTGAGGACACGATTGTAGATAGCTATGTTGTCCAGATAGCCCCGGAAATTGGAGTGGTAGATGCCACCTCCCAGAGTCAGGGGATCTGAGACGAAGGGAGGAGTGTAAGTGACAGGATCGGAAGCCCGTTCAATCCCGTCGACATATAGTGTCAGCGTGCTGCCATCATGGGTTGCCGCCAGATGGTACCACCTGTTGAGGTCCAGGTCCGTAGTCCACAATGCATTGTCCTGCTCGGGGATGCTCTGCATGACCTGGGCAAGGGTGCCCTCCCAGTAGGGTGTTGGAGAGTTGCTGGCCCACAGGCCGTAATTCCGCGCTGACATATGCCCCTTCCCCACAACGGGCATAAGTTCTGCGACCACGGTGTCCATTTTGAAGGAAGCGATCATGCTGAATGGCGCCGCGAGATTCAGATCTGAGTGATGTGGAATGCTTACCGGTGTCACTCCATTCATATACAGGGCATTACCGTAAAGCTCAGGCACCAGGACACCCGACCCGAGACCGTTGGAGGAGTTGTGACCGTGTCCCGTGATGTCCACGAGGTTTCCGCCTACCGTGCTTTCCATATCGTAGGCAGCGATGGCTCCCGCAGGGATGGTGCTTGCCCCTGCTGGAAGGATACAAAGGAAGAGCACTGCCAGAGGCAGCACTGCCAGGTAAAACAAGTGCTGTGGTAGAGTGGAATCAAACCTGATTTTTCTCATGTGAACGCTCGTTTGATTAGTTACTTTCATATTGCTGGTAATGTATACTAAGAAAAGGCTGTGCGATTTGCAAGGTAAAAATATCTCCAGTTTCAACCTTCCTTGCCATGTTCTTCAGTATACCCAAATTCAAGGTTTCATGCAAATATCTGGAGTTTTTGTGGACTCAATATATCTTTCCTCTATCAATCCTACCCATTCTTTTAATTCGGATCAAGCTTTCATGTAAATATTCTGCATTTTCACGGATTCATGCTTTCTTGATCGAAACCCTCCCAGACTCAGTATTCACTGAGTATATCAAATCGAAAGTAAAAAATAATGATCAACGACAAGCCCTTCCGATCGACCTATCGTACAAGAGTAAGGGAACAGGTGACGCCGATATGATCTGAAGCCCAGAGGTGCTCTCCGTCGGAGATCTCAAAAGGCTCGTGGAAGATGGGAGTGCATTCGGCTTCAATGTCTTTTGTCGTTTTCATCCAGACGTAATCGATCCGGACGCTGGAAGGGTTTTCGGGATCGGCCAGGGGGAAGGTCTGGTTCGTGCATCCATGGTTCTCGGTCTCGCTGCATACCAGCCCGGAGAGGTCGCCAAGGTCAATGAAGCCCGAATCATCCATGAGGTCGAATACGGGCGAATCATCCAGCGAATTGAAATCTCCGGCCATGATCACTGTGTTTTCGTCGCCGGCCGTATTCTCCACATAACCGAGAACGTCGCTCATTTCGCCCACAGCGTGCTCGTAATCGCCCCCGCCGTCGAGATGGACGTTATACAGATCGACCGGCCCCAGTGGAGTGTTTAGCCTTGTATGTATGACGCACCGGAAAAGAGAGACGGCCATATTGTGCGGATCGCCGATCAGCGGGGCATCGGTCATAATTAGTTGTCCCTCGATCTGTCCGCCGTTGATCGTCGGCTTTGTGCCGAAGACATTTCCGAACACGATGTAATAGTCGGCATCGTCAGCTTCGTTCATTTCCGCCAGCAGCGTCTCGATCACGTCGGGATATCGAGGCAGCGGCAACAGAGAGATTTCCTGTAGAAGGATCGCAGAGGGGCGGCTCTCTGCGAACTCCCCTTTGATCAGGTCAAGTCGTTCGACAAAACGATCATAGGGATGAGCTTCGCTATCTTCATTCCCAAGCCCGTGCAGCACATTGAAGGTGACAATGGAAAACGTTGGAGCATCTTGATCATCGCCATCACCACCACAAGAGAGCGACGCCATCAAAGCATAGGCCACGACAAAACAGAGAAGCGAACGAAAAATAATCCTCCATTCCATCCTGTCCATTATCGCTCGCCCATCTGCTCCGCGATGAACCGGTAGAGGGTGGCCCGTGAGACGCCGAGCCGCTTTGCGGCCTGGACCTTGTTGCCCTTCGCCTCCCGCAAGGCCTCGGCCACGGCGTCCCCTTCGAGCTTTCTCCTGCGCCACTTCTTGCCGATCGGCACACGGTGCACCTGGAAAATGGTAGGGGGCATATGCTCCGGGCCGATATCCCCTCCTCTCGACTTGATCAGGGCAAACTGAAGGTTGTTCTGGAGCTCGCGCACATTGCCGGGCCACTCGTAGTCCATCAGCGCGGCAAGGGCCTCCGGTGACAGGGCGGCTTTTTCTCGGCCCGTTTTTTTTGCATCCTCCTCGAGAAAATGCTCGGCAAGGAGGGGAATGTCGTTGGGCCTTTCGCGAAGGGGCGGCAGCATCATCGGAACGACGCAGATCCGATAGAAGAGGTCCTCTCGAAATCTCCCGCTCGCGACTTCCTGCTTCAGGTTCTTGTTCGTGGCGCTGATCAGGCGCACGTCGACCTCGATCGTCTTCTCGCCCCCCACCGGCTCGAACCGTCCCTCCTGGAGGACGCGCAGCAACTTGACCTGCATGGCGGGGCTCAGGTCGCCGACCTCGTCGAGAAAAATCGTGCCCCCGTCGGCCAGCTGGAAGCGTCCCCTTTTGTCTCGAACAGCGCCGGTGAACGCCCCTTTGACGTGACCGAAGAGCTCGCTCTCGAGCAGTCCGTCGGGCAGGGCCCCGCAGTTGACCGGCACGAACTGTCTGTCCACCCTCGGCCCTTCATTGTGGATCGCGGCCGCCACCAGCTCCTTGCCGGTCCCGCTCTCACCCTGGATCAACACGGGAGCCCTGGACTCGGCCAGCTCCCGGATCGTGTCGAAGAGCTCCTGGATTTTTTTATCCCGCCCCACGATTCCCGAGAAGCCCTGCTCCGTCTTGAGCCGCCGGCGCAGGCCGTTCAGCTCGGTAATGTCCTCGAGAATGACGATGGCATACTTCTCCTGCTCGTGCTCGAGGGGAGCCGCACTCACGAGTAGTACCAAGTCGAGAACCTCATTGTCGTGCCATAGTTGAACCTCTGCTCTGTGGCGGTGCACGCTCGTCCCTGAAAGGGCCTCGAGCGCCGTGTTCTTGACCTGGCAGTTCCGGCAGGCCTCCGCATATCCGCAGCCCTTCGCGCTCTCGGAGGCGTGGACGCAATTGAGGGCCTCCCCGCCACGCTTGTCGAAGACCGTTGCCTTTGAGACGCCGAATGTCTTCTCCAGTACGTTGTTCACCGTCTGGACCCGCCTATCACGATCGACGATGAGAACGCCGCAAGGGATGGACTCGAACAGAGTCTTTAAAAAATCCTCCCGGCCGATCAATTCAGCAACAGGTTTCACTATCCCTCCCCTACCCCAACGTTGGGGGCTATTTCATTCTCAACACGATCTTCCCGAATTGTCCGCCCGCCTCCATCCGGGCCATGGCCACCTGCGCACGTTCAAGAGGCTCGACCGAATCGACGATCGGCTTGAGCCCGGCCGCCGTGACCGACTCCACCATCAGACGGAAATCCTCATGAGAGCCCATGGTCGATCCCATGATCGTGAGCTGATTCAAGTATAGCGCCTGCAGGTTCGTCTGTACATCCGGACCAGTCGTGACGCCGCACAGCACGATCCTCCCGCCACGGCGCACGGCCGAGAAGTCGATCGGCCACGTAGCGGCCCCCACCGTGTCGACGGCGACGTCGACGCCCCGGCCGGCCGTCAAATCTTTCACGGTCTGAGCCACATCTCCGCACGAGCGGTAGTTGATCTTCCGATCGGCTCCGAGATCCCCGGCTCGGGCGAGCTTTTCATCCGAGGACGAGGTGACGATGACGGATGCTCCCGCGAGCTTGGCGAGCTGTAGAGCCGCCAACGCCACGCCCCCGCCGATCCCGTGGATCAGGACGGACTCGCCGGGACGAAGCCGGGCCCGGGTCATCAGCATTCTCCAGGCCGTCAGATATGCGAGAGGAAGTGCGGCGGCTTCCTCGAAGCCGAGCTGCGGCGGCTTGGGAATCACGTTGCCGGCGGGTACGGCCACCCGCTCGGCAAAGGTGCCGGGCCGCGAGAGCCCCACGATGCCGAAGGAGAGGCACTCACTCTGCTCGCCGCGATTGCAGTACTCACAGATGGCGCAGCTCAGGCCGGGATTCAGGATCACCTCGTCGCCCACGGCGACGCCCTGAACTCGAGGCCCGGTCTCGACGACAACCCCTGCGGCGTCGGACCCGAGCACGTGGGGCATCTCGAGGGCAGGCCCGGGGCGGCCCATGCGCACCCAGATATCGAGATGGTTCAGGGCGGCGGCCCGGACATCCAGGACCACCTCGTCCTCGCCCGCCCGGGGCTCGGCGATCTCATCGATCCTCAGGCGGTCCAGCCCGCCGTACTCGTGTATCGTCACGGCTCTCATTGGGTAGCCTCCTTTTCTTACAGGTTATCGCCCTTCGGGCGGACTGCCCTGGGGTTTTCACCCCAGGCTACATGACCTGACTCCTTCGGGGTCAATTGGATTTCCTGTGATCTAATCATCTTGACAACTGACCGAGGGTCAGTCAAGATTGCTGGATTATTAAAAACAATCCGGATCATAGTGCCAGAGGAGGAGGCCGTGGCTGTCAGGCAACGCGCACGAAATGAGCGGCAGAAAGAGGCCCGTCGCAACACCATCATATCGGCTGCCGACGCCCTGTTTCAAAAAAGCGGGGGACGGCTCTCTTCGATCCAGGCGGTGGCGAAGCACGCGGGCGTGGCAAAGGGCACGATGTATCTCTATTTCCGCAACAAGGATGAGCTCTACATGGCGGTTCTGGAGCATCGCGCGCGTATGTGGCTCGATGCGATCATCCAGGCCATCGAGTCGCTCCGGAGCCCATTGACCATAGCCGACGCGGTCGACGCGATTTCAGGTCATGTCCTCGAAAACCCGGAAGTGTTGATCCTGGCGACCCTATCGAGCAGCGTGGTCGACCATGAGGTCGAGAGGGAAGAGGAGATGCGATTCCGGATCTCCATGGCGATGATGGCGGCCCAGGTAGGCGCCGCCGTCGAGCAGGGCCTGCCGGGTCTTTCCCCCGGACAGGGGACGGCCCTCTTCATGAGGAGCCTGGCCTACATCCTAGGCGCGTGGCAGATCATCCCGCCGTCATCGGTGATGGGTGAGATCAAGGAGCAGGAAGACCTCGCCCCTTTCCGGCTGGAGTTCGGCAAGGAGCTCCGGGCGGGATTGACCGCCCTCTGGACCGGCACCCTCCGGATGAAGTGAGCCCGCAGATGCATGTAGCCGTGTTCGCCGACATCGAAGGAAGCTTCGGCATCTGGCGCAAGCGCCAGTGTCACACGGGCACGTCCGAGTGGCAGTACGGCCGTGAATGCCTGACCGAAGACGTCAATCACGCAATTCAAGGCGCCTTCGACGGGGGCGCCGATCGGGTGACCGTCAAGGACACTCACGACACCGGATTCAATTGCCTGCCCCAACGCTTGGATCGCAGGGCACGATATATCGGGGGACATTACACGCGGCCGACCTTCTTCGGCAGGGTCTCAGACTATGACCTTGTACTGTACGTGGCGATCCATGCGGCGGCCGGAACGGCGGACGCCTTTTTTCCACATACCCATTACGGGATCTTTTCCGAGGTTCGCCTGAATGGAAGGCCTGTTTGTGAGATGGAAGTCTACGGGGCCTATCTCGGTGAGTTCGGCGTGCCGGTGAGCTTTGTTTCCGGAGAGGCTATTGCAGTCGAACAGGCTCTTCAGGTCCTATCGTGGGCGAAATCCGTGGTGGTGGACAAGAGAGAGGAGACTTACACGTCGGGCCGAGAAAGTGCCGAGCACCTCGCGCAAGGCCGCCGACTATTGAGGAGGGCAGCCGAATCAGCCGTTCGCGAGGCGGCCGCAATGAAGCCCCTGGTTCTGCCGCCCCCTCTGCACTTCGAGGCCGTATTCCGCTCCGAGGAACTCGCGAGAAAATACAACACATGGGATTTTCGACGAGCAGGGGCCGCGGTCGAGTGGGAGGCGGCGAACATGATCGAAGGTTTCGACATATTCAACAAGCTGACCTTCTTTCCAAAGAAGATATACCCCTTTCGAAGATCTCTGTGCCTTGTCCTCAGAGGCTATAACGGAATCAGAAACAACCTATTCGCCCCTGAGCCGAATCGGGAGGGGGCATTTGGAATTACAGCGGGGGCTGAGGGTAAAAGAGCCAGGCCAACAGACCGATAAGGGAATAAAGAAAAATCTCCAGGTGTTCAATCAGGGGCTGATTCCTCTTGATGAATCCATAGAGGTGAACAGCCGCCATAAAACCTCCGATCCACATCACCAGTTGAAACACATGCCGATATTCCCATGGATCGTTTGCCGCCAAATAGCCGAGGATAATAACGGGCAATGAAATTCCGCCCAGCGATCGTCCAAGATAATTGGTCAGGTCCTTCTCTGCCGGAATTTTCCACCCTATACGGCGGGCCCACCATATGGGGCAGATAAGAAGCGGCAGGCCGAAAAAGATCAGAAAGAAGGTAGATCCCAACAACATGAAAACACTGGAGTCCATATTCATGGCGATCACTCCTAACACGGCGTAGCCGCAACTAAAAAGAATAGTTCCCACCGACACGTCGTTCCCGCGAAAGCGGGAACCCAGAAAATGCGCACAATTGTGGATTCCCGCTTTCGCGAGGAATGATGGATCGGAGGAGGACTTACAGCTTTGGATATCACACCAACATCTACGCAAGCCGCGTAGAAGCGCTCCTTTAACCCCTTTAAGAAATCTACAATGAAAAGATTCCATTCAACAAGGTCCTGGGATTACAGATCGAACTTTCAGGTACTGATAATATTGGCATCCGGATCAATCGTAAGTTTTTTCGACTGTGCGGTGTCATTAACAAATAGGAGCTGATAATGACACCCGTACTATTCATGATTTCTGCGGGATCATGGCGGCAAGCGCTGGGATTGCCATCCACCGCATCATGCACGCTCCCGGTCTCTTCCCGGTCGAACCTGCGGGAAATTTTCTTGTAATAAAACCTCGTCATTCATGGTCTCAACGGGTGAAAAACGCAAATGACCACAAGTCATTTACGGCGATAAATCCCTTTAATTAAGAGACCATTGGCAGGATGAAGAACGAGATATTCGATTCATCATCCGTCGAAGTCATAGACTGTCCCATCTTCTGAATTTTTCACCAACTCCTAAAGAAGGAGACAGCACGATGAAGAAGACAAGTGTTTTCCTGGGAATCCTTACAGTGGTCCTCTTCTCGGCATCTGCAGGGGCCGATACAACATGGGTCGGATTCAGTGGGCCGGAGGGTGGAGCGGTGGAGGTGGAAGTTCTCGAAGCGAGCTCGGGGCGCACGGTGTTGGAGTTTCGAATGGGCGGATTCTACAAGGACTCGGTCTCCATCGACGGGCAGCCCCATGCCTTGGTCAAGGTACCCGGTACTATCCCCCTACTACAAAAAGGGCTGCCGGATCTGGGCAAAGTTCGCGAGTCCGTAATCATCCCGGACCGCGCGCACATGAGCCTGCGCGTACTCGAGTGCGAACACTCCATCGTCTCCACCCTTCCGGTCGCTCCCTCCAAGGGGAACCTCACCCGAGACATCGACCCCCGCACGGTTCCCTTCACCTTCGATCGCTTCTACCAGGGCGACGGGTGGTACCCGTCGGAGCCGGCCGCACTGGGCGAGCCGTACATCCTGAGGGATTTTCGGGGAATCACCATCCAGTACAATCCGGTGCAGTTCTGTCCGGCCGGCCAGGAGCTCCGGGTGAACAGGCGGGTGGTGGTAGAGGTGGTCGCGGACGGCCCGGGCACGGTGAATCTGAAGGAGCGCCGGCGGGAGGCCGGGCTCTACTGCGCCGACTTCCGGCGGGTCTACGAAAGGATGTTCCTCAACTTCGCCCGTGAGACCGGGCGCTACACGCCGATCTCCGAGCCGGGGAAGATGGTCATCATCACCGACGACTCTTTCAATAGCGCGGTACAGGGCCTTTATCAGTGGAAGCTCCAGAAGGGCCTGGACGCCACACTGGTGAACTTTTCGACCATCGGAACCACGGCGGCCGAGCTGAAGGCCTACCTCCTGGACCTCTACAATACGCAGGGTATCACCTACATCGTGCTGGTGGGGGATGCGGAACAGATCCCTACCCTGCGCGGGACCTATGAGAGGGCTCACTCCGATCCCTGTTACGTGAAGCTGGAGGGGGTCGACCACTACCCGGACGCCTTCATCTCCCGTATCTCGGCCTCATCCGTGGCCCACGTGAACACCCAGGTCTCCAAGTTCGTCGGATACGAGAAGAATCCCGCCACCGGGGCCGCGGCGTCCTGGTACCACAAGGGGGTGGGGATCGCGAGCAATGAGACCGGTTGGACCGAGTACCGGGACTGGGAGCGGGCCGACTTTCTGCGCGACGACCTTCTCGGCTACACCTACACCCAGGTCGACCAGATCTACGATCCCGGGGCCAGCGCGGCCGAGGTGTCCGCCGCGCTGAATGCGGGGCGGAGCATCATCAACTACATAGGTCACGGGTCCGGGACATCCTGGATGACCTCGAATTTCTCCGTCTCCCACGTCTCAGCCCTGAGCAACACATGGAAGCTCCCATTCATCGTGGACGTCTCTTGCCTCAACGGCTCCTTCGCCTCCCGCCCCACCTGCTTTGCCGAGGCATGGCTCCGGGCCGGGACCTGGGAAGAGCCCGCCGGGGCCGTGGCCATGTTCTCGGCCTCCACCTCGGCGGCCTGGGTGCCGCCCTGCGTGATGCAGACCGAAGTGGTGGACCTCCTGGCGGCCGAGGCGGCGGCCACCATTGGGGGCCTCTTCTTCGGAGGATCTGCCAAGGCACTGGACGAGTACAGCGGCGGCGGGGAGGGTGCCCAGGTGATGGAGCAGTACAACATCTTCGGAGACTGCTCCCTGGTGGTCCGCACGGACGTGCCGGAGGCCATGAGCGTGCAGCACGATTCCATGCTTTTCATAGGAGCATCTTCCCTCTCGGTCGTCGTGCCGGGAGTCGAGGGTGCCATGGTTTCTCTCTACGAGGGAGGGGTCAACTACGGGGCGGCGGTCACCGACGCCTCAGGGCTGGCCACGATCACCTTCGATCCACCCCTGACGACGCCCATAGACGCAACGCTCACGGTGACGGCCCTGAACAAGGTGCCCTACATCACGACCATCAGCGTGATTCCGCCGTCCGGGCCTTACGTGGTCTATGACGCCCACGCCATAGACGACAGCGCGGGCAACGGGGACGGGACCGTGGACTTCGGGGAGACCATCGACCTGGCCGTCACCCTGGAGAATGTCGGGGTAGAGGCGGCCTTGGGTGTCACGGCCGCCCTTGCCACCACCGATCCCTATGTGACCATACTGGACGGCTCCCATGTTTTTGGAACCATCGCCGCCGGAGGAGCGATCTCGAGCGGGCTGGCCTATCGATTCCACGTTTCGGCGGCCTGTCCCGACGGCCACTCCATTCTCTTCGATTTGACCGCTTCGGATGCAGGTCGGGAGGTCTGGGAGAGCGGCTTTGTCATCGAAGTGCAGGCGCCGGTCGTGGCGATGGAGTCCTTCGATGTAGACGATGCCAGCGGCAACGGCAACGGGATACTCGATCCCGGTGAGACGGCGAACATCATCGTCACTGTGGTGAATGGCGGGGCCGAGGCGGCCCGGGACGCCGTGGGGACGCTGAGCTCGGCCGATCCCTACGTCACGATTCTATCCGCCACCTCCTCTTTCGGCACGGTTCCGGGTCCGGGATCCGCCAGCAACGAGGCCGATCCGTTCGTGGTGCGGGTCGACGCGGCCGCGCCGATGAGTCATACGGCCGATTTCAGCTTCGACTTCAGCTCGCACGGGGGCCTTTACTCCACGAGTGACGAGGTATCCCTGATGATCGGGCACCCCGAGTACCTCATCCTCGACCTCGACGGCTACCACGCCAGCGGCCCGGTCCTCAGGGGCCTGATCGAGGGAATGGGCAAGACCGTGGACTACGCCGGGGACTTCTCCATGAACTTCGACGGGTATCGAACGATCTTCGTGTTGCTCGGAGTCTACTCGATGTGGGACGGGGAAGCCCGAAATCATGTCCTCGGCTCCTCCGAGGCCCTGATCCTGGTCGACTTCCTCGAGCAGGGAGGAAACATCTACATGGAGGGAGGAGAGACCTGGGTCTTCGACCCCGAGACCAGCCTCCACCCGTATTTCCACATCACCGGTCTATCGGACGGATGGGGCGACACGGAGACAGTCCGCGGCGTGGACGGGACCATGACGGAAGGGATGGTCTTCAACTACTCCGGCCACAATAAGTACATGGATCGCCTTTCGGCCGGGGAAGGGGCCTGGCCCATCCTCTACAATGAATCGCCCCCCTACGTAAACGGCGTCGCCTATGACGGCGGCACCTACAAGACGATCGGCACCTCCTTCGAGTTCGGCGGCCTGGACGACGAGGCCTCGCCGAGCACCAAGGCGGAGCTGCTGGCCGCCATGATCACCTTTTTCTCGGGCTCGGAGCCCCAGGCCACGCTCGGGATGGACGTATCCTACGCCGCCGGCACGCTCGATCTGAATTTCACCGTGGGCACGCCGGAGCCGGCCACCTGGGCGACCTACTTGATCCTGACGACCCCGGAAGTCCAGGCCATCCCGCTCTGGTCGATCGCCCTGCCCGTGATCGCGGCGCCCATAGACGTGCCGGTATCCTTCCCGCTCCCGAGCCTAGGATGGATCGGGGTTTACACGGGCCTGTTCACGGAAGAAGGCACCCAGGCCGATGCCCTGCAGTGGGTCGACACCGGCCCCTCCTCGCGGCCCGAGTGAGCGATTCCGTCAGGCAAGCCAGCGACCGCCGGTGACGAACCGGCGGTCGCTACTCCGTGGCATTCAAACGGCTCTATCCGACGGAAGGAGAAGATCATGAGTGTCGCAGGCATGCAAACAGTAGATGCGAATGCGTTATCCTCTCATGAACCGCACACCGCGATCCGGACCGTTGGCAGAAATTTCTTTTTCGAAATCTTCGATCATCTCTATGAGGGTGTCTGTTTCATCGATCGAGACCATCGAATTGCCTACTGGAGTAAAGGCGCAGAGAGAATCGTTGGGTTCAAGGGATCCGAGGTGGTGGGCACTCGCTGCTCCGATAATCTCTGCCTCCATTTAAACAAAGAGGGTCTCCTTCGAATGGAGGGACAATCTCCTGATGAAAATGCGACTGTTGACGGGACCCTGCGCAAAGGCAGGCTGTATCTGCGTCACAGAGAGGGCCACACGGTGCAGGTGACAAGCCGCTTCATCCCGATTCACAGTTCCGATGGGCTGATCGAAGGAGTCGTTCTGGTGTTCAGCGATTACCTGCCCAAGGCCGAGATCATGATGCGGATCAAGGAGCTCCAGAAACTGGCCATGCTCGATCCTCTGACCGAGGTGGGAAACAGGCGATGCGGGGAAACATACCTGCATACCCGGTTCGATGAGATGAGACGATACGGCAACCGCTTCGGGGTCATTCTATTCGATATCGATCACTTCAAGCTCATCAATGATATCTACGGTCACGATGTGGGAGACTCCGTGTTGAAGAGGGTGGCAAGCACCCTCTCCGGCGGCCTGAGGTCCTTCGATGTCGTGAGCCGATGGGGGGGAGATGAGTTTCTCGCCATCATCGTAAAGATCAATCAGGATCAACTCTCTTCCATCGCGCACAAGCTCAAGACTCGGATCGAGCAATCGACCTTTTCCGTAGGATCGAGAGTCATCCGCGTCACGATCTCCATCGGGGCCATACTCGTCCACATGACGGATACTATGGAGACCGCACTGAAGAGGGCGGACCTGTACATGTACCGAAACAAGTTTTATCATAGGAGATGTGTAACATAGAAAGAAAACAGATGAACCGGAATACAGATTGTTCTTGGAAAGCACGTCGAATCGGAGGACCTTGCAGGAGATTTATTTTCCTTGCAGCCCTCCTTCTGGCAGCCGGGCTGTCATCCAATCCCGCTGTTCATGCAGGAGATGACGTCCTCCTGGTCGGAGACAGCTGGGCCGCGCTCACGGGACTCACGGGACTCTGGAACGAGATCTTTGCGATCAACGGCCACCCTGAGATCACCGTGTACACGTCGGCCTTCCACGGGGGACTTGCCCGGGATTACGCAGACGAACCGCACATCGTACCCGACCTCCTCGCAGTCAATCCCGACTACAAATGGATCATGATCTCCCTGGGCGGCAACGACATGATGACCGACTGGACGAGCGGTGACGAGGCCGGCTGGGAGGACCGCCTCGCCAGGGCGTATCGAAAGATCATCAATCCGATCATTAACGAGCGGCCGGACGTCCCGATCCTTCTGACGGGATACGATCTCCCCAACTTCGCGATGGAGCCGCCGGTCTGCCCTGCCCTGGCCCTTATGACCTTCCCCCCTCTCTACGGTATCCCGGCCCTGATCAACACGGAATTTCTCACGATAAGCGCGGTTCAGGGACAGATGGACGATGAATTCTCCAATGTAAAGCATGTCGCCCTGTGGGGCACGTTGCAGGAGGCGGGCGGCGTTCCGGATCCGCCGAACATCTTCGAGTGGACTCCGGAGCCGTTCATGACCGACTGCATCCACGCCAACGAGACAGGCTATACTCTCTTCACCCAGGCAGTCTATGATGCGTTCTTCGTCCAGCAGTTCGCCTGCGCCACCGACGCTGACGGCGACGGCTTCCTGGACGAGGGGTGCGGCGGCGTCGATTGTGACGACGGCGATCCGGCGATCAACCCCGGCGCCGAGGAGATCCCATTCAACGGCATCGACGACGACTGCAACGCGACAACCCCGGACGAACCGGGCGGATGCGCCACGACCGGCCGGTTCACGACTCCGACCGCTTCACTGCTTGCAATCTATGCGACATTTGCGATTTTACCGCTCGGGCTGCTCCGGCGACGTGTAATATTCCATCTATTCACAACGTCATAATTAATTGCACATAATTGTAGGGGTTTGATTCATCAAACCCAGATTCAAAGGGCGCCATAAATGTCGCCCCTACATTATCTTCGGTAAGCATTAAAGACCCTATGTATTGTAAGGAGACTCCCATGAACAGAACCGAACCGATCGCCCTTTCGCTCGCACTGATCCTGGCCCTGACCTTTGCCGCACCGATTGGGGCGCACGCCCTCGAGAGACTTCCCCAGTGGGAGTCCCCGTACGAGAAGGCCCTCACCGAGCTCTTCGGCCGCCCGGCGCCCCTCGGCAGGCTCTCGGCTCCCCCCGTGGGTACGGTCTTCCCGCTCCCCGAGTACGGCCCCCAGGACGGAATCCTCGTGGTCTGGGACTCCGGCTGGAGCCACATCTACCGCCCCATGGTCAAGGAGATCCAGGAGGCCGGCGCCGTCGCCTACATCGTGGTGGAGAGGGCTTCGACCGTGAGCTCCGTGCTCTCCCACCTGGCGACCTACAGCATCCCCACGGACCGTGTGGAGTTCATCATCACCAACATCGACACGGTATGGATCCGCGACTACGGCCCCTTCACCATCCTCGTCGACGGGATCGGGGCCTTCGCCGACCCCGACTACAGCCGCCCCTGGCGCGTAAACGACGACCTCTTCCCGGACGACCTCGCCGGCTTCTGGCAGATGGACCACTATGGCGCCGGGTTCACCATTGACGGCGGGAACTTCATGAGCGACGAGTGCGGCACCTGCATGGTGAGCACCCAGATCTTCTCCTATGACTGGAACCCCGAGTGGTACCCCCAGAGCTCGGCCCACGAGCACGAGTGCCGCGTCATGCTGGCCGACTATTTCGGTTGCGACTACGACCGCACCTACTTTCTGAAAAAGCAGGAAGGCGACGGGACCGGGCACATCGATATGTTCGCAAAGATCCTCGACGCCGAGACGATCCTCCTGGCCCGGTTCCCGGACTGGGACCCCTACGGCAACGACGCGATCATGGACGAGAACTTCGCCATCCTCTCGGGGCTCGAGACCTGCAACGGCACCCCCTACAACATCGTCCGGATCGACACGAAGAATAATTTCAGGACCTACACCAACGCCCTCATGGTGAACGACACGGTCCTAGTGCCGACCTACGGATACGCCTACGACTCCACGGCCCTGGGGATCTACCAGAGCGCCCTGCCCGGGCACGAGATCGTGGGGATCAACACCTCCTCCATGGTCGGCACGGGCGGCTCGATTCACTGCATCGCCCGGGAGCTGCCGGCCGCGCCTTGGCCGGTGGTGGAGCCGGACTCCCTCGACTTCGGCACGGCCGAGACGACCCTCACCTTCGACGTCACGAACGCCGGGCCCGGCCGGATCGCCTGGGATCTCGAGGAGTCGGTCTCCTGGATCACGAGCGTGACTCCGGTGAGCGGATCGACCACGACCGAGACGGACACGGTCACGGTCACCGTGAACAGGGCCGGACTCACCGCGGGCGAGCACTTCGGCTCGATCTCCTTCGACTCCGGCAACGGGGATGTGGAGATCGAGGTGAGGATCGTGAGCGAGACTGCGGGTTTTGCAATCGATGTCGTTGGTTCCTATGCCGCCGGCCAACTCGACCTGAACTTCACCATCGGCGCAGCGGAGCCGGCCGAGTGGTCGAATTACCTCATCCTGACCTCGCCGAGCGTGCAGGTCATCCCGCTCTGGAGCGTCTCGATCCCGGCGATCCCCACCCCCATCGAAGTGCCCGTGGCGTTCCCGCTCCCGAGCCTGGGGTGGATCGGCATCTGGACCGGCCTCGCCACGGCGGGCGGCGTTCAGGAATTCGATCTCGAATGGATCTCCACCGGATGAAATAAAACCGAATGGGATCATCTTTTTCTTGCCGATTTCGGTCCGTACTGTTTCCGATCATGGGCCGGAGAAGCGTCCCGGCGGCCGCCTTCTCCGGCCTTGTGTTGATAATCCTCTCCTCCTGCACGCATCATTCTTACTCCGTAAAAAGTTCGAATCCAGCAGAGGGAGCCGCTCCACTTCAATCCGAATCCCTGTTTGCCTATGATCCCGCCCTTGCCCCGCCTCCCGATGTGACCGTGGAGTCCGAAGAGGAGAGCCACACCCTCTACCGCGTTCACTTTCCCGACCGTACCGGGGGCCTCTTCCCGGGAGACGGAGTTGATGCCTATGAGTACCGGCCCCGCGGAGGGGACCGGGCCGAGAGGGCCGGCATCATCCTGTTGCCCATCCAGGGAGCCGAGTACGAAGTATCGACCTACTTCGCGGAATACTTCGTATCCAGGGGATTCGCGTGCCTGCGGTTCGAGCGCCGTGCGGAATGGCTCCTGCCGGATCGGGATTTCCAGGCGCTCGCGCTTCTGATTCGGGAATATGTAATCGACGTCCGCCGGGGACTTCGATGGTGGCGGGCCTCCGGCCGCGTGGATCCCGACGGCATCGGACTCTTCGGCGTCTCCATGGGGGCGATCATCGGCTCCATGGCTGCGGCCCTGGAGAGGCCCGCCGTCCGGGCCTCGGTCCTCGTGATCGGCGGGTGCTGCTTTGCCGACATCCTCATGACCGCGGACGACGAAGAGATCAACGAAGTCCGCCGCCAGTGGCTTCTCCGGAGCGGGAAGGGGGAGGAGCATCTCTCAGCGGAGCTGCACCGGGCTCTGGACCCGGTGGCCCCCCTCCGGCTGGCGTCCGGACTCGATCCGACTTCAACGCTCATGATCCACGCTCGATTCGACCACGTCGTTCGCTATCCCTTCGCCACATCCATCTGGGAGGAAGCCGGAAGGCCGGAGCGGATCGTCATTCCCACGGGCCACTACAGCGCCGTGCTCTACATTCGCTACATCCGGTGGAAGGCAGCAAAGTGGTTTCGGCGCTGGCTGTTGCCGTGACCCAAAAAAAAAGGAGAATAAGATGACGATGGAGAACATACCAGAAGAGTTCTGGAGCCTGATGAAAGAGCACCTCGGCTACACCGATGAGGAGCTGGAGCTGTTCAAGAAGCAAGCGCGAAACCCGAAGGTGCTGAAGGCCGCTCTCGACATGAGAGAAAAGACCATCGTCTTCGAGGTGGTCGAATCTCACGGGTGCAACAGCCACCACACGGTGGGGACGCGATTTTACTTCTCCGGCGACGGAAACCTGCTGAGTCGGATGGCCCCTTCCAAGGTCTGCGCATACGCCATGCCCATCATGACGCAGGCCATCTTCGGCATCCAGGAATTGTGGTACTCCGGCGTGGACCCGAACGAGCTCTGTTTCAAGCGTGGTGGCTGCTTCGACGTGGGTGTGCGATGCGGCGGGTGGGGAAACATAATCCTCGAGGCCAGGGTGATGGACCGCCGGGAGGCGGATGATCTTTTTGAACACGGGCAGAACGCAGCCCCTTAGAATCATTTCGACCTGAGGCGATGCCGAAGGATCCGTGTCCCGACCTTGACAAGCACTTGACAACTGACCTGTGGTCAGTTAGGATAGCTAAGGTTCGCCTAGAAAGAATCGATATTCCCGGCATGTCATTCCGAACGAAGTGAGGAATCTTATATTTGCATTAGATTGGCACCTTTAGATTCCTCGGCTATCGCCTCGGAATGACATTTCCGAACAGAAACTAGTACTACAGCGACATTTCAATTTTAAGATTCTCCAATAATTCGAGGCGTTT
>CAZFWM010000048.1:0-31489 GCA_964522545.1 uncultured Thermodesulfobacteriota bacterium
CACATAAACATGCCCGAAGGCAACTGGGCCGTGGTGGTCGACGACGAGCAGGCCGGGGCGTCGGTCATCGAGGTCATCGCGGGCAGCGGCGAGGGTCAGTCCTTCGGGGTCGCCCCTTACAGCGCAAAGGTCCTGTACGAGACGGATGTGTCCATCCCGGGCATCAATCTCTTTCAGAACCCGGCGCTGCCCCGGAATTTTCACTTCGCCATCAACGTGACGTCGGGCCCGCCTCAGAGCATTGCGCTCGAGCTGAACGGAGCGGAGCTGCCCCTGAAGCCCCTTGAGGAAAATACCTGGTACGCTTCTCAGCAGTCCCCATCGACCGATACGAATGAGCTTGCCCTGACCGTGGACGATATCAAATTCGTGCGTTACTTTTCCATCGAATCCTTCTGACCGTGGGTGAAGAAATGAGAAAATGGACAATCCCGGCTGCCGTGGCTCTGGCCGTCTTCGCGCTTTTCGGCTGCAACGACTCCTCGAACACGACCGAGCCGCCCCTGCCCGTGGACAGCGGGGAGCCCAACTATGAAGAGCGGCTGACCTTCGCGTGGCAGAAGTTCGGAAGCGGGAACTTCGAGGGTGCCAAGGTCATCTTCGAGGAGCTGATCGCGAAGGATGTGCTGCTGGCGGATGCCTACACCGGCCTGGGCTGGTGCAATGCGAATCTGGATTCCCTGGACTCGGCTCTGCTCAATTTCAACCAGGCCCTGCTCAAGGGACCCTCGGAAGAGCTTGCGAACGATATTCATGCAGGCCTGAGCTTCACCTATGACGCCAAAAATCTCTCGAACCAGTGCCTCGGCGCCACGGAGAAGATCGACCCGGACTGGGAGTTCGAGCACAGGGTGGACCTGGACTATGACGACATCATTGCGCTGAGGGCGATGAACTATTACGCAATCGGCAGCTTCCAGAGCAGCCTGGTCGAAGTGAGACGGCTGGATCCGTATTTCAGCGCCCAGGTGGGCTCCGTTGAGGGGCGGGCCGCTCTGGCTGCGAAGATCGAGGCTTTGGGATCCGGCGGATAATCCGTAAAGTAATTATTGGACTTCCTACACGACTTCCCTGGATGTCATCGCGAGGAGCCGCAGGCGACGAAGCGATCCCCCGAGGCCATAATGACACACCCCTTAAGTCATTGCGAGCGAAGCGAAGCAATCCATCGAGAACGGGCTGCAGGGGAGCGCAGCGGGTTGCTTCGTCGCTTGCGCTCCTCGCAATGACAGACGAATAATGAAGAGTATAATTCGATAAATGGAAAAAAACTTCTTCACAAATTTTCTTCTTATTGTTTACATCGCTTTCTTTCTCTTCCCTGCCTGTAAAGGGACCCTCCCCGAGCGGCCTGGGGACATGGCGGGGAGTCCCTCTCCCGTTTGCGTCACGCCGCAGCAGGACTGGGCGGATGCGGTTCTCTACTTCGTCCTGATCGACCGGTTCGCCGATGGGGACCCGGCCAACAACGTCGATGTCGATATTTCGCAGAAAGGCTTCTTTCACGGCGGCGACCTGAAGGGCCTGACCGACCGACTCGACGAGCTGGCCGACCTCGGGGTCACGGCCATATGGATCAATCCCGTGGTGAAGAACATCGACCACTACGTCGAGGGGGCCGGTTTCCCGGACTGGGCCTACCACGGCTACTGGGCGGACGACTTCTACCGGATGGACTCGCGCTTCGGTAGCGAGCAGGAGATGCAGTCCTTTGTCCGGGCCTGCCACGACCGGGGCATCAAGGTCCTGCTCGACGTGGTCTACAACCACATCGGCTACGAATCTCATTACCTGAAGAAGCCGAACGCCAACGACTGGCTCCGTACGGGCCGCCGGGAAAGCCTGTGCGGAGACGACGACATCACCCAGTGCGTGGCCGGGCTGCCCGACGTGAAGACCGAGGACCCCGAGACGGCCGACTTCGTCCTGACGGCCCATATGGATTGGGCCAAGCGGTTCGGCGTGGACGGCTTTCGCCTCGACACGGTCAAGCACATCGACCACGATTTCTGGCAGGCCCACAGGGCCCGGGCCGACAGGGAGCTGGGGGAGGACTTCTTTCTGCTCGGCGAGATCTGGGGGGGAGACCGGCTGGTCCTCAAGCCCTACTTCGAGAGCGACGAGATCGACGCCGGCTTCGATTTCTCTTTCACGGGGAGCGTGCAGGGCTTCGTCCTCGGCCGCGGCCGGACCATCGCCTTCAGCCGGTACCTCGCCAAGAGACACAAGGTCGTTCCGGGCCATCATCTGTGCCATTACCTCTCGTCCCACGACGTGGCCGGGGCCCTGTTCCGGCTCGAGGGAGACAGAGAGCTCTACAAGCTCTGCGCCGCGATCCAGTTCACCAGCATCGGGATCCCCATGGTCTACTACGGCGAGGAGGTGGGGCGGATCGGCGGGGACTGGCCCGAAAACCGGAGCGACATGCCCTGGGGGGACCGGGACATACTCCCGGGTAAAGGCCTGCCCCGCGACGAGGAGATGCGCGCCTACTACAAACAGCTGATCCGGGTCCGCCGCGCCCACCCGGCCCTCTGGCGCGGAGACTACCGGGAGCTCTCCACGGAAGGCGATCTGTTGGTGTTCGGCCGGCACGACCCGGCGGGCGGGGAGGCAGTCATCGTGGCCGTGAACCGGGGCACGGACCCGGCCACAGCAGAGGTCCCCCTCCCGGAACGGTGGCAAGGCAGCAAGATCGTGGAAGCGCTCTCGGGCAAGGTGGCTTCTGTTTCCGAAGGTATGCTGAAAGTGGACGTGCCCGGGAGATGGACACATATCTATGTCTGTGAAGGCTAATGTCATTCTGAGGAGCGAAGCGACGAAGAATCCGTTTCCCGAGTACACGCAAGGCACGGATCCTTCGGCTTCGCCTCAGGATGACTTGAACGGAGAAGTTTCGAGGTAACAATGGCAGATATCCGAATGGAGGGCATTTACAAGGCCTTCGGCGATGTGTCGGTGATCGAGGACCTCAATCTCCACATCCATGACGGGGAGCTGATGGTGCTCGTCGGACCGTCCGGCTGCGGAAAGTCGACGGCCTTGCGCATGATCGCCGGACTGGAGGCGGTCACGGCCGGCACTCTCTACATCGGAGATCGCATTGTGACCGATGTCCCGCCAAAGGACCGGGACGTCGCCATGGTCTTCCAGAGCTATGCCCTGTACCCCCACATGACCGTGCGTGAGAACATCGGCTTCGGCCTCAAGCTTCGAAAGACGCCCAAAGAGGAGATGGCCCGACTGGTCGATGAGATAGCGGACTCCCTCGGCCTGGCCGATCTGCTGGACCGAAAGCCCAAAGCGCTCTCGGGCGGGCAGCGCCAGCGGGTCGCCCTGGGCCGGGCCATCGTCCGGAAGCCCTCGGTCTTCCTCTTTGACGAGCCCCTCTCCAACCTCGACGCCAAGCTGCGGGTTCACATGCGGGCCGAGATCAGCCAGCTCCAGAATCGCCTGAACACGACCAGCGTCTACGTGACACACGATCAGGTGGAGGCCATGACCATGGGCCACCGCATCGCGGTGATGAAGCTCGGTAAGCTGATGCAGGTGGGCTCGCCCCTGGATCTGTACTCGAAGCCGCAAAACACATTCGTGGCCCGCTTCATCGGAACGCCTCCGATGAACACGCTGCAGGGCTCGATCGATGACGGCGGAGGCCGGATTGAGGGCCGCGGCTTCAGCCTGCCGGTGAGCCCCTCACTGGCACCGGCGGCAAAGGCCCACCGCGGGCGCAGGGTGGTCGTCGGCGTCCGCCCCGAGCACGTGATCGAACCGACGCCGGATCAGGCCGGCCTGTACGCAGTCGTTCACGGGGAAGCCCGTGTGATCGAACCCCTGGGCAACGAAGTGGTCGTCCACGCGGATGTCGAAGAGAGCCGGGTGATCGCCAAGCTCGGGCCTGAGACCATCCCGGCCTTCGGGGAGCGGGTATCGCTCGCGATAGACTGCGAACAGCTGCACCTCTTCGACGAAAAGACCCAGGAGCGACTGACGGCGTAAGTGATTATTGGCTCAGATATGACATCATGTTGGGAATAAAGTCACGAATCAACGCGGACTCAGTTCGGGTCGTTGCGAGGAGCGACAGCGACGAAGCAATCCCCCGAGCGCCCTTGTATGTTGAGCGCAGTGGATTGCTTCGGCACTTCGTGCCTCGCAACGTCCTCAAGGTGCTCAATAGACAACTCATACAATTTCTTTCGTCAAGGCACGGCATGCCGTGTCTCTGCTGAGACATCGATAGGAGGAGTATCGATATGACGACAACATCCGAACGAAGAGGAAACAGGCCGGTTTTCGCCATGGCCGCGCTGTGCGTCTGTGCGAGCCTGGCTCTCGCGCAGCCTGCTGCGGCCGAGACCAAGCTCGTGGTCTGGCACGCGTACCGGGGCCAGGAGAAGGCCGCCTTCGAAGAGGTGGTGGCCGGATACAACACAAAGGTCGCGGGCCAGGGCATCGTGGTAAAGCCGCTCGCCGTACCCTACGATGCCTATGCCGACAAGATCACGGCCGCCGTGCCGAGAGGCAAGGGGCCGGACGTGTTCATATTCGCCCAGGATCGGCTGGGGGGCTGGATCGAGGCCGGGAACACAGTGGAGCCCCTCGACTTTTTCCTGGAGGACGAGGTGAGAGATCGATTCATCGATATCACCCTAAAGGCCATGACTTTCCACGACACCGTGTACGGCCTGCCCTTCAACTACAAGAACATCGCCATGATCTACAACAAGGCCATGGTCAAGGAGCCACCGAAAACATCGGGTGAGCTGCTCGCGCTCGCAAAGAAACAGACCGACGTGGCGGCGGGGCGGTTCGGCCTCACCTACGCATACTCGGACTGGTACTGCCACGCCGCGCTCATGAACGCCTTCGGCGGGCGGGCCTTTGAACCGGGGGCGAAGCCGGTCGTGGACAATCCCCAAAACATCGCTTCCCTCAAGTACATGCTGAAGTGGTACAAGACCGACGGGATCCTGCCGGCCGAGCCGTCCGCCGCCCTGATAACCACTCTGTTCAACGACGCCAGAACCCCCATCGTCTTCAACGGCCCCTGGTTCCTCGGAGAGATCGCCGAAGACATCGAATACGGTGTGGCCCCGCTGCCTACCCTCGACGAGGCGGGGGGAGCGCCCATGCGCCCCTGGGTCACCGTGGAAGGGGTGTACATCGCCGCCCCCTCCCAGCACAAGGAGGAGGCCTACGAGTTCGTCAAGCATGTCACCTCGATAGAGTCGGTGAAGGTCATGGCGGTCAAGGGACGACAGCTCCCGGCCAACAAGGCGGTCTACAAGGTCCCCGAGGTCGCAAACGATCCGATCCTCAGTGCCTTCCGGAAACAGCTCGACGTGGCCGTTCCCATGCCGAACATCGCCGAGATGACCATGATGTGGTCCCCGGTCACCACGGCCATGAACAAGATCATACGAGGCACGAGCCCCGAGGCCGCCATGAAGGAGGCCCAGGGGGCCATCGAGAAGAGCATCTCGAGCCTGCGAAAAAGGTGATTGGACTTATCCCGGCTTCGATGGGGACTTATCTCGGTCAATTCCCCGTCGTTCCCGCGAAAGCGGGAACCCATAGTTATGCTCATTTGCTGGATCCCCGCTTTCGCGGGGATGACGGATTGAGGAGTAAATTGGATTTCCTATGCAATAAAATTATGATTTCTCCATGCGGTCAAAATGACACATAAGTTCATCTCCCGTCTGACCTTCACCGGCCTGGTCTGCGCCGTTGTGCTGGCCCTGCCGGCGGCCCGGTGGTTCACGAACCTCGCGGGCGCCGATAACGAGCGCCTCGCCGCGGAGCGCCTCGCCACGATGCAGGCCATGGCCCTGGCCGAGGTGGCGGCCCTCGAGGTGGAGGCCCATGGCTACGAGGGGGAGCCGGGCCTGGTGGGGATCGTCGAGTCGTGGGGGCGGGAGCAGGCCGACGTCGACTCCCTGCGGGTGGTCCGCCTCTCCGGCGCAAGGCTGCTGGCCTCGACGGTCCCGACGGATCACGAGAAGAAGGCTTTGCCCCGGCGCCTGCAGAAGGACGAGAAGCCCCTCTTCGACCTGGGCCAGCGCCTGCGCGTGGCACGGGAGACGAACCGGGAGGAGGGGGCCTCGCGCAAAGAGGAGATCGAGTTCGAATACGTGGGGAACAACAGGCTGAGAGCCACGGCCCCGTACATGAAGGGTGAAAAGGTGGACGGCCTGGTCCAGCTGGAGCTGGCGGTTCCCGAACCCGTACCTCTGAGCCACCCGGGCAGAGTCGTCCTCTGGGCGCTGCTCCTGATCTGCATTTTCCTGGTCGTGTCGATTCCGATCGGCCGGTCGACCCTCGCTGCAGGCGATGAACCGGGCCGCTCCTGGGGCCAGACGGCGGCGGCGGTCCTCATCCTGGCTCTGGGGCTGTGGACCTTCGGAAGCAGGCAGATGTCTCTCCTCTCCATGCAGCACACCGCTCTGGAGGAGAAGGTTGCGCGGCAATACATGGAGCTCCGGAAGACGGCGAGCGACATAGCCGACGATGCAGGCCTCAGCATTCCTTCTTTTGCGGAGAACCGGTGGGACGTGGATCTGTTCCGACAGCCCCTGGGGGTGCTGGACAAGGACGGCGTCCTCGCCCCGGAGACCGCGGCGTCCAGGCTGTCCGTGGGGCTCCGCACCCTGCGGAGGCTCCTGGGGGGCGACGCGGCGGCGGCCCTGCTCGTTCTGGTCTTCTTCGCCACCGGGTGGGCCCGTCGGTTCTGGAGGGCCCTCGTCGAATACAGAACGGCCTATCTCTATGTGGCCCCGGCCATGCTCTCCATGCTGGTGCTGGTCTTCTTCCCCTTCCTCTACGGGGTGGCCCTCTCCTTCACGGATTCGAACATCTACAACACGGACAAATCGATCCTCGAGATCTGGATCGGCCTGACGAATTTCAAGGACATCCTCCTCGACTTCGACATCGCCTCCCGAACGGCCGACGGGTGGATCATCAACTACCAGAATTTCTACTGGACCTTCTTCATCACGGTTGCGTGGACCGTGACCAACGTCTTCATCGGCGTGAGCGTCGGCCTGGTGCTCGCCCTGTTCCTGAACACGGACCGGCTCGCCATGCGCCGGGTCTACAGGGTCCTGCTCATACTGCCCTGGGCCATCCCGAACTACATCACGGCCCTGATATGGCGCGGCATGTTTCACAGGCAGTTCGGCGTCTTCAACCAGGTTATCCAGATGTTCGGCGGGGAGCCGATCTCCTGGTTCGACGGCGTCTTCTCGTCCTTCTGCACGGGCATCGCCACCAACGGGTGGCTGAGCTTCCCCTTCATGATGGTCATGTGCCTCGGGGGGCTACAGGCGATATCCCAGGACATGTACGAGGCGGCCCGGATGGACGGCGCCGGCCGCTGGCAGCAGTTTCGCTACGTCACCCTGCCCTCCCTGAAGCCTGTGCTGGTCCCGGCCATCATCATATCGGTGGTGTGGACCTTCAACATGTTCAACATCATCTTCCTCGTCTCCGGGGGTGAGCCGGGCGGCGCGAACGAGATTCTGATCACACAGGCATACAAAATAGCCTTCGAGAAATACCGGTACGGGTACGCCGCGGCTTACTCGTGCGTCATCTTCGCAATCCTTCTTATTTACGGTGTGTTCCAGATCAGAATGACGAAAGCCACGGAGGCGACCACATAATGGCCAGGGACAAACTCACCGGCGGAGTGAGCCACTTCTGGCTTCACCTGTTCCTGATCCCCTTTACCCTGCTGGCCGTCTACCCGGTCCTCTGGGTCATCGCCATCGCCTTTTCAGGGCAGCAGGGCCTGATGATCGCCGACGTGCCGGCCGACCCTTCCTTTCTGGACCGGCTGCGGGCGATCATGCCGTGGCCGGGCCAGGTCTCCGTGCGCAACTTCATCGCCGTCATGACCGAGCAGCCCTTTGCCCGGTGGATACTGAACAGCACCATCGTGGCGGCACTGACGACCGTGGTCGGGGTGTTTCTGGCCTGCACCGGTGCCTATGCCTTCTCGCGCTTCAAGTTTCCGGGGCAGCGTACCGGGCTCACCTCGTTTCTTGTTTCCCAGATGTTTCCCGGCACCCTGATGATGGTTCCCCTGTACATCATCATCGTCAAGTGGCTGCGCCTTGGGAATTCGTATCTGGGCCTGGTCATGGTCTATGCAACGACGGCGATCCCTTTCTGTGTCTGGATGCTGAAGGGATACTTTGACACCATCTCCGTGGAGATCGAAGAGTCCGCCATCATGGACGGGGCCTCCCGGGCCATGATCTTTTACAGGATCATCCTCCCCCTGGCCCAGCCCGCCATCGCGGTGACCGCCCTCTTCTCGTTCATGACCGGCTGGAACGAATTCATCCTCGCATCGATCTTCATGGAGGAGGAGGTCCTTTACACCGCTCCGGTCGGATTGAGGTTCTTCGTAGGGGGATTTTCCCAGCACTGGGGGTACTTTGCCGCCGGCTCGATCATCGTGTCGATTCCGGTGGTGATCCTGTTCATGTTCACCCAGAAGTACCTGATTTCAGGCTTGACTGCGGGTGGGGTTAAAGGCTAGATTCTCAATCTGTATCGCAGGTCTATTTGCGGACCGAAGGAAAAGGAGGAAGGTGATGGAAAAGAGACTGACTGCACTGGTGCTGGCTCTGCTGCTCGGTACGACGCTGACCGGCTACGCCGTGGCGGAAACGATCGAGTTCAGCGACCCGAAAGGCGACGACAACGGGCCGGGCACCTATATCTATCCCACCGACGCGGTCTACAAACCGGGCAGCTTCGATCTGACCAAGTTCGAAGTGAAAGCCGACGGTAAGAACGTGAAATTCTCGGTCACTGTAAAAGCCCAGCTCAACGATCCCTGGGGCATGGGGGTCGGCTTTGCGACCCAGATGATCTTCATCTACATCGACACGGATGGGAAACCGGGCAGCGGCCACACGGACGGACTGGCCGGCCTGAACGTTCAGTTCGACCCGAAGTGCGCCTGGGACAAAGTCGTCATTCTCTCCCCCCAGAAGAAGGCGAGGGTCACCTCCGAGGCCAAGACCAAGGCCGCCAAGGTAATCGACGACATTGTGGTCCCGAACCGCACCACCGGTGCGGGGAAAAAGATAACCGGCAAGGTGAAGCTCGAGGACCTCGGAGGCGGAGACCCGACCAAATGGGGATACCAGGTGCTCATGCAGTCAAATGAAGGATTCCCGACCAAGACCGATCTGCTCACGCGCCGGGTGAACGAGTTCGAGGGCCAGCACCGCTTCGGCGGGGGGAACGATGCCGATTGCGACCCCCACGTGGTGGATATACTGGCGGGCGACGGAAGCGGCGACGACGATGAGGTCAAGCTGCAGCACGAGATGCTGAGTTACGAGTGCGACGATGACGGCAACGCCGCGAAGCGCGCCACCCTCACCATGGTCCACAAATAGGGAAACGCTCGGTGGTGAATGTCATCCTGAGGTCCTTCGCTTCGCTCGAGGATAAACTCCGCCGAAGGATCCGTGCCTCGAGCAGGGATACGGATCCTTCGTCGTTTCACTCCTCAGGATGACATTGTGCTCAAAATGGCTAAACAGTTGCCAGGAAACAATCACCAAAAGGAAGGATGGAGAGGAAACAGAATGAAACGCAAAAGCGCAATGATCGCTCTCATCTCATGCTCGGTTCTCGCGTGGGGGGCCGCCCCGGCACTGGCGGAGCTGACATTCGACTGGGACTGGTACGGAACGATCTACATGAAATTCCTGGACGGCAATCGGAAGACCCAGGACGGCCTCTACAATCTCGGCAGCACGGCCCCGGGAGCCAAGAAGGGCGGAGACCAGGGACAGGGCACGGAGCTGGAGCTCTTCATGCTGGGGAAGATCTCCGACCAGGTCGAGATCAACTGCCGCCTGAAGAGCCGCTTCAACACGAACTACTGGACCAACGGCGGGGGCTGGATCGAGGACGGCAAGCTCCAGTACATCATACAGAGCCAGGACGGATCGGTGATCGACAAGCCCCTCCAGGACTTTGCCACCAGCTCCCAGTACATCAAGCTGCGGGGCGTACAGGTCCACATAACCCCGGGGTACACATGGATCGATTCGGCCACCATCGGCTCGAACGACTGGGGTCAGTTCGACGAGCTCACCGTGGGCAAGATGCGCTACATCGACCGCGACAACCAGCTGGGCCTCCTATTCCAGGGCTCTCTGCTCGAAAAGACGCTGCGCTGGGACCTGGCACGTATCTCGGTTTTCGACAGGGCCTTCGGCCCGGGGTGGAACACGGGCGGGGACAATACGAACATCGGCGACGGCTTCAACGCCCAGGACGCGGCCTATGTGCTCCAGCTCAAATACAACGGGATCGACTCTCTCAACCTCACCGGCATCGGCGTCTACCTGCGCGACGAAGAGGTGAATGAGGCGGATGTCAACCCGGACGGCGGACAGGACATGAAGCTCCGCTCCCAGAACGCCGTGGGGGGACTCAAGGCCGCCTATTCCTTCGAGTTCATGGATGTCGGGATCGACGTCGGAGCGGCCGCGTACTATGCGGACTACAAGGTCGACACGGACATCACCTTCGCGGAAAAGGCCGAGACCGCACAGTGGTCTCCCCTGCTGAACAAGGATGCCGACGACTTCGCCGGAAAGATCGACCTCCTTGTGCGCCCCTTCGATAACTTCAGCACCGCCATACAGATCTTCCACTTCGGCTCGGACTACCAGGCCTACATGGCCCAGCGCCGCGAAGGGGACGTGCTGCTTACCGAGGGCCACGACGCCACCTGGGGAAACCGCTACCCCCTGGACATGGACATGGAGATGGGCTGGGGCGGCTGGGACGGCACGGCCCAGCAGCTGCCGACGCTGAACATCGACAACGAGTTCACCGACTTCGACGAGCCCATGACCGAAACCTGTCTGGGCTGGCAGGGAGTCACCATCGTACCCCGGTACCAGATCGGCAACCTGAGCCTTCAGGGCGAGTTCACCTTCCTCGGATACGATACGAACTGGCAGGCCTTCGGCATCGACGACCCCGCATCCACGGACTACCCGCTCCTGGAGGCGAACGGCGGCGTGGGCGTCATGTCGACCTACCGGAGCGCCTATGCCCCGTTCCAGGACAAGCGGACCCTGATCAGTGTGCTGAATTGGGAATACATCCTCGATGTAGGAGAAGGAGTCGACTTCTTCGGGAAGTTCAAGTGGATCGACGAGGAGGACAAGAGGGTGAAGGAGTCCAAGTACCTGGTGGACGGCAGCACCCCCTACTACGGCGGGTACCCCACCCACGTGGTGGATCCCTACGGCGTGACCGGCTACGAGCACGATCCCTTCGACGATCTCTCGGACGACGACAGGGACCTCGACTACTACATGACGAAGTTCGGGTTCGGCTACCAGCTGTTCGAAGACCTGTACGCCAAGTTCTACTACGAATATTACTACGCCGATCTCAAAGACGGGACCACGGCCTTCTACCCGCCTCTGGGAGCGGGCACCTGGAGCGCACCCTACCAGACGGGGATCCACCAGAAAAACATCTTCGCGATCCATCTAGACTACTTCCTCTCGGGGCTGGAGTTCGGGCTGGATGCCCAGTGGATCTTCGGCGAGTACTCTCCCAGGTTCTACGGAGACCACGTCTTTACGGAAAACCCGGACGGCGTTCTGGGGGTGTCCACAGGAGACGGCATCTTCGTGCCCGATGTGGATCGCCAGTTCAAGCAGTACCGCCTCAAGGCCTGGCTGAAGGTCAAGTTCTGATGTCAACTTCGCTGAAGTTGACATTTTGTCGCGTAGTAAGCATTACAAGGTCATTGCGATCTCCCGACCCGCCGGGGGCGGGTTATTTGTATGAGAACCCGCGTCGTCATTGCGAGGAGCGCCAGCGACGAAGCAATCCGCTGTGCACCCCAGCATTCTGACCTCGGGGGATTGCTTCGCTTCGCTCGCAATGACCTAAGGGGTGCGTCATTGCAAATGCGTTTCTTAGGAGCGAAGCGACGCAATCCACTGTTCTCAGCATGCCGAGGTGCTCGGGGGGTTACTTCGGCACTTCGTGCCTCGCAATCTTCGACTTCGTCGCTTGTGCTCCTCGCAACGACCAAAATTGAATTCTTATAAAAATGCGGCCTTCTTACGTTCTTGTATGCATCTTCACCCTGCTCCTGCAGTCGCCTGCATGCGGGCCGGCCTTTGCCGATCCTCTCTTCACGATCGCGGACCCCCGGGGCGACGACCACGGGGGCGGCGAGATCGTGTACCCGGGCCGAAGCGATTTCGAAAAAGGAGACCTCGACATCCTCGCACTCTCGGCGGATGCGGTGGAGGACGGCACCTGGTTCGAGGCCCGTTTCGCCAACCGGATCCGCAGCCCGAAAGACAAGATCAGCTACGACAACACCCGTCTGACCACCCTCGTTCACGAAGATTTCTACACCATCAACCTCGAGATATATATCGACACGGATGCCGTGCCGCATTCCGGAAACACCGAGGTCATGCCCGGCCGGAAAGCCGTGGTGGCGGGCGAATGTGCCTGGGAAAAGGCCGTGATCGTCACGCCGCGCCCCCAGGTCGCCGAAACACTCCTGAGAGAATTCCTGGTGAAGGTGAGGAAAGAGGCCTTCAAGGCCGAGCACGGCCGCATCCCGAAAGAGGAGACGAAAAAGATCAAGAAGAGCGTGAAGGAGGAGGTGGGCGAACAGTTCTTCTTTTCGAATCGGATCGAGGTGTGGGGGCGCAGCATGCGCTTTTTCGTTCCGGACGATTTCCTGGGATCTCAGCCGAAAGACCACTGGCGCTATGTCGCGGTCGTGACCGGGGCCGACCCCGAGCCCACCATGGATATCAGCATCAATGTGCTCAACTACAAGAGAACCTCTCCCCTCATGATGATCCCTGTGGAGTCGGGGCGGTCCAGAGACGTCTTCGGGCTGGAGTCCGGCGCCGACCCGGAGCAGCCGCCCATCATCGATCTTCTCCTGCCCACGACGGGGCTGCAGCGCCGCCTGCTCGGGGACTATGACGTCGTTGCCGGGCGATTCGCGCGGCTCACCGGCGTGACGGCCCGGGGAGAGGCCATCGAGCTCCCGCCGCGGCCGCCGGCCCGGCGGGAGGCGGCAGAGCCGGCGGGAACAGGGGCGGCCGAGGTCACCTCTCCGGAAGCGGTCGAGAAGGAGACCGGTGAGAAGCCGAGTATTGCGGAGCGGCTGAAGGAGTTGAACCGGCTGCTCGAAGATAAGCTCATCACCCAGGAAGAGTACGACGAGCTCCGGCTCAAGATTCTTATGGATCTTTGACACACAACTAGGGGCCGGCTTATTCTACCGCCGAGACAACGGCGCTACAGGTTCAATTTTTCATACGCTCTAGAATAATCTCCCTTTATTTCGCAAAGCTCCACAACCATCTCCGGCTTGACATAGCACTTGTGATTATATAATTTTTAAAGGTCACTCGACTCCACACGGAACCACCCAAACACGGAGGTTTGTCATGAAATCAATGACCTGTCGCTTGGCGATCCCGGCAATACTGGTCCTCTGTACCGGACTGGTGTTCATCAATGTAGAGAGCGCAGAAGCGCTGACCTATACGTCCATTTGGATCGACGGGGACATAGAATACGTTGCGCCCGGCCCCGGGGGGAACTTATGGGAGCAGGACGAACAGATGGAAAATGTCGGATCCACCTATTTTTACCTCACATGGGACGCGACGAAAATCTATGTGGCCTTCACGGCAACCGATACCGGACTCGGTGATGTCTGCGTCGCTTTCGACACGGACCCGGGCGACGGAACCACGGATCCCATGTGGGGTGCCCAGTTCGACAGCAGTATCGCTCCGGAATATTTCGTAGGCGTGGCCAATTCCGGCTACATGGAATACCGGTATGGCGATACGGGGGGCTGGCAAGGTGCCCAGGATGTCACAAGTCATGGAGACTGGGGCTTCTTTGCGGGATGGTCGGGCGATACGGACAATGAAATCATGATACCCCGTGACTGGCTGGGGCCCTTGGGCAGCTCCGGGATCCGGGTCATGGCGTGGACATTGGATAACGCCCAGGCCAATGTGTGGACAGCCTTTCCGACCGCCGGCAGCGGCGGGCCGTCGCCCGGAGCGGCCCCTGTAACCTTCGGCGTGGGCTACTCTTACTCCGGCACAGGCTCCGGCATTGCACCGAATTCCGGCTGGAGCCCGACCCTGGTGGAGCTTGCATCTTTCGATGCGATCTGGGAGGGGGCGGCCGTGACGATCCGCTGGGAGACCCTCTCGGAGATCGACACCGAGGGATTCAACCTCTGGCGGAGCGAGGCCGAGGACGGAGAGTACGTGAAGATCAGCCCGGAGATCATCCCGTCCGAAGGGTACGCGATCCACGGCGCCGTCTACGAGTACTCGGACCTCCACATCCAGAGCGGCCCCACTTACTGGTACAAGCTCGAAGACATCGACATCTACGGCTTCTCCACCTTCCACGGTCCTGTCGATGCCGCACCCATGGCGCTCTGCGGCTCGGTGGTCCGGGCACCTGCGGGCATGAGCTGGGCCCTGCTGCTGGCCGTCCTGGCTGTGCCGCTGGCCGTTATCGGGGTGGTGAGGAGACGGGTCGGGTAGGGAGCGACCGACGGCAACAGTTTCTGTCCGTGCACTTGTTGATTTCATAATAAGTCGGATATGTCATTTCGACCGCCTTTTCTGTCATTTCGACCGCAGGGAGAAATCTTATCTTTTCAGAATGGTCTGTCGGAAAGATTTCTCGCTTCGCTCCTAAGAAACACATTTGCATTGACGCACCCCTTGGGTCATTGCGAGCGAAGCGAAGCAATCCCCCGAGATCGGAATGCTGTGGTGCGCAGTGGATTGCTTCGTCGCTGGCGCTCCTCGCAATGACGACGCGGGTTCTCATACAAATAACCCGCCCCCGGGCGGGTCGGGTGCTCGAAATGACAAAAAAATCCTAAGCCATAGATTTCCTTCTCTCTGCGTCTCCGCGTTAAAATGCCTCCACCGGAAATAATAATACGATTCCCCCTGTAACCGAATCGAGATAGGAGCAAGTCTTGAAAACCATCGTCCTCGGTGGCGCAGGAGAAATGGGAAGCCGGGCGGCAGAGGATCTGGTTGTGGCCGAAGGGGTGTCGCGCGTCACCATCGCCGACCGGAATGAAGCCGCGGCTGTGCGGGTCGCGGGCGACCTGCAGGGAAGAGGCGCAGCGGTGGACGCCCGCTTCGTCGATGCCTTCGATCACGCGGGCCTGGTGGAGGCCATGCGGGGGTACGACGTCGTTGCCGGCGCCCTCGGTCCCTTTTACATCTTCGAGGCCCGGCTCATTCAGGCCGCCCTCGAGGCCGGCGTCGATTATTGCAGCATCTGCGATGAATGGGAGCCGGCCGAGACGGTCCTCGAGCGATTCGACGACGAAGCGCGACGCAGGGGGGTGACCGTCATCACCGGCCTGGGTGCGAGCCCCGGCATCACCAACATGGTCGTTCGCCACGGCGCACAGGACCTGGACAGCGTACGTCGTGTACGGGTGGCGGTCTACCTGCCGCTGGACTGCGGGGCCCGGGGCGCGGCCCTGCGACACGCCCTCTACATCATGACCGGAGATGCGGCCGTCCAACGACGCGGCCGGCGGATGATGATCAAGGCGTGCACGGAGAAGCGCTCCATCGATTTCCCCCGATTCGGCAAGATCGATGCCTGGAACATGGGACACAGCGAGCCGGCCACGATCCCAAGATATTTCTCCGGCGTCCAGGACGTGGAGTTCTTCATGGGCTTCGGCCCCGGCACCTCCGCCATCGCCCGGCTTGCCCGTTGGGGCGCCTTTGCCGGAGAGCGCCGCGCTCGGCTCTTCGTCAGGGCCGTCGATGCCGCCGAGAGGATCTTCGCGGGCCCGGAGCCCGGCTCGGGCGCGACGCGGATCGATCTCTGGGGCGAGAAAGAGGGCCGGGAGGTCCGCGTCCTTCGATGCGGTGTCGGGCAGATGCGCGAGACCACGGGGCTGAGCCTGTCCGTTGGTGCCTATATGCTCGGCCGGAAGGAGCTGCTCTGCTCCGAGGGCGGCGTGTTCGCGCCTGAGGGATGCCTCGAGGCCGGGGCCTTTTTCAGGTACCTGCACGATCGCGGCGTCGATGCCTTCGAAGATGTCGAGATGAGCCGCCCCGTTTTCTGACCGGAGAAAAACCGGTCGCCTTTCTCGTAGCGCAAGAGAGAACAAGAGGGAATCAGCGCATGAAGTCCAGCGTACTCTTTGTCCTGGCGGTGCTGGCGACCGGGGCGATCGCATCCGAACCAGGCCCTCCCCCGCCCTGGAAACAGTTCGGCTTCGAATACCGCACATCGGACCGCAATCTGAAAATGAAGATCCCGGAGATCGCCCTGAGCGACTCTGAACGGGAGAAGCTGAATGCAGGCAAGCCCATCACCCGTATGGTGGATTCGCCGGAGGGGTACAAGATCGGGTACCTACGGTTCTTTGCTCCCTTCGATCCGATAACCGCCTGGATGGTGGTCACCGACGTCGACCACTACGACCTCACCGACCCCGCCTTCGACGCCACCGGCTGCCTGACCGAAAAGAGGCGGTCCTTCTGGCCCCACGCCTTCGAGAACAACACCTGCTTCGAGGACGGGGAATACCGGGTGTCCCAGCTGATCGTGATGCCCCTGCTCTCGCCCCGCAAACTCTGCCTCGTCGGCACATTCAACACCGAGGCCTTCCCCTGGGAGTCCTACTGGAATCTGGCGAGCGACGCCCTTTGCTGTGAATCCCGGAGGGAGCCGAAGATGAGTCGCTACTTCGACCGGGCCGTGGCCGTGAAGAGGAACAAAGAGGCCTGGCACATCTCGCCCCTGCCCGAGGCGCTCCGAAAGACGCCGGCCGACGCCAAGCGGTCCGACTGCATCTACATGGCGGACGTCAATCCCGGGGGCGAGCTCGGCAGGTTCGATTCGATCACGGAAAGGGTGGGCACGACCTTGCTGCCGCAACTGATGAAACACATAATCGCCCAGGGGAAACGCTGGGAGAGCTTTCTCGCCGCCCGGTACGGACCCGAGGAGGTCCGCAGGTACCGGGACTGGGTGGAGCTCTACAGAAAAAGCGTCTCACAAGGCCCTGTGGGTGGATTTACAGAATGAATGAGTAGGATTGATACAAAAGGTGTAATCTGTTGAAGCCATACAATAGCATGCGGAGGCCGGGCTGCAGGGAAAAATGACAGAGGAAAAACGCAGAATCCTAAGCTCTATAGAAGATACTTTCGAGAGAGAGGAAATCAGTAGAGGAGATCCTCATCCGAATAGACTGGGCCACCGGTTACTTGCTGAAACATTATTACCCATCATTATGAAAGTGATCGGCGAATAAAACAAATCACAAGAAATATTGATCGATCGATTCAAACGGGCTCAAATGAGGAGCGGATCAAAATGAAGAAGATTAATCCGAGAAAAGCGTTCCGGCTTACGGGCTTTTTAATCATCATTTGTACTCTCCTCTTTCTCCTCGCCGCCTGCTCCCCGGAGCCGGTCTACCATCCCGGCACGACGCGCAAGATCCTGCAGGTCACGGGGGACACGGACACTGCGCTGCGCAGGCCGACCCTGAGCTTGACGGAGACGGCCGCCGGTCTGGTCGGCACCGATCTGGGAAGCTCCTTCGAGCACGAGGGCAAACTCTGGTTCCTCTTCGGCGATTCCCGGGGCCGGCCGGGCGACTGCGATACCATGGCCTATTCCACATCCCTCGATCCCTCGTCCTTCACCATCACGGTCCCGGTCGAGCTGGACGGAAAGTTCCGACGGATCGAAATCCCCGGCGTCAGCCAGAGCGGCTGGGAGGTCCCCTCCTGCGGGATATCGGTGGGCGGCAACATGTACATCGTCCACACCACAGACTGGTACCATGCCGCGGAAAACATGGAGCGCTCGGTCCTGGCCCGGTCGCGCGACAACGGCATGAACTGGACCCGGGTCTATGACATCTCCGCCGCCTTTGGTCACGACATGACCAACGCCCGATTCATCAACGCGAGCATGGCCGAAGTTTATGCGGCCGACTACCCCGGCGAGCTGCCTTACACCTTCGGGAAGGTCGTCTTCATCTGGGGCAGCGGCGCCTACCGCAAGAGCAGCCCGGCCCTGGCCTGCATCCCCTCGGACCAGATCGAGGTCCGGTCGGCCCTGCGCTACTTCTCCGGCTTCGGTGAAGACGGGACCCCCTCCTGGAGCGTCCATGAATCGGACGCCGCCGACCTCTTCGACCACCCCATGGTCGGGGAGTTCTCCGTGGCCTGGCTGCCCCAGATCCAGCGCTGGATCATGCTCTACAACTCCGACTTCCCCCGGGGAATCACGATGCGCACGGCCCTGGCGCCCTGGGGCTCCTTCTCCCCGGGCCGGATCATTCTCGAGCCGTGGGAGGACGGCGGGTACGGCCGCTTCCTGCACGTCTCGTGGGAAGACGACCACCTCGACGCCTTCCACGATCCCGGGTACGAGAACGAATATGGCGGGGAGTACGGCCCCTATATCATCCCGCGGTTCACCACGGGCGACGCCCGGGGCTGCGAGATCTACTACATCCTCTCCACCTGGAATCCCTACCAGACCATTCTCGTCCGCTCCGAGATCGGCCAGGAGCTCCCCCCGGGCCCGAGCGAGACCGCAGTCGAGCACCTCATGCCCGGCGACCCGGACTGGCACAAAACATCGAGCGATTTCTACGTCGAATTCACCCACCACTCGGTGCCCTACATCACCACCTTCACCTCTCAGGGGGATGCGGCGACCGGGTTGATGTGGCGATGGCTCCCCCGTGATGCACAGAACGCCCGTCTGGAATTCGAGATTCACGGAGGCCACGCGGAGGTCATTCTCATCGAGGGAGGGGCGGACATCCCCACCACCGGAATCCTGGACATTTGGACCACCTACGAGAATCTCAAGCGGGGAGACTACGGCGACGTGGTCCAGTGCACTTGGGCCCATGACCGCAACGATATCGACGTGCCGGTGGACTGGTCCCTGAGCCCCTTCGACTCCGAGGCCCTCAAGGTCGCCATAATCGACGCCCAGACCGACCCATGGGGCTTCATCAGCGTCTCGCGCATGACCCTGCATCGGTATCCATAGAGGACTTATCTCGGCTTTGCCGGGGACATATTCCCGGCCAACTCCCCGTGTTTCCCGCGGAAGCGGGGAGCGGGGGTGGGATGACGGCTTTCCCCTCACTCTCCCTGGATTCCTGTGTTTCCTTGTGCATTGCGCATGCATTCGATATAATGCTCGGATTGTACCAAGCGAACCCCGGTAAATCGCGTCTACAAGAACCCAAAAAAGGAGGAGAGCACCATGAAGAAACGAGGGATCGGATTTCTTGCGGCCATGCTGATTCTGGCTGCCACGACCGCCCACGCGGGCTGGGAGGTCCAAACGGAACTTTTCTCGGACGACGCCTACCTGGGCGTGAACGCCATCGACTCGAACAATGCCGTGGCCGTCGGTCTGAGCGACCTGGTCGGCTTCGGGGCCATGGCCTACCGGACCGTGGACGCCGGCGTGACCTGGGAGTTCATGGGGCCCTATGAGTTTCACTTCTTCTTCGCCGACGCCCACTTCACCGCCCCCGGCGAGGGCTGGATCGCCGGCACCCATTTCCTCACCCCCATCATGTACCGCATCTCAGAGGACTTCACCGTGTGGGAGGAGCAGAAACTGCCCGCTACGATCGGGGCAATCCGGGACCTCCACTTCGTCTCGGAACAGACCGGGTATGCCTGCGGCGACATGGGCTACATCGTCAAGACCTCCAACGGCGGAACACAGTGGGTCAAGCAGGAGACCGGCACCGACGTGACCCTGGACGGGATCCATGTGCTGGACGAGCAGCACGCATGGGCCGTGGGGGGATATTACGACATGGCCGACGGGAAGCTGAGCCTCGACCCCGTGAGCAGGCTCAAGGAGACCCGGGACGGCGACCGAACCCACAACGCAACGGTCCTGAGGACCACGGACGGCGAGAACTGGGAGATCACCCTGGAGGGCGAGCCCTACCAGCTCTTCGAGATTCACTTCATAGACGCCCTCAAGGGATTCGCCGTGGGGGAGACGGCCGTGAGCCACACCGAAATCATGATCCGGAGCGACGACGGCGGCGTCACCTGGGAGGAGGTCCCACTGCCGGCGCACCCCAAGGGGCCCTATGCGCTCTACGTGGTCCAGTTCATCGACGAGAACACGGGGTTCGCCATCGGCGGCGGCTACGCCATGTGGGTCTTCACGGCCATCCTGGTGACCTTTGACGGCGGGGAGACGTGGCACCCCGAGCCCTTCGCACCGGGCCACATGCCGGTGGACGGCGACTTCGTCACGGGTCAGGGAGACGGATGGGTGGCCGCCACCGAGCTCTCGATCCTCCACTACACCCACAGCGAGGATTACGACGAGGACACGGTTCCCAATCCCATCGACAACTGCCCGCTCACATACAACCCAGGCCAGGCGGACGTTGACGGCGACGACCTCGGGGAGGCCTGCGACAACTGCCCCGGCGAGTACAATCCGGATCAGGAGGACCTCGACAAGGACGCTGTGGGCGATCTGTGCGACAACTGCCTCTATGAGCCGAACCCGGACCAGGAGGACACCGACGCCGACGGCGTGGGGGACCACTGCCAGGACGATGACGGGGACGGCTACTATCAGAGCGACGACTGCGACGACACCGACCCGACGATCCACCCCGGAGCCGAGGAGATCATGGGAGACGGGATCGACTCCAACTGCAACGGCGGCGACAACTGCGCCATCAGCCCGAACGCAGGCAGGTCACTGGCGGCCGGCCTGGGCCTCTGCCTCGTGCCAATCCTGTTCATCGGGCTTTTGAGGAAGAGGATGTAGGGGCGCGATTCATCGCGCCCGGGCCCCGGGTTTGATGAATCAAACCCCTACGGGGCGCCAAGGACGTTGCTTTCCGCGTCCTTGCGGGACGACAAAAGGAAAACCGGGCCGCGTCATTGCACGCGGCCCGGTTTTATTATCTGGTTACGGCTCGGCAGCGTTAAGAGAATGGAGGGTCCGGTTCCACCCGGACCGCGGACGGCGTGGAAGCCGTCCCCTCCAGGTGACTGTTAACAAAGTCATCTATCCCTCTTCATCTCGGTCCCAGGCTCCGCCTGGGGCCGAACCTTTTTGGGGCTCTGCCCCATTTTTAATGCCGATCTCCTAATCGCAAAACAGCTCTCCCTTTTGCTACAATTTCAACAAACATTAAAAAGAAAAACGGTATATCTTATTCTGTAAATAAAAAATTGCAAAAACATAGGGCAGGGAGTTGACAAACCGGATTTCTGCAACTATGATATAACAGTATAAGGGAAGGTTCAACAAAAAAAGCCCCGTGTTGGGCACGGGGCCATATGTCATCAAACCGGCGGAAATGACCGGAGTGACGACCTGCAATAACAAGGATTAGCACATGTCATTCCTCCGGTCAAACTCAGCCACAAAGAAAGGAGGTGATCTAGCGGATTCCAAAGTAAAAAGGTTGAGTAGGATCAAATCGTAAGATCAAACGCATAGCTGGAGGAAAACAATGCCGAGTAAAAAACAGATCGACAAAACATGCAAAGATTTGGGGCGATGAAGCTCAAAGATCTGGCTGAAATTCAAATCGGCTATCAGTTCAGGAGTAGAGTCGACACGGTTTCGGATGGCAATTATAGGGTCGTTCAGATCAAGGACATCGATTCAGTTGGAAAACTGAGTACAAAAGACCTCTCCAGAATCATGATGAAACGGCCGGTTGAGAAGTATCTCATCGACGAGGGAGACGTTCTATTTCTCGCTCGCGGACACAGGAATTTCGCCATCCCAATTCTCGACGATCTCCATGATGTCATAGCCCCAGGCTACTTTTTCATTCTCCGACCCAGGCAAGAACTCGTCCATCCGGGGTTCCTTGCGTGGTACATAAATCAATCTCCCGCTCAGACATTCATACAACGTATAGCACGAACCGGCACCCATATGCCGGTCGTGACAAAGACCTCCCTGGAGATCCTACAAATCCCGGTCCCGCCCTTAGACCACCAGCATACTATTGTAAGGGCGGCCGAACTACTGGATGAAGAGGTGGCCCTTCTGGAACGACTCATCCAGAAGAGAAAGTTGCTGGTAGAAAGCATTTGCCTTAAAGCGACTCGAAGTTTATAGATGTTATTTTTCGATCCCGGGAAAGCTTTTGGTGGAGACAAGAAATGACCAAGGAAACGACCAAGCAGGAGATCAACGATGTGGTCTGGCGGGCTTGCGATACCTTCCGCGGCGTCATCGATCCGGCCCAGTACAAGGACTACATCCTCACCATGCTCTTCATCAAGTACCTGAGCGACATCAGGAAATCCAGGCTTGCTGAATATGAAAAGAAGTATGCCGGAAATCCGGAGCGCATCAAGCGTGCCATGGCACGGGAGCGATTCGTGCTGCCGGAGGGCTGCACATTCGATCACCTGTATGAACACCGCGAGGAGAGCGATATCGGGCAGACCATCAATACGGTTCTGGAAAAGATCGAGGACGCAAACAAGGCCAAGCTCCATAACGTCTTCCGGAATATCGACTTCAACAGCGAGGCCAACCTCGGGAACACACGCCAGCGTAACATCCGTCTTCGCAATCTACTCGAGGATTTCGCGGATACCCGCCTCGACCTGCGACCGGACCGGGTCGGCGACAAGGACATCATAGGCGACGTCTACGAGTTCCTGATCGGACGCTTCGCCGCCACGGCCGGTAAGAAGGCGGGCGAGTTCTACACACCTCCGGAGGTCTCCCAGCTCCTCGCCAAGCTCGTCGCGCCGAAAGAGGGCGACCGTATCAGCGACCCGACCTGCGGCTCCGGCTCGCTTCTCATCAAGGTGGCCCGAGAGGTGGGATCAAAGGATTTCTCGCTCTATGGCCAGGAGATGAACGGCTCCACCTGGGCGCTCTGCAAGATGAACATGTTCCTGCACGAGATGGACTCGGCCCGGGTCGAATGGGAGGACACGGTCCGACACCCACAGCTCGTCGAAGGCGATGCGCTCATGAAGTTCAACGTGGTCATCGCCAATCCGCCCTTCAGCCTCGACAAATGGGGCGCCGAGGATGTGCAGAACGACAGGTTCGACCGCTTCAGCCGCGGCATTCCGCCCAAGAGCAAGGGCGACTACGCCTTCATCAGTCACATGATCGCCTCCGCCATCGAGGGAGAAGGCCGCGTGGGCGTGGTCGTGCCTCACGGCGTGCTCTTCCGGGGGAGCGCAGAGGGCAAGATCCGCAGGGCCCTGGTCGAGGAAAACCTGCTAGACGGAGTCGTCGGCCTCCCGTCCAACCTCTTCTTCGGTGCCGGGATCCCGGCGGCACTCATGATCTTCGACAAATCACGAAAGCCCCATGGCAAAGGCTCCATACTCTTCATCGATGCAAGCCGCGAGTTCGAGCAGGGAAAAAACCAGAACCGACTAAGACAGCAGGATATCGACAAGGTGGTCGACACCTTCCAGAAGCGAAAGACCATCGATAAATACTCACATTCGGCTCCTTACAAGGAAATAGAGGAGAATGAATTCAACCTCAACATCCCCCGGTACGTCGACACCTTTGAGCCGGAGCCCGAGATCGACATCATGGAGGTGCAGCGCGAGATAAATGAGATCGAAGCAAAGATCACCAAGACGAGAAAGAAGATGGAAGGGTATCTCAAGGAGCTAAAGTTGCTTGGCTGAAGCATTATTATTTTGGCTGTGAATAACAGGAAAGGCACTGCAAAGTTGACAACGACGAAAACAATGGTCTATAATTTCATTATCATCCCCATGCAGGTCCTGTCCTTAGTGGCAGGCCGCATGGCCCCCCCCAGGTTACGATCTGGGGGATCTTTATATGCAGCGCGTTCCAAAGAGAGGGTTGCCCCATGAGCAACGCCCGGGAGGAACGCGTTTTCTTTTTTGTTGATGGGTTCAATCTCTATCACTCTGTGGTCAGTGCTGAAGACGAGCGTGGCGGACGATCGGTCAAATGGCTCGATCTCAACACCCTCTTCACCGATCACCTCTACCTCATCGGCCCGACCGCCCGCCTGCACAAAATCCTCTATTTCACCGCATACGCCTATCACCTGAGCCGCACCCGACCGGGTAAGATCGCCCGTCACAAGGCGTACACCCGTGCCCTGACCGCCGCCGGTGTGGAAGTGTGCGAGGCCCACTTCAAGAAGAAGACGATCCAGGACACCCGCGAAGGACGCAGGTTGGTCGTGCACGAGGAGAAGGAGACAGACGTGGCGATCGCCTGTGCAGTCCTTGAGGGCGCCGCCTCGAACCTGTACGACATAGCGGTGCTCGTGACCAGGGACACCGACCTGCGCCCGGTCGTCTTTACGTTCAAGCGTCTCTATCCGGACAAGCAACTGCTGTTTGCATTTCCATACCGACGCAAGAACAAAGAACTCGCCAAGATCGCACCGGGGTCGTTCACGTTCAGCGCGAAAGCCTACGCAAAGTACCAGTTCCCCGACGAGGTCCCATTGCCGAGCGGCAAGGTTGTCAGACGACCGGCGGAATGGAAGTGATCGAGCGACTGCATCGACCAAGGATTTAGTGATGACCAATAGGAATAAGGGCAGAAAGGGCTACAAAAAAACCAAGGTCGGTTGGATTCCGGAGGAGTGGGAATACCTGCCAATTAGAAATACTGGTACCGTTGTAACTGGATCAACACCCTCCACGTCAAGAAAAGAATACTATGGCGGGGAATTTTTTTTTTTTAGACGTTGTGAAATTTGATCTACACCGTGGATTAACTCAACCACAACCACTTTGTCCTTTACAGGCGTTGAAAAGACTCGCAAGGTACCAGATGGTAGTGTCTTGTTTGTTTGCATCGGTTCAACAATCGGCAAAATAGGGATTGCCAGTAAAGAACTAGCTACGAACCAGCAAATAAATTCAATAATTCCAAATTTAAGAAACTCAGGTGTCTATCTATTCTATGCACTCTCACAACAGAGTAAAAGAATTGCATCTTATGCAGGTTGCCAAGCAGTACCGATTATTAACAAATCCTCGTTCGAAAGTACCCGCATCCCCCTACCCCCACTCCCCGAACAGAAGAAAATCGCCGAGATCCTCTCCACTTGGGACGAGGCCATCGACCAGTCGCGCAAGCTCATCGACGCCAAGTGCAAGCTGAAAAAAGCCCTCATGCAACAGCTGTTGACCGGTGGGGTGCGGTTTACAGAGTTCGGCACGTCTTCAAAAAAAATGGGAGGATTGCCTAAAGGATGGCGGGAAATCCGACTTGAAGATGTTACAACTATCTTCTTTAGTGGAGTTGATAAAAAAGCTTATGATGGCCAAAGGCGAGTTCGCCTCTGTAACTACATGGATGTATATAGCAATGACTATATAACCACGGACATCGATTTCATGTGGGCCACCGCCTCTGACACCGAAATTGAAAAATTTGCTTTAAAATTAGGCGACGTGATTATAACAAAAGATTCGGAAGCACCTGATGATATTGGTATACCTACAGTTGTTATAGATAATTTAGATGACGTTATTTGCGGTTACCATCTTGCGCTCATCAGACCAGATTCGACACAAGCTGATTCGATATTCCTGGCAAAGGAAATTGCTCATGAACGCGTTTCGAATCAGCTTTCACGTCTGGCAAATGGCGTTACAAGGTTCGGGCTCACGAGTTCATCAGTAAAAAAGGTAAAAATATGGCTTCCACAAATCGCTGAACAGAAGCACATTTCATCCATTTTAATCGCCTGTGACCACTCTATTGAACTGCTGCGAATAAAAAAAATTGCCCTTGAAAAGCAGAAGCGCGGTCTGATGCAGAAACTCCTGACAGGAGAGATCCGTATGAAATGCTGATCGTGCAACATGCATATGAAAACATATGAAAAACAGGAAAGAACGGAATACGAAAAGGAGACCATAAGCTTTTCTTACAAAATCCGAGACGACGTCTCGGATTTTGTAAGAAAAGCTACGTAAAGGATTAAGGCATGGAAGAGCAGCCGACATACGGAGTCCCCGACTACACGGAAAAGGTCCAGTCCCAGCTCCCGGCCCTTCACCTGCTTATGAAGCTGGGCTGGTCTTACCTGACGCCGGAAGAGGCCCTTGCCCTTCGGGGCGGGCGCACCGCCTCGGCCCTCCTCGACGACGTCTTGGCCGAGAGCCTCCGAGAAGCAAACACCTACGATTTCAAGGGCCGAACCCACCGATTCACCGAAAACGGGATAATGACCGCGGTCCAGGCGCTCAAGGGGTTTCGGGCCGAGGGCGCCCTCCACCAGAACGAGAAGGTCTACGATCTCCTCTGCCTGGGCACCTCGGTTCCCCAGACCGTAGACGGTGATACAAAGAGTTTCACGGTCAACTACATCGACTGGAAACATCCGGAGAATAACACCTATCACTGCACCGCCGAGTTCAGCGTCGAGCGGATCGGCCTGGATAAGCACTACATCCCGGACATCGTCCTGTTCATCAACGGGATCCCTGTATGCGTTATCGAGTGCAAGCGGTCCGCATATCCCGATACAAGGAAGAAACCGATCGAGCTGGCCGTCAAACAGCAGAGAGACTATCAGGAGAAGAACGGGATTCCACAGCTTTATCTCTACTCCCAGCTCTTGCTCGCCCTCGCGCGTTCCGAGGCATCCTTCGGGACCACGGGCACACCGCTCAAGTTCTGGAGCGTCTGGAAAGAGGATGGCCTGGACACGCCGGTTCAGCAACTGTTATTGAGTCCTCTCTCGCAGGACGAAGCGGATCGCCTTCTCTCGGATCCTTTTTTAAAAATAAAAAGGGAGTACCTGGACATTATGCGGGAAGGGCGCGCCGTGACCGAACAGGACCGGTGCCTGTATGCTCTCTGCCGGCCTGAGCGCTTCCTCGATCTGGTCTACAAGTTCATCGTATACGACAACGGAGAGAAGAAGATCGCCCGCTACCAGCAGTACTTCACCGTGAAGAACATCCTCGAACGCGTGCGAAATACAGACGCGGACGGCACGCGAAAAGGGGGCGTAGTCTGGCACACCCAGGGCAGCGGGAAATCGCTTACCATGGTGATGCTCGCCAAATCGCTCGCTATCGAACCGGACATCCTAAATCCCAAGGTTGTTCTCGTGACGGACCGGATCGACCTGGACGACCAGATATGCAACACCTTTCGGGCTTGCGGTCTCGATCCGGAGCAGGCGAACACCGGAACCCACCTGATCGACCTCCTCCAGGACCACAGGACCCACGTCGTCACGACTCTGATCCACAAGTTCGCAAAGGCCGTAGCAAACCGCCGCATGAAGAGGGCCGATCCTAATACTTTCGTGCTGGTGGACGAGGGCCACCGGACCCAGTACAGCGACCGCCACGCGCAGATGAAGCTCTCCCTCAAAGGTGCCTGCTTCATCGCCTTCACCGGTACTCCACTGGCCAAGTCCAGGAAACGCAACACCTTCGCCCAGTTCGGGGACCTCTTCAAGCCGGCCTATACCATAAGGGACGCTGTCGAGGACAAGGCGGTCGTCCCCCTGCTCTATGAGCCCCGTCACGTGCCGCAGACGGTCCAGTCCGACATGATCGACAGTTGGTTCGAGAAGATGACCATGGGCCTCACAGACGAACAGAAGTCCGATCTCAAGCGCAAGTTCGCCACCAAGGATCACCTCAACAAGGCCGCCCAAAAGGTCCGGATGATCACCTGGGATGTGTGTCAGCACTATTCAACACATTGGCAGGGGACCGGCCTCAAGGGACAGCTCGTTGCCCAGGACAAAGCCACGGCCCTCCTGTATAAAAAATACATGGGCGAGTTCGACATGGTCTCCACAGAGGTTCTGATCTCGGGGCCGGACGTCCGGGAAGGCGAGGACACGGACAAGGCAGACGACAAGGGGGTCGAGGTCTTCTGGAAGAAGATGATGGACCGCTTCGGCACGGAGAAGAAATACAATAGGCAGATCATCAACTCCTTCACCCGCGGCGATCACCCGGAGATCATCATCGTGGTCGACAAGCTCCTGACCGGCTTCGATGCCCCCTGCAACACGGTCCTCTACCTGACCCGCAAGCTCAAGGAACATACACTGCTCCAGGCCATCGCCCGCGTCAACCGCCTGCACGACCGAAAGGACTTCGGATTCATCCTCGACTATCGGGGGGTGATCGAAGAACTGGACGAGGCCATTGACTTCTATTCCCAGCTGGCGGACTACGAACCCGAGGATCTGAAGCAGACCGTCACGAACATAGAAGAGGAAGTTGCCAAGCTCCCCCAGCACCACACCGATCTCTGGGAGCTGTTCACTCCCGTCAAAGGATCAAAAGATCCCGAGGCCTATGAGAACTACCTCTGGGACGAGGCCCTGCGCACGAAATTCTATGATCGTTTCAGCCTGTTTGCACGGACTCTCTCCCTGGCCATGTCGAGTACGACCTTTCTTGACTCTACGCCCGAGCAAAAGATCATGCGCTACAAAAAGGATCTGAAATTCTTCCAGAACCTGCGTGCCGCCGCGAGCCGGCGCTATCAGGAGGTCATTGACTATTCCGCTTATGAACCGAAAATCCAGAAACTCATCGACACTCACGTCGGGACCGGCGAGGTCGAACAGCTAAGCCCTCCGATCGACCTGTTCGACGACACGGAACGTCGACAGGTGATCGAGGACACAGGGAAGAGCGACGCCTCCAAAGCGGACACGATCGCATCGGCGACTGCGAGAGTCATCGAGCAGGAAATGCGGAAGGACCGGGCCTTCTACGAGAAGTTCTCAAAGCTGTTGCAGGAGGTCATCCGGGCCTACCACGAAGAACGGATCCAATCCCTCGAATACCTGGAAAAGATTCATGAGATCTCCGAAAAGGTCATCAGCCGAACAGACGACGACCTGCCAGATCTGATTCAGGGACATGACATGGCCAGGCGGTACTTCGGGTGCGTATGCGAAACCTTGGCCCACTACGGCAGCACTCAGGATTCGATAGCCCGGGTGGCGATCGCCATCAATGAACAGATAGACAAACAGAAGATAAGGGACTGGTATCATAATCCTGACGTGTTGAATCGTATGCGTGGAGACCTTGATGATGTCATTTACGACTACGAAGATGAGCACGGATTTCAATTCTCCGATGATGAGCATGAAGCGATCATCGACCGCTGCATAGAGACCGCCATCGCGAATGAAGACTGAGGCCTCACGACAATCCATCGATTACGGGACCCGCCGAATCGAATACATCCTTGTCCGATCCGACCGAAAACGGCTCCGCATCAAAGTATCCCCGGATCTCGAAGTCACGGTCCAGGCTCCTCTGGACGTACACATCGACCGGATCAGGAACGCCGTCCGCCGAAAAGCGCCATGGATCGCGAAGACTATAGAAAAAATGCAGCAATATCACCCTTTGCCGACGCCGAAGCGATATATCAGTGGCGAGACGTTCATCTACCTCGGCAGGCAATACCGCCTTCGTGTGCTGCAAGGCAAACCGGAACCGGCAAAACTACGCGGTCGTTTTCTCTTTGTCCGGGTGCCAGATAAATCACGGACCGATGTTGTTCGTGCCACTGTCGAGAGATGGTACAGGAATCGTGCAGAACAGGTCTTGATTCGTTATTTAGAGAACTGTTGTGAGCTCGGCCGGCGGCATGGCATTCCCGAACCAAGGGTAACCATTCGCCGTATGAAAACAAGGTGGGGTAGCTGCACTCCCAAGGGACATATCACCCTGAATGTCAATCTGGTCAGAGTGCCGGTCCACTGCATCGAATACGTCATCATGCATGAGCTCTGTCATCTCAAACACAACGACCACGGGCGAGCCTTCTATTCCCTGCTTTCGCGATGCATGCCGGACTGGAAGAAACGGAAAGAAGCGATCGATAGAATTGTGCTGTAATACCAAGGGAGATCTCGGGACACACCGCCATCGAGCACGTGTAGGGAGTTGAAAGGCGGGCCGACCTCTGTGTCGGCTGCTACCGAGAGACACTGAAGCGCAGGTACTTGACCTTCCCGCATAGCTCGACCGTGACCGGCTCTCCCGTGACATCCCCAGCTTCGAGGAGCTCCCCTGCCTGATCGTAGAGCTCCCACCGGCCCGCGGCATCTGCGTGGAGCGGGACCTCCGTCTCTACGGACTCATGGAAGCCTTCCTCGCTTCTCCAGAGCCCGACCGTCCACTGGCCAGCCTCGTCCGCGAAGGCCAGGCCGTGACGCCCCCCGTCCCACTGCAGCGCCTCACCGAGGTTGCCGGCGTATCTCGCGTCCCCGAGGAGCAGATCCACCCCCTGAAGAGCCTCGTAGGCCGGCTTGGCCCGGGGCTCCTCGCCGGGCCATGTGAAGAGGCCGAAGAAGTCCTCCGTGGCCGGAAACGCCCCGCCGTCTCCGTCCCAGAAGGTGTACCAGTAGTAGGCTTCGATCTCCTTCGAGGCGGCCAGTATGAGCCCCCTGGCCAGATAGGCGCCCTGCCGCTCCCGGCCGATGAGCAGGCTCGGCCAGCCCATCTCGGTCAGGTAGATCGGCTTGTCCGGGCACCCGACCCTCTCGAGGAGGTCTCGTATTTCGTCGATGGCCCCTGTGAGGTTCGGGTAGTGGAGAATCCCGAGAGAGAGGGCCAGCTCCGGGCCGGTCTGCTGGAGGAAGGTGTAGGGGTGGATGGCCATGCCGTCGAAGATCTCGCAGACGTCCGGGTGATGCTCGCTCACCTGCACGAGGAAGTTCCAGGCGCCGTCCGGTCCGAACATGGAGCCGTTGAAGATGCTCAGGCCGCCGAAGAGCACCACGGCGTCGGGGTCGTTGGCGTGGATCGCCTCGTACCCGGCCCGCAGGAGGTCTCCGTAGTGACAGGGATTCGGCCGGGGCTTCCAGAACCGGACCACGTTCTGCTCGTTCCAGATCTCGTAGAGGTCGATCCGGTCGCGGAAGTGGGATGCCACGGTGCCTACATAGTCGGCCCAGACCTCCGGATCGATCTCGTCGTGGCTCCCCCCCGGCATGGCCCAGTCCACGCCGTAGTCGAGGAGGGCGTCGACCCGGATGCCGGCGGCGAGGCAGGCGTCGACCATGGCATCGTACCCGTCGAATTGCCAGAGGCCGTCCTCGGGCTCGATCCGGCTCCAGGAGAAGTCGGTCCGGAGCATGCCCACGCCCGCCCCAGAGAGCTTCTCGATCTCGAAGTCGCGGGTCCAGGTCGGCTCGGCACTCTTCGAGATGTGGCTCGATATGGCCAGCAGGTCCCGGATCGGCCTCCCTGTGGGGACCATCGAGGCATAGGGCCGGCTCGACGGCTCCTTTTCGCCGCCATCCCCCCCGTCACAGCCGCCCGGGCCGACGGCGGCAAGAAGGGCAAGGAGGATGAATGTCATGAATGGATTTCTCATATGCAGATAA